>NZ_CP016226.1:1222735-1528419 GCF_013377235.1 Mannheimia varigena | reverse complement strand
ATTTTTCCGCGTATTTCTTATTACCATAGAAGGTTTTAAAACCGAACAATCTCCCATTCACATAGTCACCAAATAGGGAAATTTTGTGTTTTTCTGTCATCTGATAACCAATTTCACCTTCAAAGCCATGGAATTTAGCTTGGGATTGATTGTAGCGACGCATAAACAAATTACCTTCTCGGTGTAGATTTTCGTTGTGGATATAATTTTTAAAGCGTTGATAATACGCACTCACTTTAAAATCCCATTTGTCCGAGAAGTGCATTAATCCCACTTCTGCATTATTAGAACGTTCTTTCTTCAGATCTCGATTACCGTATTCAAAAGAGTTAGTAGCAAGGTGTTTACCATGATAATAGAGCTCCATCGGTGCTGGCATTCTTTCATTGTGAGAACCTGTGACAGATAAACGGTAATCAGGATGGAAATCCCACATAATCGTACCTGAATAAGAGAGTGCATTTTCATTATAAATAGATAAATCTGGCTGGCGAGCCCTATGATTCAAACGTAACTTTTCTTTATTGTAGCTAATTGGGATAGATTGTTTTTCCCAGCGCGCTCCTAGCTCAAAGATGAAATTTTTCCAAATAATTTGCTCTAGGGCAAAAAGACTAAGTTGCTTATTGGTATTTTCTACTAATGGATTACGCTCTGATTCCTTACGCTCACCGCTTAAATTATTTTGATCATTATTCAGATTTGCTGCCAAACGACGGGCACTGCTTTTTTGCGTTTGATACTGTAGCCCAATCAAACCATTAAAATGTTCGGTTGGCTTATGATAGATTTCCAAACGACTGTTAAATCCACGGTTGGAATAAAAAGCCTCGGGCTTACCTGCCATCAGTGCTGCGGTATGAAGTTTCGCCTTCTTGATACTTTCCACCTCATAGCCTTTGATATGAGCTTTGCCGTCGTGTTTCTCATCGTGGTAGTAGTCTGCATAAGTGAGAGACAATTTCACCTTACCGACGCCGGGAAGTGGCTCTTTCATTTCACCACGAAGATCGTAACGCTTAGAACGCATATCAATAACTGGACCGGCGGAACTGATGTCGTACTGGTGTCCATAAACATTGCTGTGGCTATGAGCCCCAGTGTTGAGGTCTGTGCCACAGTGGAAATGGAGGGCCTCATTCACATCTTTGTCCGTCATTAAATGTGGATAAGCATCTAAATAAGGTGCATCACCACCTGAAACAACGGCATTTAGATTGGAGGTATCAAACAAGTGTCCGGAACAGTAATCAAAGGCATGGTTATGCCCTGGGATACCATAGTGATCTTGACGATAGCTAAAGGAAGCCCCCAAATAGCCTCGGCTGCCAATCCAGCTTGCACCGAACGTTCCTACATTCGATTTATTGTGGCTATCCGGCAAATAGTTTAGTTTTCTACCAATATAGACTTCTGGCACGCGGTAGTTATCTGACTTGCGTGTCAAACCCTCTGCCCGAATTAAAAAATTCTCCCCTGCAGATAATGTCACACCCGCATTTAGCACACGCTCTTTACTTGCCGTATCAAAACGGGAGAGTACTTCTCCCTCATAGCCTTTTTCAGGACGATAGGTGGGAATTCGTTTATCAATAATATTCACTACACCTGCAGGAGAAGCCATTCCATATATCAGAGTTGAAGTGCCTCGAACTAAATCTACCTGCTGCGCCAAGAGAGTATCTGCCGCCACAGTATGATCTGGCGAAATATTCGACATATCAACAATATCCGATCCGTTTTGTAACAATTTTATTCTTACGCCATCTTGACCACGAATGACAGGAGCACTTGCCCCGCCACCAAATGGATTAGAGTGAACACCTAGCTCTCCAGCTAAAGCATTACCTAATGTAGCAGAACGAGATTTAAATACTTTCCCTTCAATTGTCACGTCACTGGCTTTACGACCTTGCGTAAAAGCAAGGGATTGGAAATCAGGTGTAACACTGGAAGACACTACAACCTCATCAAGCAAGGCCTCTTTTTCCGCATATGCAAACTGACAAAAACTTGATACAGCAACCGCAAATAAACTATTTTTAAAATGAAACTTCTGCATTCTATTTCCATAAAAAAATTAAGGTTAATACTGGTATTCTGTATAATTACACCAATATTGTCAATAACCATTATTTTTATATGGCAATAAAACTCAACAAACAGTTATATTTCAACATTTTCACTAGATCCTCCATATAGGAGTCGAACAGATAAGATTGGAAACCAATACACTCTTGATGCCACTGCAGATTAACAATCTGCCCCGTTAATAAGGCTCATAAATCCTCTTCTTAATTGTTTATTTTGGACGCAGAAAAAATAGAGGACATTATTTACAAAGGTGTAAAAAAATTTACTTTTTTAACCGCTTATGATGTTAAAAACCTGTCTCTTTATGCAAAAAAAAGCCATAACAGCTGCGGAAATAGCTATTATGGCTTTGTTTAGGTTCGATTTAGCGTTCCCTTAAACTTTCTGTAACAGATTCTTCCAATGGGCTGAGCAAATAGCTCATTACACTTCGCTCACCTGTTTTGATTTCAGCGGTAATCGTCATACCTGAGCCTAGCTCTATTTTATGACCGTCCGGAGATGAGAGTGCTTGTTTGTCTATACTAACAGTTGCATTAAACACTAGTCCTAAATTAGGTTGTTCTATAGCGTCTGGGCTGATATGTTTAATCCGTCCGGTAATATAGCCGTATCGGGTATAAGGGAAAGTTTCTACTTTAATAATCACCTCTTGCCCTGCAGCAACAAAGCCGATGTCTTTGTTTTGAATCAGAGCGGTAGCTTCTAATACATCATCTTCCGGCACAATAATCATCAAGGTTTCAGCTGTGGTAACAACACCACCTATAGTATGAATTTTCAGCTGTTGCACCGTACCGGAAACCGGAGCTCTGATCATAGAAGCTTGTCTACGTTGGTCATTTTTTTCCAACTCAAGCCGGAGCTGACGCTCATTTTCAATATGCTGTTTTAATTTTTCCAATACATCGCTTTTAAAGAATTGTGTGATCAATTCAAGTTCTTCTTTCACATTGAGAAGATCACTTTCTAATTCATTTAATTTTGAACGATAAACCGCCAACTCATTTTGTGCTTCAATGGCTTTATTTTCTTGCGAGAGAAGTTCGTGTTTAGATAAAGACTTTTGTTGATAAAGTTTTCTAAAGTCCTTTAACTTTTCTTGCTCTATACGAGTTGCACCTTCATATTTACGAACGTAAGCAGATATGGTCTGTTTTTCTGCATCTTTACGTTTATAAGCTAAGGTTTTCTGCGTTTTTTGTTTTTGCCAAGTCGTGTATTGTTCTTCGATTAAATGCTTAATACGCAACCTGTCTTCCTCCGATGAATCTTTAAATTCGGTGTTGGATAAATCGATAACCGGTAATGACTCTTTTTCAATGGCAGTAAGTAGGGTTTGGTAGCGATAGTTCTCTAGTTTTGCCAAAGAGAGTGAAGTAATAGTCTTTTTGATATCTGCATCAGAGCCTAAAGCAGTTAAACTGACTAATAATTGACCTTTTTCTACAAATTGCCCGTCCTTAACAAAAATTTCTTGTACGATCGTATTTTCAATCGGTTTAATTTCTTTACTTCTACCACTAAAGGTTAATTTACCGGGTGCAGTCGCCACAATTTCCACTTTACTGACACTTGCAAGCACAATTGCCACCGCTAAAAACAGCATAATTAAATAGGCAATTAGGCGTGGCTTTTTAGAAACCGGGGTTTCAATCAGCTCTAAATGTGCCGGTAAAAACTCACTTTCATCTTTTTTTCTGTTTGGGTGGTCTAATTCTTTACGAATTTTCCATACTTCTACCCAAATATTTTTATAGCGTAGGAAAAATTCATAAATACCACTAAGCCATATTTTCATTGTTTTCCTTCTTAATTCAGTTGTAATTGATGTAAGTAGGAGTAAAGCCCGTTATTGTTTTGCAGCAATTCGTGATGCTTACCTTGTTCTACAATTTCCCCTTTTTCCATCACAATAATTCGGTCGGCATTTTTGACTGTTGATAACCGATGTGCAATCAAAATCACGGTTCTTCCTTGGCATATTTTTTGCATATTTTTCATAATAATATGTTCAGATTCGTAATCGAGAGCACTAGTCGCTTCATCAAAAATCAGGATTTTAGGGTTGTTCACTAAAGCTCGTGCAATCGCAATCCGTTGCCGCTGTCCGCCGGAAAGCCCTGTGCCTTGTTCACCAACAATAGTGTTATAACCTTCACGTAGCTCTGAAATGAAATCATGAGCACCAGCTAATTTTGCTGCATAAATCACACGTTCCATTGACATTCCCGGTTCGGATAGGGCTATATTTTCTCGGATACTACGGTTTAACAGGACGTTATCTTGCAAGACTACCCCGATTTGACGGCGTAGCCAGTTTGGGTCAGCTAATGCAAGATCGTGCCCGTCAATAAGCACCTGACCGTTTTCAGGAATATAAAAACGTTGCAGTAATTTTGTTAATGTACTTTTGCCTGAGCCTGAACGCCCAACAATCCCGATTACTTCCCCTTTTTTAATCTCTAAATTCACATTATTTAAAATCGTAGGAGCATCCGGTTTATATCTAAAACGAATATTTTTAAACGCGATGTCGCCTTGTATTTCAGGTAGTGATAATTTTCCTTGATATTGTTCGGTCGGGGAATTTAAAACATCACCTAAACGTGTAACAGAAATACCAACTTGTTGGAAATCTTGCCAGAGTTGTGCCAAGCGGATTACCGGTGCAATCACTTGCCCGGAAAGCATATTAAAGGCAATTAATTGTCCTATGCTAAGATCACCTGAGATCACTAAGTGTGCTCCCAACCAAAGGTTGATTACCATTACAGTTTTCTGGATAAGTTGCACTCCCTGTTGCCCAATGGTTGCCAATACGGTTACACGGAAACTTGATGAAACATAGCTTGCCAATTGTTTATCCCACGTATCGGTCATTTGTGGAGTAACCGCCATAGCTTTAATCATATTGATAGCAGTTACTGATTCAACCAAGAATGATTGGTTATCAGCACTTCGAGCAAATTTATCGTCTAAACGTCGTCTTAAAATCGGACTAATAAAAATCGACCATAAAATATAGCAGGGTAATGAGCCGAGAACTACTAGAGTTAATTTCGGGCTGTAATACCACATCACCGCAAAAAAGACAAAAGAGAACAGTAAATCCAAGACCGAAGTTAATGCTTGTCCGGTAAGAAAATTCCGAATTTGATCTAATTCTCTAACTCGTGCAACCGTATCGCCAACCCGTCTGTTCTCAAAATAAGAAATAGGTAGCGATAACAAATGCCGAAATAATTTAGCCCCTAATTCCACATCAATCCGGCTGGTACTGTGGGCAAAAATATAGGTCCGTAAACCGCTTAACACAATTTCAAATATGATCACAATAGCTAAGGCAACAGTAATGATATTCAAGGTTGAAAAACCTCGATGTACCAATACTTTATCCATTACCACTTGGAAGAATAGCGGTGTAATTAGGGCAAAAATTTGCAAAAAGATTGAAACAATTAAGGTTTCTAGAAAGATTTTTCGGTATTTAATCACCGCAGGAATAAACCAAGTGAAATCAAATTTTGCTAACTGCCCCACGACAGAGGCTCTGGAAGTAACCAAAATTAACTGCCCTTGATAGCAAGCTTCAAACTCGTCTCGTGATAAAATTTGCGGTGTATCTTTTTCCAAATCGTAAGTTAAATAGCGGTTATTATCGGTATCCACTTTTACCAATAAAAAATGTTTACCGTTATCTTGCCAAACTAAGGCAGGTAAATTAACCAAATGTAAGCGGGAAATCTCTTTTTTAATGTGTTTTGCTTTCAACGCTAACGATTTTGCGGCTAAAAGCCAAGAGGTTAAAGAAAGCCCTTTTCCATCAATATCAAATTTATGTTTTATTTCTTCCGGATTAAGCGAAATATTATGATATTGTGCTAACATCGTAAGAGCGACTAAACCAAGATCATTCCTTTGATGATTTGCTTCCATATTGTCTCCTTTTATAAAATAAAAGGGCAACTCCATAATGTGCAAAACAATATAGAGTTGCCAATCATTAAAAATTAAGCTGCTCTAGCAAATTGAAGAGAAGATAAATTTTGATCTGACATTGAAGTCGGATTCACTAGTACATTTCTCGAATCATTAGACGAAGTAAACGAGCTCACAGATGAAATCAATTTATCTAAGCTGTTTGTTACATTTCGACTACGCTTGAGCAATTCATAGTTATCAACTACTTTTGTCAGTTCATTCTGATCGATTTTACCGTTACCTTTTGCGATAAGATCATCGACTTGACTTGAGGTAATCCGCTCACCATTTCGCCCGATGATTTCTTCAATTTTCTCATCTTTAGTTGCTTGATAATTATGCACTTCTTTGGCAAGATCTGCTTCACGGAACCAGTTTTGAATAGTAACTGTCTCTTTCTTGGTATTCGTAATGACAAGATTATATTTAACTTTTTCGAACGTTAAATCTTTTAAGTTTGAATCAGAGAACGATAATTTATCATTACCGCCAGAATCACCAATAACGTCATTACCATCTCCCTGACGGTGAACGAAAATATCATCGCCTTTATCGCCATATAAGAGGTCGTTACCTTTACCCCCATCGATAAAGTCATTGCCATCACCACCATCAATGACATCGTCTCCTTTGCCTCCGAGTAAGATATCATTACCTCCGTTACCGTTAATAGTATCTACACCATCACCACCGTGGAAAATGTCATTAAATTTACTCCCTTTAAAAATATCGTTATGCGATGTGCCGATAATTTCTTCAACGGATTTTAAAGTATCTTGAGTGTAATAACCGGCGTGTTGTGTATTATCACTATGACGATACTCTATTTTCTCTTCACGACTACCTACTAACGCCGTATGTGTTGAAGTAACTTCATGTAATGCTTTTCCTGTTTCAACAAAACGTTTTACTGTATAGCTACCTTTTTGCGTTTCTTGGGTTGCATCAATAGTAAGTGCACCATAATTACCTCTACTATAGTGAACGCGATCGTGCCCTTCCCCACCATCAATTTCTGTTGTACCGGAACCAACAAAGACATTATCATCGCCTGCTCCAAGTTGAGCGACAATTTTTGTTTCTTTGGTTTTAGTTACATTACCTGCTTGATCTAGCTCAATACCGATACGTTGCACCACATTTGTGAGATCTAAAGTAGAACTTGCTGCCCCATCTTTAATTTGCCAGCTATCTACACGATTAATATTGAGCTTAGTAATGTATTCATACTTACCGGTTTGTACTCGCTCACGATGCTCAGTACCTGGTGTTAATAATGGCGTTCTGAATAAAATATGTTGTGTTTTTGCTCCTCCAGTATTACTTACATCAATAATACCTTTTGCCGAGTCTAGTTGTACCAGCTTGTCGGCTTTAAGGTGTTTACCCTCTTCAAAAGCATCAACATAGGCTTTACCACTGATAACTTTGTCCCCTAATCGGCTAATACCGGCTAAATCACCAATATTTTTGTCCCATTGTTGCTGAGTAATAGCAATGACACGTTCAGCTTGTAATTCTTGATTTAAGCTGAGTAAGAATTTCATATTATCTTGTAATCCGGCTAGGTAACGTGCATCGTAGCCATTTTCAAAGTAATTCTTACCTGGATTATTTTTTTCCCATTCCACAATTTTATTGTGAATTTTGTTTGCAACGTGTTCAAACATCGCTTGTTTAGAATACTGCAAAATGGTTGAAATAACACCGGTAATACCAGATACAAGTAAAGCAATAGGAGCACCAACTAAAGAACCTGCAGCAGCGGCAGAAACACCACCTGAAATTGCAGCCAATGCTGTATTGATTGCCGTTACAGACGCATCGATCGTACCTGTTCCTCTTTGATATTGAGCAAGTAAATCATCCCCATCGTAACCTAATTTTTTGAAACGCTCGGCATAACTTTCTAATGCTTTGGCGTGATTAAATTTATCAGCGATCCCTGCAAATGCTAGAGGGCTGATAGCAAGTGATACTGTAGAGGCGATCAATGCCGCAACAGGACCCGTAGAAGATAAACCTGCCGCAACACGTTGAGCTAAAATATAAGAAGAAACAGCTTTGGTGATGTTGCCAACAACTTGGTTTACAAGTTCAAAGCCAGCACCTACTTTCCTACCTGTAGAAGCATTTTTATCTGCAAGAACAAGAGCTGCTGTTGCACCGGAAAGCAAACCGGAAATCACTTCTAAACCAAGACCGGCTTTACTGAAGCCACTAAAGTTTTTAAGTTTATCTCCTAAAGCACCTAAACCTTTTACATTCTGCAATTTTGAACCAAATTGATTAATTTTATCTGCAAAGGCATCAAATGTTTGTAAAGAACTTGCAATATTTTCAATCAAGGAATTTGTCAAATCCAGACCGGCTTTAGCTAACTCAAGCTCGCTTCCTTTATTTTTCAAGATTTCATCTAAATCCATTCCAGCAAGAACTGAGCCAAGAATAGATTGAATACCTGATAATAAGGTTTGTGCATTACCCAAATTCTTAGCTACATTTTCTGATGAACCTGGTGCTTTACTGATTTTGTATTTTTGAAGCAGTTTATCAAGTTGAGGAGCAGACAATACAATTCCACGCTCACTAAATCCAAGAATATTTTGAATTGTACTTAAACTATTTTGAGCGGTAGCAATACCATTACGCTCTTCTCTTTGTACTTCAATACCTAACTCTTCTGCAGCTTTGACTAAATCCTGCAAACCGTTTCCTCTTCCTGAATCATATTCATAATCTTTTGGAATATAGAGAATGAGCTTTTTCGCTCCGGCTTTTAAAGATTGACCAGCTTGGTTTAAAGATTGCCCTGTTTTATGTAAACCGGATTTGGCAGTAAGCCACGAATTTTTTAAGTTTGTTGAAATATTGGTAAGTTTATTTCCCATAAGGGATGTCTCCTTTTATTTAGTAAAATTAAACTCATTTTTAAGAGCTGCCCCCAGCTCTTCTTGATATGTATCGAAACGTTTTTTTGCTGTTTTTTTATCTAAGTTACCCCCTTTAAAATAGGCAATTTTGCCCAGTTCTTTTTGTTTTGGATAAAAGCGTATAGATCTGACGAGAGTATCGGGGTATTTCTGACACATTTTTTTATAAAGTAGCTGGGAGTGCCCGAATGGTGCTACCCAATCAATAATCCAACGTCTATCACCAGACTGCCATTCTTCCGGTGTTAATGAACTAATATCCTTAATATATTTCACTTCAGCCTCAAGACTTAAATCTGCCCAACTACAATATGCAATTGGAACATCATTATCAATAAGTAGCATATATTGTTCATTTTCAATTGCTGGAATCACATTGCGTGCCAATAGCTCACAACTCCACTCTCTATGAAGAGGTGAGTTCATCCATAACCAAGTAATATTTCCCAATAGATTAAAGTAATGTTGATTCATAATTCACACTCGATAATGATTCTAGATTAGAATAAAAATTTTAGCATAATACATTAACCAACTGCTCTTACCACAGGATTTTTTATTGTTTTTATGGATTTAGTTGAATTTTTTATCTTTTATATAAAATAGTTGTAAAATTAAATGCTTTAAAGTTACACAAAATGTAGAGAAAATAAACGAAATAATTACATTGTAAAATTAATGTAATATTTACTTTTCATTTTATTTAAGAAAGTTTAAGAGATAGGTATCGTTTTGTAAGGATAAAATTTTACAATAAAGAAGTGAGTGCTAAATAAAATACAAGCGGCCTGATTTGTGCAAAATTTTGCAAGAATCAGACCACTTAATTTTAAGTTTTAAGCCTCCGGGATTAATGTTGCTTTCATCGCTGACCTTAAATTTTCCAGCATTTCATAGCGTTTGCGGTACATTGAGCGTTTTTTGCTTGGAATTTCGTCCATTTTTTTACTTTTCAATTCCAGTGGTAATTGCCAATATTTTCCACTCTTACCGTTTGATTCAGAAAAAATCGCATCGTAGTCCACCACATAACGTTTGCTTTGAACTAGGCGGGATTTGTTTTGATATTTCTGTGGAATGCCTAATAAATTCTCATAACCCAATACTGAAGTCAGGGCTTTCATTACTTCCACCATTAAATAGGCAGGGCGTAAGCCGTGGCAATATTTGGTGAGTTGCTTTACTAATTCCTTTGAGCCATCAAAATTCGGACCTTGAATTACTGCAATTAACAGTGCGTTATTTAATTTTCCGAAAGTTAATAAATAGACAAGCTGATCGGCAGGTTTATAACGGAGTTCTAATGCCCAAAAACCCTCCATTGGTTGATGCTCGTTAATGTTTAATATCAGCTCAAAATCAGAAATGACCTCACCAAAACTGACTTTTTGTGCCCATAACGGTGGAAGATGGCTAAGTTGCTGCGGTAAAAACAACAAATTATCACACATCTGCTCTAAGCGCTGCATAGAGGAAAAACGCTTATCTAAAAAGCGATGAGCGAGCGGGTAACTGTAATTCGGTCTTGCATTTAAAAGCGGTATTAACTGAGGATGTTGAGCGACAAATTGTTCAAATTGCTTGATTTTGAAATAGTGCAACCAGGAGCGAAGGTTGTAGCGTAATCGCTTTCCTGCATAAGATTTTTTACCACGATTAGGATAAATTGCCTTCGCAGCAGGCCATTTATATTGACTTTTCATTTCTACAACGATATTTCACTACAAGCGGTCAAATTCGCAAAAAATTTTGCAAAAATAACCGCTTGCATACTTACTACTATAAAATAAAACGACTTAAATCTTCATTTTCCACCACGTCATTTAACGCTTCGGAAACATAGTTTTCATCAATTACAATTTTCTCTCCACGACGCTCGCTCGCATCAAACGAGATGCCGTCCATTAAACGTTCAAGCACGGTGTGTAAACGTCTTGCACCGATATTTTCGGTTTTCTCGTTCACTCGGAAAGCACTTTCAGCAATACGGCTGATGCCTTCTTTGGTAAACTCAATTTCAACGCCTTCAGTTTTCATTAGCTCACGATATTGAAGCGTTAATGAGGCGTTCGGCTCAGTTAAAATACGCTCGAAATCATCTTTGGTTAACGATTTTAACTCTACACGAATCGGTAAACGACCTTGCAATTCAGGCAGTAAATCAGACGGGCGAGCCACTTGGAACGCACCGGAGCAGATAAACAGAATGTGGTCAGTTTTCACCATACCATGCTTAGTGTTTACGGTTGAACCTTCAATAATTGGCAGTAAATCACGTTGAACTCCTTCACGGGAAACATCGCCGCCCGAGTGTTCTCCTTTTTTGCAGATCTTGTCGATCTCATCAATAAACACGATCCCGTGCTGCTCTACCGCTTCGATTGCTTGTTGTTTGAGTTCTTCAGGGTTTACTAATTTCGCCGCTTCTTCATCTAACATCACTTTTAACGCATCTTTGATTTTCATTTTGCGTTTTTTGGTTTTGTTTGGCGACATTCCTTCAAATAAAGATTGAAGCTGTGAAGTCATCTCTTCCATTCCCGGTGGCGTCATAATTTCTACGCTCACTTGAGCGGCAACATCAATTTCGATCTCTTTATCGTCTAGCTGACCTTCACGCAATTTTTTGCGGAATGCTTGGCGGGTAGATTGATTATCTGACTCTTGAACATTACCCCATTGATCTTTCGCCGGTGGCAATAACACATCTAAAATGCGATCTTCCGCCGCATCTTGGGCTCGCATTTTGTTTTTTTCTACCGCTTGTTGGCGAACCAATTTCATCGAAACGTCCGCTAAATCACGGATAATCGAATCCACTTCTTTACCCACATAGCCGACTTCGGTAAATTTAGTCGCTTCCACTTTAATGAACGGAGCATTTGCCAGTTTTGCCAAACGGCGGGCAATTTCCGTTTTACCCACACCGGTTGGACCAATCATTAAAATGTTTTTCGGCGTAACTTCTTGGCGAAGATCTTCAGGTAACTGCATTCTTCTCCAGCGGTTACGCAAGGCAATTGCCACCGCACGTTTTGCATCTTTTTGTCCGATAATATGAGCGTCTAATTCTGAGACGATTTCACGAGGAGTCATTGACATATATTTTTATTCCTTATTAAGTCGTTCCCCTCTTTAGCAAAGAAGTGTTAGGGGAGATTTGGCAGTATAAATTAGCGAAGTGAGGGAAATCTTTTACATTCATATTTAATGAGATATGTAGTGGCAAAATTGAGTATTTTCTTCGTCAATCACTTCTGCCCAATCTCCCCCCTGCCCCTCTTTGCTAAAGAGGGGAGTAAAATTTAAACTTCTTCAATCACGTGGTTATGATTACTGTAAATATCAATATCGCCGGCGATTTTTAACGATTCGGCAACGATCTCTTTCGCAGAGAGGTTATTTTCGGTGCGAAGTAATGCGAGAGCGGCGGCTTTGGCGTAGTTTCCGCCTGAGCCGATTGCCAGTACATCTTGTTCCGGCTCAATCACATCGCCTGAACCTGAAACCAGCAGGAACTCACTTTCATTTGCTACGATCATCATTGCTTCTAAACGGCGTAAAGCACGCTCAGTACGCCACTCTTTTGCCAATTCCACCGCTGATTTCACCAAATGCCCTTGATGTAATTCTAATTTTTTCTCGAATAAATCACGTAGAATAAAGGCATCAGCCGTTGAACCGGCAAAGCCTGTTACCACTTTGTCTTTATATAAACGGCGAACTTTACGCACTGTGCCTTTTTCAATGCAGTTGCCAAGTGTTGCCTGACCATCGCCACCGATAGCCACTTTTCCGTCTTTTCGCACGCATACAATTGTTGTCATTTTAAATCCTTCTTTTTAGAAAACTTTCGCTTATATGGGGCTCATTCTCTGCATTTCAATTACAAGCGGTCGTCTTTGCTGAATTTTTTGCAAAAAAATGGCTTGAATCTATTCAAGTCATCTTATTAATGAATTATCTAAGCACATAAATTCTCTCGTAAATGTTCGAGCGAAGTTGTAATCAAAAAAGCACGTTCATACGTATACTATTTCCGATTATTGCAATTTTTGATTCAGCACCATTTCTTGTGGCGTACCGCCTTCCAATCTCATTTTAACTTTATATGTTAAAATTTTCACATTTTGATTTTGTGCGATCTCAAGTAATTTTGCATATTTAGGATCGATTTGTTTTGCTACTTCAAACATATTGATTCCTGTATGCAAAATTGCGAAAAAAATCACTGCTTGTAACCCTTGCCCAGCAACATTTGTTAGCTCTCGTAAGTGTTTTTGACCTCGCTCGGTTTTGGCATCTGGGAACATTCCTACCCCATTTTCCATTAGCAATGTGGTGGATTTCACTTCCACAAAGCAATCCTGCAAGCGGTCAGATTTCAGTAAAAAATCGGCACGGCTATTCTCAGCTCCATATTTTTGTTCAGACAGTATTTGTCGATAATCGGCAAGCTCACTAATCCACTGATTTTCCAACGCTTCTTGCACAAGCTGATTTGCTCTCAAGGTATTTACGCAAATGAAATCGCCTGCTTGGGTTTGAGTCAACTCCCAAGTGTGGGCGTATTTACGTTTCGGGTTATTGGATGTGGAAAACCACACAGTATCACCCACATTCGCACAGCCTGTCATTGCCCCGGTATTCGGGCAGTGGATGGTTATTTGCTCACCGTTTGGGAGCTCTATATCAGCCAAAAAGCGTTTATAACGACAAAGCAAAATGCCGCTAGAAAGAGGAGGAAATTGCATTGGTAAAAAATCCTTTTAAAACGACCGCTTGTATCTTTTCATCATCGGCAGAAAAACAGAAAGTAATGCGGTGCAAATCACGATAATAATGCCAACCCAAGTGATAAGACTTAATTGTTCAGATAAAAAGACTAACGCCATTAATAGCCCAAACACAGGCTCAAGGGCTAACAAAATACCAGCGAGAATTGGCGAAGATTGGCTGATACCTTTGTTCCATAGCAGCATTGCTAAACTGCTGCAAATAATGCCTAGATAAGCCACACTCGCCCACGCTGAAAGGCTAGTTGGCAGTTGCCAATCTTCAGCGAATAATAATGTGATGGGTAAAGCAGTAATTGCCCCTTGCACTAATGTGATGTTGGTCAAATCTGTTACTTTAACGGATTGTAAAATGCCTTTGCTAAGGTACATTCCAATAATAAAGCTCAAACTGCCTAAAGTGACGAGCAATAATCCCAGCACATTAATTGAACCGTTATCATCACTCCCTGCTGCCATAATCAGAATGCCGACACAGGCGAACAAACTTAAGATAAAATCCAGCCTCGTTGCCTGTTTGTTAAAGCAGAAATAGCCAACTAACACCGTTAAGAGTGGATTTAGCCCAAGTAATGCTACCGCACTCGCTGCAGAGGTTAATTTCAAGCCTGAAAATTGTAAGATCACACAGAGCGGAAAGGTGAGAAAGGCAATCAGCCAAACTTTAATTTGCTGATTTTTCTGAATTTTTCGATAGGCTCGCATAAAAAATGGCAAAGCGATAAATGCAGCCAGCGTAAGCCGAATTTGCATAATTTGTACAGGGTCAAATTCAGCAATCGCTACTTTACCCACAATAAATGAGCTTGCCCAAATCAGCGTGGCAGTCAGTAAATATAACATTTTAGATCTCGTAAAATTCTAGCGGTAGATCATCAGGATCTCGGAAAAAAGTAAAACGCTTGCCGGTAAGCTCATCAACTCGAATGCCTTCGTGCGGTAAATTGTGTTGCTCTAAAAAAGCAATGGCTTGCTCAATGTTTTCCACTTTGAACGCCAAATGGCGTAGCCCACAGGTTTCTGGGGAAGTAAAGCGAGGCGGCGTAACAGGAAAGCTAAATAATTCAATCTGCGAGCCGTCTTGAAAACGTAAGTCTAATTTGTAACTATCTCGTGCGGTTCGGTAGGTTTCTTCGATAATTTCCGCTCCTAAAATTTGGGTGTAGAAATATTTGGATTTTTCGTAGTCTGATACAATCAGAGCAACGTGATGAAAGCCTAGAATGGGAGATTTCATTTTTTCCTCAATATGTAAAATTTTTGGTAAAAACAACCGCTTGCAGTATGATGATTTCTTTTTTCGATTTCAAGATGTTTAATGAATAGCAATTCTTCACAATATCCGTTAGCGACGGCAAAAGTATCTGACCCATTTGCAAAATCTGTATTAGCGTGGTTTGAGCAATACGGGCGTAAGCATTTGCCTTGGCAGCAGAATAAAACCTTATACAAGGTTTGGTTGTCTGAGGTAATGTTGCAACAAACTCAAGTTGCCACTGTTATTCCTTATTTTGCACGTTTTACGGAACGATTTCCAACCGTTACTGACTTAGCTAATAGCTCGATTGATGAAGTCTTACATTTATGGACGGGCTTAGGCTATTACGCAAGGGCAAGGAACCTCCATAAAGCAGCACAACAAATTCGAGATGAATTTGGTGGCGAGTTTCCCACAACATTTGATGATGTACTGGCATTGCCTGGGGTTGGGAGAAGTACAGCGGGGGCGATTTTGTCTTCGGTGTTAGATGCTCCGCACCCGATTTTAGACGGTAACGTCAAGCGTGTGTTAAGCCGTTATTTTGCTGTGGAAGGTTGGGCTGGCGAAAAAACGGTGGAAAACCAACTTTGGCAGTTAAGCGAAAGTGTTACGCCAACCGAACGAGTGGCTGATTTTAATCAAGCGATGATGGATTTAGGAGCGATGATTTGCTCTCGCACCAAGCCGAGATGCCTGCTCTGCCCGTTACAAGAACATTGTCAAACAAATGCAATGCAAGCGTGGGATAAATTCCCCGCTAAGAAGCCAAAGAAAACGCTCCCTGAACGCCAAGCCTATTTTTTAATTCTGAGAAATGACTCAAAAGTGTTATTACAAAAACGGGAGGCAAAAGGCATTTGGGGTGGATTATTTGCCTTTCCACAATTTAGCAGTTTAGAGGAGCTCAAGCGGTCACATTTAGTGGAAAATTTGCAGATTTCGCAACAATTAACAACATTTAGACACACATTCAGCCATTTTCATTTGGATATCACCCCCATTCTGGTAGATCTAAATGTGCAAAAAAAAGATAAAATCTTACCGCTTGCAGCGGAAGAAAACGCAGGAAATTACCTTTCTACTGTATCTTCAGAGGCTGATTATTGGTATGATTTCAGCCAACATAATGAAATAGGTTTAGCCACGCCAGTTAAACATATTTTAGATGAACTGGCGTTTAGCGTAACAAATGATAATTAAGGATTAGATTATGGCTCGTACCGTATTTTGCGAATACTTAAAACAAGATGCCGAAGGTTTAGACTTTCAACTGTATCCGGGTGAACTCGGCAAACGTATTTTTGATTCTATCAGCAAACAAGCGTGGTCTGAGTGGATCAAAAAACAAACAATGATCGTCAATGAGAAAAAACTCAGTATGATGAACCCGGAACATCGCAAATTACTTGAAGAAGAGATGGTTAATTTCTTGTTTGAAGGTAAAGAAATCATTATTGAAGGCTACAAGCCAATCGAATAATTCAAGGTTAAACTCAAAATGAAAAAATATGCAAAATATTTGCCAATGTTGGCAATTATTCCCTTTCTTATTGCCTGTGGAAGCAATAAATCTTCTAGCAGTAAAAAGCCGAAATCTACCCGTGTAGATTATTCAAAAGATACCAATGCAATGGATATCTTAACGGGACAATTCTCTAATAATATCGATGATATTTGGGGAAGTAGCGAGCTGCTAGTTGCGAGTAAGAAAGACTACGTAAAATATACCGATAAGTTCTACACCCGTAGCCACATTTCCTTTGAAGAAGGGGTGATTACTATTGAGACCTTAGGCGATCAAAATCATCTCCGTAACTCTATTGTTCATACTTTATTAATGGGTCGAGATCCTAGAGGGATTGATTTGTTTGCATCAGGCGATGTGCCAATTAGTACAAATCCGTTTTTAAAAGGGCAGGTAAAAGATCAATTCGGTCGTGATATTACTAATGTTGCTCTTGCCAATGATTTTGCCACTTACCTTATTCAAAATAAAACACAAACTCGTCGCTTAAAAAATGGTCGAAATGCAATGTATGTGGCGATTAAAATGGTAGAAGGGCACGTTGAAGTGCGTGCAAGACAATACTTACCGCTTGTGCGTAAAATGGCGAGACAATATGCCATTGAGCCTAGCTTGATTTTAGGGATTATGGAAGTAGAATCGGCATTTAACCCTTATGCAGTAAGTTATGCTAATGCGATCGGCTTAATGCAGGTTGTGCCTCGTACTGCTGGACGAGATATTTTTGTTCGTAAAGGAATGGGTGGGCAACCAAGCCGTGAATATCTCTATAACCCATCAAATAATATTGATGCCGGCACGCTCTACTTAACTATTTTGCGTGATGAATACTTAGATGGTATTGCTGACCCTGTTGCAAAACGCTATGCAATGATTTCTGCCTATAACAGTGGTGCCGGTGCAGTATTGCGCGTGTTTGATTCAGACCGATACTCTGCGATTGATAGAATTAACGATCTCTCGCCTGATGCGGTTTACCGAATTTTAACCACCGCTCACCCATCTTCTCAAGCAAGAAATTATTTAAGAAAAGTAACGACGGCGAGAGAGAAATATCGAAATATTCGATAATCCGTGAATTATGCTGTTTTTTAGCCGAAAAGTATAAAAAAAGCACATTTAAACAAGCATTTTTTTAAATTCTGCAAAAAGTGTTTGACGTTGAGGACTGAAATCAGCATAATGCACCACGCAACGACGTTGCCTCGATAGCTCAGTCGGTAGAGCAGGGGATTGAAAATCCCCGTGTCGGTGGTTCGATTCCGCCTCGAGGCACCATCTATTCCTCCTTAGTTCAGTCGGTAGAACGGTGGACTGTTAATCCATATGTCGCAGGTTCGAGTCCCGCAGGAGGAGCCATATTATGAAGCCCTGATAAGAAATTATCAGGGTTTTCACTTTGTATAAATACACTATTGAATAAGATTGTTCAATTTTTAGTATTACGCGATCAAAAAGGTTAAATTTCTGATAATTATATTTGACGAAGCCCTAAAAAATCAGCATAATGCACTCCGCAAATGACGAGTTGCCTCGATAGCTCAGTCGGTAGAGCAGGGGATTGAAAATCCCCGTGTCGGTGGTTCGATTCCGCCTCGAGGCACCATCTATTCCTCCTTAGTTCAGTCGGTAGAACGGTGGACTGTTAATCCATATGTCGCAGGTTCGAGTCCCGCAGGAGGAGCCATATTATAAAGCCCTGATAAGATATCAGGGCTTTTTCTTTTTTTATATTTTATTTTTAATAGTTTTAAATGCTGTGCATAAAATTATAAAAAATTATGTGATTTACTTCTCATTTCTGAGATAAAATTGAAAATATTACTTCACTTTTATACATAATTCGGAGTATTATTATCACATATAACAACAAGTAATAATGATTCCTCGAATATCGTCAACTTAACGACATAGCCTCACGCTATGTCGTTTTTTTATCGCTATAATCTATTTTCATTTTTTTGTATAATGTCCTCAATTTACTGCTTACAAGCGGTTATTTCTTCTAAAAAATTTGTAAATTGAGAAAACAATATGTTTGAAAACCTATCCGATAGACTTTCCAAAACACTGCGCAACATTACAGGTAAGGGCCGCCTAACTGAAGACAATATTAAAGATACGCTGCGTGAAGTACGTATGGCATTACTCGAGGCTGATGTTGCTTTACCTGTTGTTCGGGAATTTATCAACAAAGTAAAAGAGCGCGCCTTAGGAATTGAAGTTAATAAAAGTTTAACCCCAGGACAAGAATTCTTAAAAATCGTTCAGAACGAATTAGAAGCAGCTATGGGCGAGGCAAATGAGGAGCTTAACTTGGCAGCTCAACCGCCCGCTGTTATCTTGATGGCAGGCTTACAAGGTGCGGGTAAAACTACCTCTGTAGGAAAATTAGCAAAATTCTTAAAAGAACGTCATAAAAAGAAAGTATTGGTGGTTTCAGCCGATATTTATCGCCCTGCAGCGATTAAACAGCTTCAAACATTAGCTGAAACATTAAAAGTTGATTTCTTTCCAACCGAAACTAGCCAAAAACCAGTAGCGATTGCAGAAGCAGCACTTAAACACGCTAAACTTAATTTCTTTGATGTGCTGATTGTCGATACCGCAGGTCGCTTACATGTTGATGGCGAAATGATGGAGGAAATCCAACAAATCCACGCTACATTAAACCCTGTTGAAACGCTCTTTACTGTTGATGCGATGACAGGTCAAGATGCTGCTAACACAGCTAAAGCCTTTAATGAAGCCTTGCCATTAACCGGGGTAATCTTAACCAAAGTCGATGGTGATGCTCGTGGTGGTGCGGCACTTTCTATTCGCCAGATTACTGGCAAACCGATTAAATTCTTAGGGGTAGGCGAAAAAACCGATGCTTTAGAACCTTTCCACCCTGATCGGGTGGCTTCTCGTATTCTAGGTATGGGCGATATGATGTCTTTAATTGAAGATATTCAGCGTTCAGTCGATCAGGAAAAAGCGGAGAAAATCGCAGCAAAATTCAAGAAGGGCGATGATTTTACCCTTGAAGATTTCCGTGATCAGCTTATTGAGATGAAAAAAATGGGGGGTATGATGTCTATGCTCGATAAACTACCGGGTGCGAAAAATCTCCCTGATCACGTTAAAAACCAAGTTGATGATAAGATGTTCATTAAAATGGAAGCTATCATTAACTCTATGACATTAAAAGAACGTGCAAATCCTGAGATTATAAAAGGTTCGCGTCGCCGTCGCATTGCATTAGGCTCCGGCACACAGGTGCAGGATGTAAATAAACTGCTCAAACAGTTTGATGATATGCAGCGCATGATGAAAAAAATGCGTAAAGGCGGTATGGCTAAAATGATGCGTGGAATGAAAGGAATGATGGGCGGCAGCGGGCTTAGTGGTCTAGGTGGCTCGATCGGAATGTTTGGAAAACGCTAATTCCTAGCACAAACTCCACTAATCAAAGAAGTAAAAAGGTTAAAGACTTAGCAATAAGAATTTAACCTTTCCTTTTACCTACCATCCCTAAAATACAGTCACAAGCGGTCAGAACTAAGGAGTTTTTTGCAAAACAAAACCCCGATATTACTCTATCGGGGTTTTAGATTCAATCTTGATTTAGATTATTCCGCTGCTGCTTCTGTTGCAACTTCTGGGCGATCTACTAACTCAATGTATGCCATTGGAGCATTATCACCTGCACGGAAACCACATTTTAAGATGCGAGTGTAACCACCAGCACGATTTGCAAAACGTGGACCTAATTCATTGAATAATTTAGCAACTGTATCAACGTTGCGTGTACGTGCAAAAGCTAAACGGCGGTTTGCAACGCTGTCTGCTTTAGCTAAAGTAATTAACGGCTCAACTACACGACGTAACTCTTTCGCTTTTGGTAAAGTTGTCTTGATAATTTCATGTTCAACAAGAGAACTTGCCATATTACGGAACATCGCTTGGCGATGACTACTGTTACGGTTTAATTGACGTCCACTCTTACGATGGCGCATAACCTATTCCTTCTTAGAAAATCTATACCGAAACTAGTCTTCTGCAATGCTTGCAGGAGGCCAGTTTTCAAGGCGCATACCGAGTGATAAACCACGTGAAGCAAGAACGTCTTTGATCTCTGTAAGAGATTTCTTACCCAAGTTAGGCGTTTTAAGAAGTTCAACTTCCGTACGTTGTACTAAATCACCGATATAGTGAATTGTCTCTGCTTTTAAACAGTTAGCAGAACGAACTGTCAGCTCTAAGTCATCTACTGGGCGAAGAAGAATAGGATCAAACTCCGGTTTTTCTTCTTTCACTTCAGGTTGACGAACATCACGCAAATCAACGAATGCAGCAAGTTGCTCTGCTAAAATCGTTGCAGCACGACGGATAGCCTCTTCTGGATCTAATGTACCATTAGTCTCCATCTCAATAACAAGTTTATCTAAGTCTGTACGTTGTTCAACACGAGCAGCTTCGACATTGTAAGCAATGCGGTCTACTGGTGAGAAACGTGCATCAACTAATAACCGACCGATTGGACGGTCATCGCTTTGAGTATGAAGACGTGCTGATGCAGGCACATAACCACGACCACGTTGAACACGAATACGCATATTAATTGATGCGTTCTTATCTGTTAAGTTACAAATAACGTGATCTGGATTTACGATTTCTACATCGCCATCGTGTGTGATGTCAGCTGCAGTTACAGGGCCAATTCCAGATTTATTTAGTGTCAAAATAATATCATCTTTATTTTGCACTTTTACCGCTAGACCTTTAAGGTTTAATAATACCTCAAGAATATCTTCCTGAACGCCTTCCTTGCTGCTGTATTCATGTAATACCCCATCAATTTCAACGTCAGTAACTGCACAACCCGGCATAGATGAAAGTAAAATGCGACGAAGTGCATTGCCTAATGTATGGCCAAAACCACGTTCTAACGGCTCTAATGTCACTTTAGCGTGAGTTGAACTAATTTGTTCAATGTTCACTAAGTGCGGCTTTAAAAATTCTGTCACAGAACCCTGCATTTTTTCCTCTCTTTGCGGTTAAGCTAACTATTATTTAGAGTAAAGCTCAACGATCAGATGTTCATTAATATCTGCTGATAGATCAGAACGCTCTGGACGACGTTTAAACACGCCTTCCATTTTAGTCGCATCAACTTCTAACCAAGTTGGTTTTTCACGTTGAGTTGCTAATTCTAATGATGCTTTAATACGTGCTTGTTTTTTCGATTTTTCACGAACAGCAACCACATCATCAACAGAAACTTGGAATGAAGGAATGTTTACTACACGACCGTTTACTACGATTGATTTGTGGCTAACAAGCTGACGCGCTTCTGCACGAGTTGCAGCGAAACCCATACGATAAACTACGTTATCTAAACGACCTTCTAATAATACTAATAAGTTCTCACCAGTATTACCTTTTAAGCGGTTTGCTTCTGTATAATAGTTACGGAATTGACGCTCTAAGATACCATAGATACGGCGAACTTTTTGTTTTTCACGTAATTGACTACCGTAGTCAGATAAACGTGGCTTGCGAGCACCGTGTTGACCAGGGGCTACATCAAGTCTATTTCTACATTTTGATTCAATCGCACGAACGCCTGATTTCAAGAATAAATCAGTACCTTCACGACGGCTTAGCTTGAGCTTAGGACCCAAATATCTTGCCATTTTCTTTCTCCAATTCTTTTAACGTCAATTAAACACGACGTTTTTTCGGTGGACGACAACCGTTATGTGGAATCGGAGTCACATCAGTAATATTCGTGATACGGAAACCTGCTGCATTTAAAGCACGAATTGTTGATTCACGACCTGGACCCGGACCTTTAACCATAACTTCCAAATTCTTTAAACCAAACTCTTTAACCATTTCTGCACAACGCTCTGCAGCAACTTGAGCAGCGAATGGAGTTGATTTACGAGAACCACGGAAACCTGAACCACCTGCGGTTGCCCAAGCAAGAGCATTACCTTGACGGTCAGTAATAGTAACGATTGTGTTATTGAAAGATGCGTGGATATGAGCTACGCCATCTGCAATCTGTTTTTTAACGCGCTTACGTGCGCGAACTGGTGTTTTAGCCATTATTTATCTACTCCGACTATTTTTTGATCGGTTTGCGTGGACCTTTACGGGTACGCGCATTAGTCTTAGTACGTTGACCACGTACTGGTAAACTACGACGATGACGTAAACCACGGTAGCAACCAAGGTCTAAAAGACGTTTGATGCTTAAGGTTACTTCACGGCGTAAATCACCTTCGACAGTAAATTTACCAACTTCTTCACGCAGTTTTTCAATCTGCTCTTCAGACAATTCTCTGATCTTTACATCTTCAGCAATACCCGTTGCTGCACAAATTGCTTTAGCACGAGTTTTACCGATACCGTAAATTGCAGTTAATGCGATTACGGTGTGTTTTTGATCAGGAATGTTAATGCCTGCAATACGGGCCACTATGCACTCCTATTTTTTTGATGTTAATGATATGCTGATCTTGAAAAGCCCGTTTCAGGATACTCAAACAGCATATCAGGACGAATGAGCTGAGCAGTATAACTGCTCAGCGGGTTCTTTGCAAGAAATATGCGTAAATTAACCTTGACGTTGTTTGTGTTTAGGATCGCTACAAATTACACGAACCACACCTTCACGTTTGATTACTTTACAATTACGGCACATTCTTTTAACTGAAGCACGAACTTTCATTGCTTATCCTTTAATAAGGGCTTATTAATTTAAGCCTTTTAAGTTAGCTTTCTTCAACACAGAATCATATTGTTGAGACATTAAATGGCTCTGAACCTGTGCGATGAAATCCATAATAACAACCACTACGATTAATAAAGAGGTTCCACCTAATTGGAATGGAACTTTCCATAATGATGTAATGATATAAGGAACCAAACAAACAAAAGCAATATATAACGCACCGATTAAGGTTAAACGTGTCATTACTTTATCAATATAACGAGATGTTTGTTCGCCTGGTCGATAACCTGGTACAAACGCACCTGATTTCTTAAGATTATCCGCTGTATCACGAGGATTATACTGCATCCCTGTATAGAAGAATGCGAAGAAAATCACTGCCATTGTAAATAATACAATATACAATGGTTGTCCTGGCTGTAATAGTTGTGAAAGGTTAAATAACCATTCAAATCCTTCACTTTGTCCAAACCATTGAGTAATACTTGCAGGAAATAAAATAATACTTGAAGCAAAAATTGCTGGTATTACACCTGCCATATTAACTTTTAATGGTAAATGTGAAGATCTTGCAGGTGCCATCATCCTACCTTGTTGGCGACTTGCATAATTCACAACAATTCTTCTTTGTCCTCGCTCAACGAAAACAACAAAATATGTAATTGCAAATGCAATTATTGCTACTAATAGTAATACAATGAATGATAACTCACCTTGGCGAGCTTGCTCAATTGTTTGCCCAATAGTTGCTGGAAGATCCGCAACAATACCTGCAAAAATAATTAATGAAATACCGTTTCCGATACCACGTTCAGTTATTTGTTCGCCTAGCCACATTAGGAACATTGTTCCAGTTACTAAGCTAATTACAGAAGTTATATAGAATAAGATACTTGGGTTAGGAACTAATCCTTGTACCATATTCGGAAGGGCTAATGAAATACCAATAGATTGAATAAATGCTAGTAACAATGTACCGTAACGTGTATATTTACTAATTTTTCTACGCCCTGCCTCGCCTTCTTTTTTCAATTCAGCTAGAGGTGGGTGAATTGCTGTCAATAATTGAATAATAATTGACGCAGAAATATAAGGCATAATACCTAATGCAAATATAGATGCACGGCTTAAAGCACCACCAGAGAACATATTAAACATATCAATGATGGTGCCTTGCTGTTGTCGAATTAATTCGGATAATACAGAAGCATCAATGCCAGGAACAGGTATAAAAGAACCGATACGGAAAACGATTAACGCGCCTAAAACAAATAATAATCTTGATTTAAGCTCGCCAGTCCCTTTTTGTGTACTACCTTGGTACCCTGGTTGCTTTGCCATCTATTATTCCTCGATAGAACCGCCAGCAGCTTCGATAGCAGCTTTAGCTCCTTTAGTTACACGCAAACCTTTAACTACTACTGCTTTATCAATTTCACCTGATAAGATTACTTTAACAGATAAAATATCTTTAGTAATAATGTTAGCCGCTTTTAATGCTTCTAAAGTTACTTCGTTACCATCTACTTTAGCTAAGTCGTTTAAACGAATTTCAGCCACATGGAATGATTTTAATGACGTAAAACCAAATTTTGGTAAACGACGGTATAAAGGCATTTGACCACCCTCAAAACCACGACGAACACGACCGCCTGAACGAGATTTTTGACCTTTATGACCACGACCACCAGTTTTACCTAAACCAGAACCAATACCACGACCTAAACGTTTAGCACTGTGCTTAGCACCTTCAGCTGGAGAAAGAGAATTTAAACGCATTCTATTACTCCTCTACTTTAACCATATAAGATACTTGATTGATCATACCACGTACTGCTGGCGTATCTTCAAGTTCTACAGTATGACGAATATGACGAAGACCTAAGCCTTTTAACGTTGCTTTATGTTTCGGTAAACGAGCGATAGAGCTACGAGTTTGAGTTACTTTAATTTTTGCCATATCCAATTACCCCAAAATTTCTTCAACTGTTTTGCCACGTTTTGCAGCAACCATTTCAGGTGATTTCATGTTTTCAAGTGCATCAATTGTTGCACGTACAACATTAATTGGGTTGGTTGAACCATACGCTTTAGAAAGAACGTTACGAACACCTGCAACTTCTAATACTGCACGCATCGCACCACCTGCGATGATACCTGTACCTTCGCTAGCTGGTTGCATAAACACACGTGAACCAGTATGAGAACCTTTAACTGGGTGTTGTAATGTACCTTCATTTAAAGCTACATTAATCATATTGCGACGAGCTTTTTCCATCGCTTTTTGGATTGCTGCTGGAACTTCACGTGCTTTACCGTAACCAAAACCAACACGACCATTACCATCGCCCACTACTGTTAAAGCAGTGAAACTCATGATACGACCACCTTTTACGGTTTTTGAAACACGGTTAACCGCGATTAGCTTTTCCTGCAGTTCACCAGCTTGTTTTTCGATGTTTGACATCTCAAATTCCTCTATTAGAACTGTAGACCAGCTTCACGAGCAGCATCTGCTAATGATTGCACACGACCGTGGTATTTGAAACCTGAACGATCAAACGCAACCGCTTGAATACCCTTAGCAATAGCGCGCTCAGCAACAATTTTACCTACTACTGCAGCTGCTTCTTTATTGCCGGTATATTTAACTTGCTCTTTAATTACTTTCTCAACAGTTGAAGCTGCTGCTAGTACTTCTGAGCCATTAGGTGCAATCACCTGCGCATAAATATGACGAGGTGTGCGATGCACAACTAAACGTGTTGCACCTTGCTCTCTCATTAAATGACGTGCACGGCTTGCACGACGGATACGAGCTACTTTCTTATCCATAGTGTTACCTTACTTTACTTTTTCTTCGCTTCTTTAGTACGTACTACTTCATCAGAGTAACGTACACCTTTACCTTTATAAGGCTCAGGTTTGCGATATGCACGAATATCTGCTGCCACTTGACCAATTAACTGTTTATCAGCACTTTTCAGAATAATTTCTGTTTGTGATGGACATTCACCAGTTACGCCTGCTGGCAACGCGTGTTCTACAGGGTGTGAGAAGCCTAAACTTAAAGCAACTGAGTTACCTTTCATTTGTGCTCTATAACCAACACCCACTAACTGCAATTTCTTAGTAAAGCCTTCAGTAACGCCGATCACCATATTATTTACTAGTGCACGAGCTGTACCTGCTTGAGCATCTGCATTTGCGATACCTTCGCGTGGAGCGAAAGTTAATGCATCAGCTTCTTGTTTTACTTCAACTGCATTATGAATTTCACGAGATAACTCGCCGTTTTTACCTTTAACTGTTAATAGCTGACCGTTAAGTTTTACCTCAACACCGGCAGGAATATTAACAGGTGCTTTTGCAACACGAGACATTTTTCCTACCTCTCTATTATGCTACGTAACAGATAATTTCACCGCCCAAGCCTGCTTGACGCGCAGCACGGTCGGTCATTACACCTTTAGATGTAGAAACAACTGCGATACCTAAACCACCCATTACTTTTGGTAATTCATCTTTACGTTTGTAAATACGAAGACCAGGACGGCTTACACGTTGGATACTTTCTACAACTGGTTTGTTTTGGAAATATTTTAAAGTAATTTCCAGTTCAGGTTTTGCACCCTCAACAACTTTAACGCTTTCGATATAACCTTCTTCAGCTAAAACGTTTGCAATAGCAACTTTTAACTTAGATGAAGGCATACTGATTGCAACTTTATTCGCAGCTTGACCGTTACGAATACGGGTCAGCATATCTGCGATTGGATCTTGCATGCTCATGTATTTACTCCCATGATTCCAAATTAAAAGAGGTTATTACCAACTTGCTTTCTTAAGGCCCGGAATTTCGCCACGCATAGCAGCTTCACGAACTTTAATACGGCTTAAACCAAACTTACGAAGTACACCGTGTGGACGACCAGTTTGGCGGCAACGATTACGCTGACGAATTGGGCTTGAATCACGTGGTAAAGTTTGTAACTTTAACACAGCATCCCAACGTTCTTCATCTGAAGAGTTTTTATTTGAAATAATCGCTTTTAACTCTTGACGTTTTGCGTAGAATTTATCAGCTAATTTAGCACGTTTAACATCACGTGCGATCATTGATTGTTTTGCCACGATAACCTACCTTATTTACGGAATGGGAAATTGAAAGCCGCTAATAACGCTTGACCTTCTTCATCACTTTTCGCTGTTGTGGTAATAGTAATATCTAAACCACGTACACGATCTACTTTATCGTAGTCGATTTCAGGGAAAATGATTTGTTCACGAACACCCATACTGTAATTACCACGACCATCAAATGACTTAGCGTTTAAACCACGGAAGTCACGGATACGTGGAACAGCGATAGTAATCAATCTTTCAAAGAATTCCCACATACGTTCACCACGTAGGGTTACTTTGCAACCGATTGGATACCCTTGACGGATTTTAAAGCCTGCAACAGATTTGCGAGCTTTAGTTACTAAAGGTTTTTGACCGCTGATTGCTGCTAAATCCGCTACTGCGTTGTCTAACAGTTTTTTGTCGGTCAATGCTTCACCCACACCCATATTAAGGGTAATCTTTTCGATTCGTGGGACTTGCATGACAGATGAGTAGTTGAATTTCGCTTTTAATTCATTAACTACTGTATCTCTGTAGTAATCATGCAGTTTCGCCATCACATTACTCCAGTTAATTAAATAATTTCATTATTAGATTTGAAGAAACGTACTTTTTTGTCGCCTTCAATTCTAAAACCTACACGGTCAGCTTTGTTTGTTGTTGGGTTGAAAATTGCAACGTTTGATGCATCGATTGCAGCTTCTTTTTTCACTAAGCCACCAGCTTTACCTAAAGCAGGAACTGGTTTTTCATGTTTAGTGATGATGTTTACACCTTCAACAAAAACTTTACCGTTTGGTAACACTTTAGTTACCTTACCACGTTTGCCCTTATCCTTACCGGTAAGAACAATTACTTCATCGTTTTGACGGATTTTTGCAGCCATTACATTCTCCTTATAGTACTTCTGGAGCTAAAGAAATGATCTTCATAAACTTCTCAGAACGAAGTTCACGAGTCACAGGTCCAAAAATACGAGTACCGATTGGTTGCTCAGTGTTATTGTTTAAAATTACACAAGCATTGCCATCGAAACGAATAACTGCGCCATCTGGGCGACGAACACCCTTCTTGGTGCGCACAACAACTGCTTTTAACACATCACCTTTTTTAACTTTACCGCGTGGAATTGCTTCTTTCACAGTAACTTTAATGATATCGCCAATAGCAGCGTAACGACGGTGCGATCCACCTAGAACCTTGATACACATTACGCTACGAGCCCCTGAGTTATCAGCAACATCCAGCATAGTCTGTTCTTGGATCATATTAGTGCTCCGTTAAAATAAAAAAACACCCTTTCGGGACGAACCTGTTTACACAATATAAACAGGGTGCAAAATATACTACAAAATGCGCCGCTTGATCAAGTGAAATTTTAGGCTAATTTAATAAAAAAGCCCCAAGTTACCTTGAGGCTCTCCACTATAAAATTACTCAACCGTTACCGCTTTCGCAAGGTTTCTCGGTTGGTCAACATCGGTTCCTTTAATTAACGCAATGTGGTATGAAAGCAGTTGTAATGGCACGGTGTAGAAAATTGGTGCGGTCACTTCGTCCACTTTCGGCATTACAATCGTTTTGAAGCCTTCAGCTTCTTCAAAACCAGCATCGTGATCAGCAAACACATATAACTGACCGCCACGAGCACGCACTTCTTCAATGTTAGATTTTACTTTTTCTAACAAATCATTTTCAGGTGCTACTACTACCACCGGCATATCGCTATCAATTAACGCTAACGGGCCGTGTTTTAATTCACCAGCGGCATAAGCTTCAGCGTGAATGTATGAAATCTCTTTTAATTTTAACGCCGATTCCATTGCGATTGGGTAGTATTCACCACGACCTAAGAATAGCGTGTGGTGTTTATCCGCAAAGTCTTCTGATAATTTTTCGATCTGTTTATCGAATACTAACGCACTTTCAATTTGTGCCGGCAAGCGTTGTAACGATTGCACGATGTGATGTTCTTGCTCTTCGCTCATACGATTTTGTAAACGACCAATCGCCACGTTTAATAACAATAAGCAGGTTAATTGTGTGGTGAATGCTTTGGTTGAAGCCACGCCAATTTCCACGCCCGCTTTGGTTAAGAACGCAAAATCAGATTCACGCACTAAAGATGAACTTGCTACGTTACATACCGTCATTGCCGCCATATAACCAGATTCTTTCGCTAAACGAAGGGCGGCTAAGGTATCCGCCGTTTCACCTGATTGCGAAAGGGTGATTAATAAGCTGTTCGGGCGAGTGACGAATTTACGGTAGCGGAACTCAGAAGCGATTTCCACATCGCAGCTTACGCCTGCAAGTGATTCAAACCAGTAACGAGCCACCATACCTGCGTTGTAAGAAGTACCACAAGCCACAATTTGAACGTGCTCTACTTTAGATAAAATGTCCGCCGCATTTGGAGAAATCGCTGAAACATCCACTTTACCGTCTTTGATACGGCCATCTAAGGTGTTCATAATCGCAACCGGCTGCTCGAAAATCTCTTTTTGCATATAGTGGCGATATTGCCCTTTATCCGCCGCATCCGCTTCAAAGTTACCTTCGTGGATTTCACGCTCTACTTTATTGCCTTGACGATCATAGATTTCTACCGTACGGCGAGTAATTTCCGCTACATCACCTTCTTCTAAGTAAGCAAAACGGCGAGTTACGCTTAATAGAGCAAGAGGGTCTGATGCTAAGAAGTTTTCTCCCACACCGTAACCAATCACTAATGGGCTACCTGAACGAGCCACAATTAAATGTTCCGGTTCTTCTTCGTTCAACACCACCGTACCGTACGCACCACGCAGTTGAACCACAGTTTTTTGCACAGCTTCTAATAATGACGAAGCTGAACGCAATTCCCATTCCACTAAGTGAGCAATAACTTCAGTATCGGTTTGCGATTGGAAAACGTAGCCACGCTCTTGTAAAACGACTTTTAACTCTTCGTAGTTTTCGATAATGCCGTTATGCACTACCGCAATTTTGCCACTACGATGTGGGTGAGCGTTGGTTTCTGACGGCTCACCGTGTGTTGCCCAACGAGTGTGTGCAATACCTGTACCGCCAATTAATGGTTTAACTTCTAATGCTTCATCTAACGCTTTCACTTTACCCACACGGCGAACGATCTGCATTTTTTTCTCGTCAGCATTTAACACAGCTACACCAGCTGAATCGTAGCCACGATATTCTAAGCGGTGTAAACCATCAACTAAGATTTCAGCCACATCACGTTGTGCTACTGCACCTACAATTCCACACATAAATTTGCTTCCTATTTTTTTAAGTTAAAAATTCGATTATTTCGCTTTTGTTACTGCTATTTTGCAATAAGGACTTCGACACCCATTTTCTCAATTTGTTCTTTCGTTTCAAAACTTAATTGATTATCGGTAATAATTTTGGTGATTTTTCCCCACTCCAGTTCAATATTTGGCATTTTTCGCCCAATTTTTTGTGATTCAATCAACACTATCACTTCTCGGCTCACTTCCGCCATTACTTGACTTAAACCAACTAATTCATTGAAAGTCGTTGTGCCACGAGCCAAATCTAAACCGTCTGCACCAATAAATAGCTGGTCAAAATCATAAGATCTTAACACTTGCTCAGCCACTTTTCCTTGAAAAGACTCCGAACGGCTATCCCAAGTGCCACCTGTCATCAATACGGTTGGTTCACACTCAAGAGAGGTTAATTCAGCCGCTAAATTCAGCGAGTTGGTCATCACCACTAAACCCGTTTGGTTTAATACCTTAACCAACGCTCCAGTCGTACTGCCGCTATCAATAATGATACGGTTATGATCTCGAATACAATCTCGAGCGGCTTGAGCAATCATTTTCTTTTGAATCGAAAATTGCTCAATAAATTCTTCCTCCATCATTTCTGATGGGATTTTCACTGCACCGCCATATTTTCGCAATAAAAAACCACTTTCTTCTAAAGCGGTTAAGTCTTTACGAATCGTTACCTCTGAGGTTTCAAATAGTGTAGCGAGCTCATCTACACTCACTTCCTGTTGCGATTGCACCATCTGTACAATTAAATGACGGCGTTGTTGAGTGTTACGTTTTGACATTACAACCTCAAAATAAATTTCGTTTCAAAACTTTCTGCATTATAAAGAAAGAAAATAATAAAGAAAAGCAAGAAATGTATAATTTACACAAATTATACAAAACAAAACCGCCTGCAATCTTGATTACAAGCGGTTCCTTTTATTCAATTTTTTGTAATTACTTAATTTGGCTACCAATTACACCACCAAGTGCCGCGCCACCTAAGGTTGCACCGGTTGAATTACCAATTGCGTGTCCTGCAACGCCACCAACAGCTGCACCAATCGCCGTATTACGTTGCGATTTGGTCATATTGTTACAGCCTGATACTGCAACCGCTAAAACTGCTACACCAACAACTTTTAAAATAGATTTCATATTAATCCCTCATTATTAATCAGTTTCAAATCGGTCAATCTCCTTGACCTAATCTATAAGATTTCTTCTTTTTGAAAAGGTTCAATAAGAAGATTGTAATTGCAAAATTTTAAGCAAATTCGACCGCTTGTTTAGCTGAACTGTGAAGCAGCTCACAGAATTATGCCCTGTTTTTTGCTATATTTCGCCTAATATTCTCCCTAACTATTAAGGAAATCACAATGAAATTAAAAAAATTGGCTTTGACAGCATCTACTTTATTGCTCGGTTCATTATTTACTCAATCAGTATTGGCGGAAGGTCGTTTAACGGTTTATTGTAGTGCTACTAACGAGCTTTGCGAGCAAGAAATTCAAGCGTTCGGTAAGAAATATGATGTAAAAGTTTCGTTTGTGCGTAATGGTTCGGGCAGCACATTAGCGAAAATTGAAGCGGAAAAAAATAACCCTCAGGCGGATGTTTGGTACGGCGGTACGCTTGATCCGCATTCACAAGCGGCAGAAATGGGCTTGTTAGAACCTTATCAATCGCCAAACCTTACCCAAATTATCGAAAAATTCCGTGATCCTGCAAAATTAAAAGGCAACTATTCTTCTGCGGTGTATATGGGGATTTTAGGCTACGGGGTGAACTTAGATCGCTTGAAAAAACTCGGTATCGAGAAAGTGCCGACCACTTGGGAAGAGTTACTTGACCCACGCTTAGCAGGCGAAATTCAAATTGCAGACCCGCAAAGCTCAGGTACTGCTTATACGGCGATTGCGACTTTCGTGCAACTTTGGGGTGAAGAAAAAGCCTTTGAATACTTCCGTAAATTACACAAAAATATCTCACAATACACCAAGTCAGGCATTACGCCGGCTCGTAACACCGCTCGAGGCGAAACTACTATCGGTATCGGCTTCTTACACGACTATGCTATTGAGAAGAAAAACGGAGCAAATATTGAGATGACTGCTCCCACTGATGGTACAGGCTATGAGCTTGGTGGTGTGAGTATCTTAAAAGGGGCGAGAAATCTTGAAAATGCGAAATTGTTCGTGGATTGGTCGCTTTCTAAAGAAGCTCAAGAACTCTCTTGGCAAAAAGGGAATGCGTTCCAAGTTTTAACGAATACGACAGCAGAAGCCTCGCCTTATGCTCTTAATCCAAAAGATTTAAACTTAATTGACTACAATTTTAAGAAATATGGTTCAAGCGAAGAGCGTAAACGCTTGATTGACAAATGGGTTAATGAAGTTAAATTAGCGAAATAATCCTATCTTTTAGAGGGGGCTTTCCCCCTCTTTTCTATCTGTGAGGTATTATGCAGAGTTTTTCTTTTTCCCGACCGCTTGTATGGGTGGTTATCGGTTTACTCGGTTTTCTCTTATTGCCCGCTAAAGCATTAGATTATGGCTTGTTTGATTCAACAAAAGACGAGCTTTTTAATGCGATGGGTTGGTCAAATTTAAATATCACTTGGGCATGGTTCTTATCGCTTTTTGCATTTTTATTGCCAAATCCGACCGCTTGTAAACGCAGAGCTAAGCTAGAATTAGTCGGCTTAGGTTTATTATTTGCTTTTATTTTCTTATCGGCAATTGTACTCAAAATCAGCTTAGGCTATGCGGTATTGCCTCTGATTATTGCCATTACAGGGCTAGCCACCAATAATCTTGCCATTCTTAAAGTAATGCAGGGCGATCGCTTTATTATCGGCTCATTGATTAGCATTATTTTGCTGATTTTCTTCTTTATTGTTTACCCAACCATTGCGATTTTCGTTTCAATGTTCTACAACGGCGACGAGTTTGTGCCAAGCCAAGTGCTAACCATTTTACAACAGCCTTATGTGGCACGAGTGGTGGGGAACTCGTTATCGGTTGCGGGAACGGTGGGCGTACTTTCCACCCTGTTTGGTTTGGCTTTTGCACTTTATACCACTCGTATTGCTAAACGCTCTGCGTTCATCGGGCGAATTTTCTCGATTTTACCCATTGTTACCCCTCCCTTTGTGGTGGGTTTAGGCGTAACGCTAATGCTTGGGCGTTCGGGCTATGTAACCGAATTTTTAGTGGAACACTTTGGTTTTGCCAGTAACTGGCTCTATGGTTATACCGGGATTGTGATTGCTCACACCCTCGCACTTACACCAATGTCTTTTATGATTTTGGAAGGAGCGTTGAAATCCATTCATCCGTCTGTGGAAGAAGCCGCTTACACCTTGCGTTCTAATCGCTATCAAGCCTTCTTTAACATTATTTTCCCGTTACTCAAACCTGCTCTGGCGAACTCATTCTTAGTGGTGGCAATTCAATCCCTTGCCGATTTCAGTACCCCATTAGTTTTAGGTGGCAGTTTTGATGTGATCGCTACTCAAATCTACTTCTATATTGCCGGCTCGCAACTTGATTATGCCTCAGCAAGTACACTTGGGGCAATCTTGCTCGTATTCTCGCTTGCGATTTTCGTGATCCAATATCTCTGGATCGGCAATCGCTCTTATGTAACGGTATCAGGAAAATCTTATCGTGGCGATGTGCAAGATTTACCAAGCGGTATGAAATGGCTCATTATTTGCACATTGTTGTTCTGGGGAACGTTCAACTTGGTGCTTTACGGCAGCATTTTCTACGGCAGTTTTACTGTGAACTGGGGCGTGGATTACACCTTAACGCTTGATAACTACATCAAGCTGTTCGGGCAAGGCTTTAGCGATGGCGGTTTCCCATCACTCATTCAAACCGTGATTTTTGCCGCTGCTGCCGCTCCAATTACGGCTCTGTTTGGTTTGTTGATTGCTTATGTTACGGTTCGCCGTGATTTCAAAGGCAAAAAAACGTTGGAATTTTTAACTTTACTTTGCTTTGCCGTGCCGGGAACGGTAGCCGGGGTGTCTTACATTCTCGCCTTCAACGATTCACCGATTTATTTAACGGGTACAGGTATGATTATTATCCTCTCAATGGTAATGCGAAATATGCCTGTGGGTATGCGTGCCGCCATTGCCGGTTTAGGGCAATTGGACAAATCGTTAGATGAAGCCTCTCTTTCACTAAAAGCCGGCTCATTTAAAACAATGTTGTTTGTGGTGTTACCACTCCTCAAGCCAGCCTTGCTTTCCGCTTTAGTAACTAGCTTCGTGCGGGCAATGACTACCGTGAGTGCAATTGTATTCTTAGTTACTGCTGATACGCGTGTTGCAACCTCTTATATTCTCAACCGAGTAGAGGATGGCGAATACGGTATTGCGATTGCTTACGGCTCCATTTTGATTGTCGTGATGATGGCGATTATTCTAATTTTCGATTGGATCGTCGGCGATACACGTATTGCTCGCTCTAAGGCAAAGAAAATGTAAAAAGACATCTACTCTCCCCTTTATGGGGGAGAGACAGAAAAATACTTCGTTCAGAAGTATTTTTCAGAGAGAGGGATATAATTAAAAGGACAAAATATGAATAACGATTTCTTAGTATTAAAAAATGTAACTAAATCTTTCGGCAAAGCAACTGTTATCAATAATCTCAACCTCAGTATTCCAAAAGGCAAAATGATTACCCTGCTTGGACCTTCAGGCTGTGGAAAAACCACCGTTTTGCGGTTAGTCGCAGGTTTAGAAAGCCCGACTTCTGGGCAGATTTTTATTGATGGCGAAGATGTTACCCAAAGCTCAATCCAAAACCGTGATATCTGTATTGTATTCCAATCCTATGCACTCTTTCCGCATATGTCGATTGGCGATAATGTCGGCTATGGCTTAAAAATGCAAGGGGTGCCGAAGGAAGAACGCCTACAACGTGTGAAAGAAGCATTAGAATTAGTGGATTTAGCAGGCTTTGAAGACCGATTTGTCGATCAAATTTCAGGCGGACAACAGCAACGGGTCGCTCTAGCTCGTGCCTTAATTCTTAAACCAAAGGTTCTGCTATTTGATGAACCATTAAGTAACTTAGATGCTAACCTTCGCCGTTCAATGCGAGAAAAAATCCGTGAATTACAGCAACGCCTGAATATTACTTCACTTTATGTTACTCACGACCAATCGGAAGCCTTTGCGGTGTCTGACCAAGTAATTGTGATGGATAAAGGCATTATCAAACAGCAAGATACGGCAAAAAATCTCTATTTACAGCCAAACTCGCTATTCCTTGCCAACTTTATGGGCGAATCGACAATTCTGCCGGCGAAGAAATTGGATGACCAAATCCAAATTGGCAATTTCAGTTTTATTCTTGCTAATTCAGCTCGCTTCAATGTACCGAACGGCGACTGCTTGGTTGGCATCCGCCCAGAAGCAATCCGCTTGCAGGCTGATGGTGAAGAAAATCAACGTTGCCAAATCAAACACGCGGTTTATATGGGTGCTCATTGGGAAATTGCAGTGGAGTGGCAAGGCAAAGAGCTGATGGTAAACCTCAACCCTGATCAATATAATGAAAACCAAGAGGAATATTATATTCACTTAAGCCAAAATGGTATCTTTTTGCTTAATAATGAGTAGCCAATAAAAATACAAGCGGTCTGATTTGCAAAAAAATTTACCAATCAGACCGCTTGCTATTCAAACAGCGTTAATTATTTCTGTTTTTTCAAGAACTCAACGGCAGTATCAGGGAAGTCGGTAAATACGCCCGTTGCTCCTGCTTTATTCAATAGTGCATCATACATCTGATCTACGTTTTCAAAAAATGGAGCTAGCGCATCTTTACGCACAGTGTAAGGGTGAACTTCTAACTTATGTTTAGCTAACTCTTTTACAAGCGGAGTATATTTAATATCTCCTACTTTTGAGTTTTTATCGTCAACTAACATATACCAGCCCGGACCTACGCCATCTGCATATTTCGCAACTTCCGCCATTGCACCATCTTTGAACATCCAATCGTAGTCGTAATTAACCCACTTACCGTCTTTATCTTTCTCTTCGGTTTCGTGCCAGTCGGTGTAAGCAACTAACTGCACTAATTTCACATCCATACCAAGCTGAGGAAGTAATTCAGTTTTAATGCGTTTTAACTCATTGAAATCAAAAGTTTGTAGATAAACTGGCGATGATTTTTTATCGTAGCCATATTTTTTCAGCACTTTTAAGGTTTCTAATGCAATGTCTTTACCTTCTTTATGGTGTAACCAAGGGGCTTTAATTTCTGGATAAATGCCGATTTTTTTACCTGTTGATTTTTCTAAGCCTTGAATAAACTCAATTTCTTCTTCAAACGTATGAATTTTAAAGTTAGACTGCCAGAGAGGGAAACGTTTTGGGTAAACTTGAACCTGTTTGCCATCTTCCATTTTGAAGTTTTCAGTCATTTCAAGTGTGCGAATTTCTTCTAAGGTGAAATCTGCTACATAGTAACGTCCATCTTCACGCTTACGTTCCGGGAATTTTTTCGCTACATCGGTTAAGCCATCTAAGAAGTGGTCGTGGATCACAATAATGTGGTTATCTTTCGTCATTGCAAGATCTTGCTCTAAATAGTCTGCTTGTTGCCCGAATGCAAGTGCCTTAGACTCTAAAGTATGCTCAGGTAAATAACCACTTGCACCACGATGAGCAATAACTAACTTATCCGATTGTTGTGCATAAGCACTCAATGTCGCTGCTGATAATGCTAACGCTGCAATTAATGTTTTTAATTTAAATTTCATAGAATTACCTCATTGTTGTAAAAATAAAGGAAGAACAATATGCTCTTCCTTTTGTGAATGAATTAACGATTATTTACCATAGTGATCGCCTAATTTAGCTTTATGTTTACCTTCTTCAATCATCACGATAAACATCAGTAACACAGCTAACACGCCACCTGCGATCATCACATAGAAGCCACCGTCCCAGCCAAATTCATGAGCTGCCCAACCAACTACCGCAGACGCAGACACTGTACCACCTAAGTAACCGAATAAACCGGTAAAACCTGCTGATGTACCAGCTGCTTTTTTCGGTGCTAATTCAAGGGCATGTAAACCGATGAGCATTACCGGTCCGTAAATTAAGAAACCGATAGTAGTCATTAAGATGAAGTCCATTAACTGATATGGATTTTCATACCACGCTTTACCAGCATATTGAGCTAGCTCTGCCTCAGGTGTGGCTGGGTTCAACCATAATGCAACAACCGCAGCTGTCGTTAAAATCATAAACACGAAACCGGTTAAGCCACGTTTACCTTTGAAGATTTTGTCGGATACCCAACCACAGAGTAATGTTCCTGGGATTGCCGCCAGTTCATAGATAATATACGCAGACGCTGTACCTTTGATGTTGAAGTGTTTCACTTCCCCCAAATACACCGGTGACCATTTCAATACACCATAACGGATTAAGTAAACGAATACGTTAGCAATTGCGATGTACCACAATAGTTTATTTTTCAACACATAAGTGAACAAAATTTCTTTGGTAGTTAACTCAGTTTCAGATTTTTTCTCATCGTAATCATCTGGGTAGTCATTACGCCATTTTTCAACCGGTGGTAAACCGCAAGATTGTGGGGTATCTTTCATCATAAAATAGATTGGAATCGCCGCAATCATTGCTGCAATACCCGGATAGTATAAGGCTTGTTGCCAAATATCTTTCGCTGTTGCTTCCACGCCGTAGGTATTGTAGAAAATTGCACCGGCAAGAATTACCATCAAGCCCGGTACCATACCACCTACGTTGTGAGCACAGTTCCAAATAGACACGATAGTACCGCGTTCAGATTTAGACCACCAGTGCACCATTGTACGTCCACACGGTGGCCAACCCATACCTTGGAACCAACCGTTTAAGAAGATCATCACGAACATCACCGCAATGCCTGAAGTTGCCCACGGCATTAAGCCCATCATAGTCATACATAAACCGGAAAGTAATAAACCAAATGGTAAGAATACTTTCGGATTTGAACGGTCAGACATCCACGCCATCACAAATTTTGATAAACCGTACGCTAAGCCTGCACCGGTACCGATAATACCAAGTTCCGCTTTGTTATAAAGACCAGCTTCAATCAAGCCTTTTTGTGCCAAGTCGAAGTTTGCACGCACAAAATAGTACGCCGCATAACCAAAGAAGATCCCTGCAAACACTTGCCAACGCAAGAATTTGTATCTTGCATCAACTTTGTCCGCCGGCAATTCCGCAATATGCGGAGCGGGTTTAAATGGACCAAACATTTTTATTCTCCAATATAATTATTAAGTAATACCTATTCTTAGGTCGGTCAATAATATCTGAAAATAACAAATGACAAAGTTATTTTTTGCAAAAGTGTGATTTATTTCACAAAATTTTCACTTTAAATCATTTTAAATTTTCGAAAATACGCATTTTATTCTTGTGTATCTAATCTAACTACTTATAAAAAAGCTGTTTTACACGACTAAAAAAGCAGTAAACTACGATTTAAATTCAATAATTTTGTGATATAGATCTGATTTTTAAACAAATCTATTTGAACTCATTTTATTTTCGTTTATGCTAATAAAGTTTAAATTAAGTTCAAATTCGAGCAATCAGCATCGAACAAAAGGAGCAAAAAATGCAAAGAAATCAACAACTCGCTCAAGTGCAACAAACACAAAAATGGGATTTTATCATTATTGGTGGTGGTGCTAGTGGTTTAGGGATTGCAATAGATACTGCCTCTCGTGGTTATAAAACCTTATTACTAGAAAGCCACGACTTCGCTAAAGGGACATCAAGCCGCAGTACTAAATTAGTGCATGGTGGTGTTCGCTATTTAGCAAACGGTGATGTGGCATTAGTGAGAGAAGCATTGCGTGAACGTGGTCGCTTAGCTAAAAATGCGGCTCACCTCTTTAAAAACCAAAGTTTCATTATTCCAAACTACACCCTTAAAGATTGTTTAATGTACCGCGTTGGTTTAGGAATGTACGATATGCTCTCAGGCAATCTCAGTTTAGGTAAAACCCAAAATATTGATAAAGCTGAAGCCAAAAGACGCTTACCAACGTTAAACGATTTAGGCTTACGTGCCGGTACTGTTTATCAAGATGGACAATTTGATGATGCTCGTTTAGCCGTAAATATGGCACAAACAGTAGTAGAACAAGGCGGTACAGTGCTGAACTACGCTAAAGTAACGTCATTACACAAAACGCCACAGGGGAAAATTGATGGTGTCACGTTCTACGATGAGCTAAATCAGCAAGAACATACGGTATTCGGTACAGCAGTAATTAATGCAACCGGCGTATTTATGAATGATATTTTAAGCATGGATCACGGTAGCCCGAAAAAATTCGTTGTGCCAAGTCAAGGGATTCACTTAGTGCTAGATAAATCATTCTTACCAAGTAATGATGCTTTGATGATCCCTAAAACCTCAGACGGACGTGTTCTATTTGCTGTGCCTTGGCACGAAGTTTTAGTAGTAGGCACAACAGATACGCTAATCGAACATCCATCTTATGAACCAATTCCATTAGAACAAGAGGTAAACTTTATTTTAACTACTGCGGGGCAGTATCTGACAAGAAAACCAACTCGTGATAATGTAAAAGCAGTATTTGCAGGACAACGCCCACTTGCTGCACCTGAAAAAGAAGGTCAAAGCACGAAAGAGGTTTCTCGTAGCCATAAAGTCTTAACCGACCCAACCAGCGGCTTAGTTACTATCACAGGTGGCAAATGGACAACCTATCGCCAAATGGCAGAAGATACGGTTGAAGAGGCATTAAAAGTTCACCCACAATTAGGTAATAAACCTTGCCGAACAGTAGATTTATCTATTCACGGAAACATTCCAGCAGAGCTAGTAAATCTGCAAGACCATCTCTATGTTTACGGTTCAGACATTCCAGAATTGCGTGGATTAATGACTGCTTACCCTGAATATGCAGAAAAAATCCACCCAAGATTGGATTACACCGTAGCTGAAGTAATTTGGGCAGTTCGTAACGAGATGGCACAAACAGTGGAAGATGTGTTAGCTCGCCGTGTTCGCTTACTCTTTACCGATGCGAGAGCAGCTATTGACAGTGCTGCCAAAGTAGCTGCTATTATGGCGAAAGAAATGGGTAAAGATGAAATGTGGCAACAACAGCAAGTAGCTCAATTCCTTGATGTTGCTAAACATTATTTATTGGTTGATTACCAACCACAATTAATTGCTTAATCTTTGGGTATAAATTAAAAGCCACCTTTAAAAGGTGGCTTTTTAATATATATAAGCGGTCAAAAATGATAAAAATCTTACAAAAACATTTTCGTTTAAATATTGATTTAACAATGATATGAAATGCAAACATCAATTAGTAAATTTTTCAATAATTTCGACCGCTTATTGCTGGAGGATGATTATCTTCTATTTTGCTTCTGCTTTAATAAAAATAATGCAACTAATCCTAACGCCGAATAACCAACCCCTTTGGTTTTCAGAAATTTTTTCAACATAAACTCTAATACCGCTGTAGTCGCAACTGGCGATGAAATAAGCGATAAACCTGTATTTCTTGCTTGTTTAAACGGCTGAACAATATCATTTTTAGTTTTCTTAGTTTCCGCTTTAAAACGCATTCTCAGAGCATTGCCTTTCATTATTAACAATTCTTTCTCGGTTAGTTTTAAATCTTCCATTTTAATTACTCCCCATTATTATCCTTAAAATTATCTTTAAAAGTTAAGGCACTTTTAAATGCGGCGATATCTAGTTTTAGCTCATCTAACGTACTTTGCATAAAACTGGTTTGCTTTTTCAATGAGGCTATAATTCCCCAAACAAAGAGCAATACCAATACTAAACTTATGCCTGAAATAGTAAAAAACGCCACTACTTTATATTCAGGTAACAAATAATTGTCTAAAGCAAATAATAAACTAACAAATGAAAATAATAAAAATATAAAAACTAATAGCGCCAAAACCAAAACAGAAACTAATTGATTTTTTTGCTCATTAATTTCTAACCTTGCCATTTCACCACGAACTTGAATTATCTCTAATAAAGTAACAAGGCTATTCCTAAATCCAGATTTAATATTATCTAACATATTACATTCCTTGTATTAAACAATAAGCCACACCAAATAGGCGTGGCTTAATTATTTAATTAAAATATTTTAATTAAAGAAAAATTATTATCTTCTAGCAACTAAAACACCTAATAACAACCCAACCACACCAGCTACGGTAATTGCTTTATATGGATTATCATGTACTAAGGTATCTGTTTGTTTTGCAACATTTTTAGCGCTATCAATAGTATCATCTTTTAATGTAGCGAAACGATATTTAACATCATCAAACTGTTCAGATAATTTATGTTTTAATTTTTTATATTCTTCTGTAGATGAATCTGATGTTTCATTAAATAATTCTTCTGCATTTTTTAAGATTTCACGAATTTCATTCGTTAATTCTTCACGTTTTGCATCTAAACTCTTAGCCATAATTACTCTCCTTATCTTAGTTAATATGACATTTAAAACATAATTCATTTATGTTTCACTATTTAAAATACAGACCCTATACACTAATGTCAATCTTTATTTTTCAACTTTATTTAATTTAATTTTGAAATTAAATAAACAACAAGCGGTTATAATTTGCAAATTTTTTACCAAATATGGCCGCTTGTAAAAATACTTAATGCTTTTAAAGCATTGCTTTGAGGGCTTCTGTCAACTTTTGATAACGCTGATATTTTGCCTGATAAGCGGCATAATTTTCTGCATTCGGCTCAAACACCTGCATTTCAGCATTTAGAGCGTGTACTTGGCTGATCTCTAAACCCACACCTTGCATCGCCATCATTGCTGCTCCCAAACAGCCGGTTTCTTCCACTTGTGGCACTTCTAATCGCATTCCGGTTAAATCCGCCAACATTTGCATCCACACTTTTGACTTCACCGGGCCGCCGGTCACACGCAACACATTGGTTTTCGGGAAGCGGATAAACATACGATTTAGGTGCGTCATCAAGCTAAACAATACACCCTCGTAAATCGCTTGCAGCAAGTGCATTTGCGTGTGGTAAGACTGCATTCCGTAGAAGCTCGCTTGCATTCCTAAGCCTGCGTTTGAGCCGTAAAGGAACGGCACAAACAGCACCGAACTTTGAGCCGACGGCAATGCAGCGATACCTTCGTTGATCTCTTGATAGCTCAAATTGCTCCACTGTTTTACGAACCATTCCAAGTTGCCTGCCGAAGTCGGGCTGGCTTCGTGCACAATAAATTTCCCCGCTTCCGCATAACGTCCGTAAACAAACGGCAGCTCTTGGTTTGGGTCAAGATAATCAGTAATACCGCTCACCACCGACCAAGTTCCTAGCACCACGTTGAGCTTGCTTTCATCGTCTAGGTTCACACAGCGAGCGGTAGAAACCACATCAAACAAACCGCCAACCACTGGTGTGCCCACCGCCAAGCCTGACAGCTTCGCCGCCTCTTCCGTGACAAAACCAGCCACTTTATTCGGCTCAATTACCGGCGGTAATTTTTCCAACACATCAGGCATTCCAAGCAAATCGGCTAATTGCTGATCGTATTCGCCAGTCGCCATATTGTAGAGATTGCTCTCGGAAATATTGCTCTCTTCGCAATGCAGCTCGCCGGTTAAGCAAAAACGCAGATAGTCGTGCGACATCAGCACCGAGCCGATTTGTTCATAACGCTGCGGTTCATTTTGCTGTACCCATTTCAGAATGGAAACCGGATGCCCAGTCCAAAGCGTTTGGCGGGTAATCGGGTAGAGTTTTTGCGGAATGCCGTCTGCCTGCCACTGCTTAACAATCTCCAATGAACGCTGGTCGGAAGATAAAATCGCCCTCCCCAACGGCTGATTGTTTTTATCTAATAAAAACGCCCCCTTACCTTGGGCGGAAATGCCTACGCCCTTGATATCTGACGGGCTCACTCCACTTTTCTCAATGGTCGCACGCACCACTGCCGCGCACACCTGCCAGAGCTGCTGCATATCACGCTCCGCATAGCCTGCGGTTTCACTGATAACCGATACGTTTTCACGATGAAGTGCTTGAATATTGCCTTGTTGGTCAAAAAGAGCGGCTTTAATAAAGGTGCCGCCGCAGTCAATACCGAGGGTGTAGTTCATTTAATTCCTCCTTACTCTAAATTTAATCAGCGATATATTTACTCTAAACAACAGCTTACATCAATAATTACATTTTTTTGAATTATTCTTTAAAGAAAATACGTTTTAATCGCCCTATAGATACTTTACCTCGTCTAACTTGATCTAAAAATACAGCTAGAATAATAACAACACCAATAATTAAGCGCTGTAGATAAGAGGTTACATCTAATAAGGTCAAACCATTTTGCAATACCCCCATAATTAAGGCTCCTACTGAAGTTCCTATAACTGAACCAAAGCCACCAATTAAACTAGTACCTCCAATAACAGTCGCTGCAATAGCATCCAATTCGTAACCTGTACCTGCAATAGGCTGCGCTGCATTCAGGCGACCAACTAAAATAACTGCACCTACTGCAGCCAATGAACCATTAATTACGTATGTTTTAACTTCTAATTTATCAACATTTACACCAGATAAACGAACAGCCTCCCGATTTCCCCCTAAAGCATAAATTTGGCGACCAAAAATCGTCTGAGTTAACACATAAAAACTTACTAACACAACCAAAATAGCAATAATTACGGGAACAGGTATAGAAAATGAATCTGAAACTAGTATTCTTCCATTACCCAAAAAACGTAAAGCATCCGGAAAATTATAAATTGTTTTTCCATCTGATAAAGTTAATGCTAATCCTCTAGCAATCCCCATCATTCCAAGTGTTGCAATAAATGAAGTAACTTTACCATATACAATAATAATCCCATTTACATATCCACATAATGCACCGACTAAAACACAGCCTAATATAGAAAGTAAAACTACAACTAAGACAGCAAAATCTGAAGCATCCTCACCTAACCATCTAATACCAGCATGAGTAAATAGGCCTAGGCATACAGCACTTAGTGCAACTATAGAACCTACCGAAAGATCTATCCCCCCAGTCAAAATAACATAAGTCATACCGACAGCAATGATACATATAACAGATACCTGTAAGAGAATATTTATAATATTATTAGCTGATAAAAACGCATCTGAAGCAAATGACATTCCAATAATCATTACGATTAATGCAATACCAATGCCTAATTTTGAAAGAATTAATTTTAAGTTATCCATTTTATACCTCACACACCAATCATTGCTTTCATTAAGTTCTCCTCGGTAATTTTAGAACGTTCTTTAACTTCTTCTACAATTTCACCATTTCTCATCACAATAATCCTATCTGACATTGTAATTAATTCAGGTAAGTCCGATGAAACCATAACAATCGTCCCACCATTATCTGTAAACTCCCTCATCAGATCATAAATTTCAGATTTTGCTCCAACATCTATTCCCCTTGTAGGCTCATCGAAAAATAAAATATCTACTCCACTTTCCAGCCAACGAGCAATTACAACTTTTTGTTGATTTCCTCCAGAGAGAGTTCGCGTATATTGTTCACTATTACTAGAGACAATCTTTAAACGCTCACGTTGATATTCTGCTACACTTTTTTCTTTTCCTTGATCTAATCTAAATCCTGTCCAAAAAAGATTTAATATTGGTAATGTAATATTTTTCCGAATACTTTGATCTAACACTAGCCCTTGTAATTTACGATCCTCTGTAATAAATCCAATTTTGTGTTTTACCGCTTGCTCTGGAGAGCTAATACTAACTTCTTCTCCATCTATAAAAATATTTCCGCTAGAATCATCTGCTCCATAGATTGCTCTTAAAAGCTCTGTTCTACCTGCACCAACTAAACCTGCAAACCCCAATATTTCTCCTTTATAAACCTTAAATGAAGAAGCCTTAATCTTTTTATTAGTAATATTTTCAACTCGTAATTTTTCCTGTGTAAATTCTATATTTCTCTGATAATGGCCTAAATTAATTTCACGGCCAACCATCAACCTTACAATTTCTTCTATTGAAGTTTCTTTGTACGACATAGTTCCAGTAATATTTCCGTCTCTTAATACCGTAACTTTATCCGAAATATATTGGAATTCTTCTAAGCGATGAGAGATATAAATCATTGCTACGCCTTTCTCTTTCAATTGATGAATAATTTTAAAAAGCGTTTCTGTATTTTTACGAGATATAGATGATGTAGGCTCATCAAAAATTAATACTTTATATTCGCTAAAAATAGCTTTTGCAATTTCAACCATTTGTTGTTGTGCAATAGAAAGATCGGAAACCAAATCATCAGGCTTTATATCCAACTCTAATTCACTAATAATTTTTAGTGTTTTCTCTCTCATTATTTTCCAATCCATACGATTACCTAATCTCGCATGTTCTTTTCCTAGGAAAATATTTTCTAACACAGTCAGTTGAGGTACTAACATTAATTCTTGGTGAATAAAACCAATCCCATATTTCTGACCATCTTTAACATTACGGGGAGAGTAAATTTTACCATGAAAAAACATTTGACCATTATCTGGGTCATAAATACCAGCAATAATCTTACATAAAGTAGATTTTCCTGCTCCATTTTCTCCAATTAAACAATGTACCTCGCCTGGATATATATCAAGATCAATTTTGTCTAAAACTGTTACTCCATAGAAACTTTTACTAATGTTTCTAAGAGATAGAACAGGTAAAATATCTGACATAATAATTATCTCCTCTTATCAAAGATCGTATTGAGAATAATATAAAAATCATAACAAAACTGTGATCAATATCACATAACTCCAATAGAGATAAAAAAGCCATTTATAGACTTTCAAATTTTGAGAACTAAATCACAGTTTTTAAATAAATTTTATTTTAGGATTACATATGATTTCTAACTATAAACTTGCTGGAGATTAATTATGAAATCTAAACTATTCAAAGCAACACTTCTAACAAGTGCATTAGCTCTTTCTACTTCTCTTTTTGCAGCAGAAAAACCTCAAATTGCATTATTGATGAAAACATTGAGTAATGAATACTTCATCTCTATGCAACAAGGTGCTGAAGAAGCAGCTAAAAAAATGAATGTAGATTTAACAATCCAAGTAGCAGAAAAAGAAGATTCAACAGAGCAACTTGTTGGATTAGTTGAAAATATGATTGCTAAAAAAGTAGATGCAATTATCGTCACACCAAATGATTCTATTGCCTTTATACCTGCTTTCCAAAAGGCAGAAAAAGCAGGAATCCCAATTATTGATTTAGATGTAAGACTTGATGCTGAAGCTGCCAAAAAAGCTGGCTTAAAATTTAACTATGTTGGTGTAGATAATTTTAACGGCGGTTATTTAGAAGCTAAAAACTTAGCAGAAGCTATGGGAAAAAAAGGAAATGTTGCTATACTTGAAGGTATTCCTGGCGTAGATAATGGCGAGCAGCGTAAAGCCGGTGCATTAAAAGCATTCTCTGAATATCCAGATATAAAAATTGTTGCTTCACAATCCGCCAACTGGGAGACAGAACAGGCTTTAAATGTAACAACTAATATATTAACTGCCAACCCTAGTATTCAAGGTATTTTTGCAGCAAATGATAATATGGCAATTGGTGCAGTTACTGCTATTGAAAATGCAGGATTAGCAGGTAAAGTACTCATAACAGGTTATGATGGTATTCCTCTTGCTATCGAATATGTTAAACAGGGAAAAATGCAGAATACAATTGATCAATTACCTAAAAAACAAGTCGCAGTTGCAATTGAACATGCAATTAAACAAATTAATAAACAAGATATTCCTGAAGTTTATTACATTGACCCAGTAGTCATTGATCAAGCTGAAGCGAAGAAAAATTATTAATTCATCAGTATTATACGATATAGTTGTTTAATAACTAGCCGTATCAACCGATAGGCTAGTTATTATAATAAAAATGGATCTCACACCCTAATTATTTGATAGTTAAACGATAAACGCTATTCTAGCAAGTAAATAGTGTTTGTTCATCATTACCAACTCTACAATTTAAGGGATAAATTCTGCTATAACTACACTGTAGGAACGAGTCCTCAATTCATAGAAGAAAACATTTTATTACTTCGCTAATTCATCAATCGCTTTAACAAGGCCGTCGCCGTTTTTCTCGATAAATGCTTTTCTGGTTTCAGCAGAAACGGCATTTTTGAACGGTGTGGTGTCGAGGTTATCAACAAATTCAATGCCGGCTTTTTTCAGAGAATCAATGATTTTTTGCTCATTCTCTAAGTTAAGCTGACGTTGGTATTGTCCTGCTTCTTGGGCAGTTTCGATCAACACTTTTTGTTGTTCAGGCGATAACGCATCAAATTTCGCTTTGTTCATTACCACAATTAACGGGGTGTAGCCGTGGTTGGTAAAGCTGAAATATTTCTGCACTTCGTAAAGTTTTGCCGACCAAAAAATGCCGATTGGGTGTTCCTGTGCATCAACCGCTTTGGTTTCAAGGGCGGTATAAAGCTCAGATAACGGCATTGGCACCGGGTTTGCCCCTAAGATTGAGAAGGCTTGAATGTACATTGGGTTTTGGTTAGTACGGATTTTTAAGCCTTTGATATCATCAGGTTTGGTGATCGGATGTTTGGAGTTCGAAAATGCTCGGAAACCCACTTCCCAGAACGCTAAGCCTTTTAAACCTTGGGCTTCAAGGGATTTCAGCAAGCCTTGACCGATTTCGCCGTCTAAGGCTTTGTAGGCGTGCTCACGATCTTTAAAAATGAACGGAATATCGATTACATTCAGCTTTGGTTCTAAACCGGTAAAGTTAGAAGAGCTAGACATTGCAATATCAATGGTGCCGCCACGCACACCGCTGATCGCCGTTTGGGCGTTGCCGAGTGTGCTGTCTGGAAACAGGCTTAATTTAATGGATTTATTCGATTTTTCTTGTAATAAATCATTAAATTTTTTCGCCGCAATATGTTGGGTGTCGGAACGAGGAGCTTCATAAGCAAAGCGGAACCTTTGGTCAGCTTGAACATAACTACTGAACAAAGTCATCGAAGTGACAACTGCTAAAAGAGGTTTTAGGGTCAATTTCATAGCATTCTCCTATAAGAGACAAGCGGTGTGATTTTGTAAATTTTTTGCAAAACTTGACCGCTTGTACCTCACACGAGCCGTGTGAGGTTACTTTATCCGAGCCACGCTGTGGCTCTACTAGCCCCAAAGGGGCTGGGATAGTTAAACCTAGCACGACTCGTGCTAGGCTGACTTTTATTTCGCTAACGCATCAACTTGTTTTAATAGTTCATCGCCGTGTTTTTCGATGAATGATTTACGCACGTCAGCTTCGATTGCGGCTTTGAACGGCGCATTGTCCACTTGTTCGATCACTTCTACGCCTGCTTTGCGTAATTTCTCGATGATCTCTTTTTCGTTTTTCACGTTAAGATCACGTTGGAATTGACCAGCTTCTTTCGCTGCTTCTAATAATGCAGTTTGAAGCTCTGGGCTTAGGCTGTCGAATTTCGCTTTGTTCATTACCACGATTAATGGCGTGTAGCCGTGGTTGGTTAAGCTTAGGTGTTTTTGTACTTCAAACAATTTTGCCGACCAGAAAATGCCGATTGGGTGTTCTTGGGCATCAACTGCACGGGTTTCTAACGCGGTGTAAAGCTCAGATAATGGCATTGGCACCGGGTTGCCGCCTAATAAGTTGAAGGCTTGAATATACATTGGGTTTTGGTTGGTACGTACTTTTAAGCCTTTGATGTCTTCCGGCTTGTTCACGGCGTGTTTTGAGTTAGAGAACGCACGGAAACCAACGTCCCAGAATGCTAAGCCTTTTAAGCCTTGAGCTTCTAAATCTTTTAATAAGCCTTGACCGATTTCACCGTCTAACACTTTATAAACGTGCTCACGATCTTTGAAGATGAACGGAATGTCAATCACGTTTAATTTTGGCTCTAAACCAGTGAAGTTTGGTGAACCTGACATTTCGATATCAATCGTACCGCCACGCACGCCGCTGATCATCGTTTGTGCGTTACCTAAGGTGCTGTCCGGGAAAAGTTTTAATTTGATTTCGCCTTTGGTTTTTTCTTTAAGGAGATCATCAAATTTTTTCGCCGCGATGTGTTGGCTGTCTGAGCGTGGTGCTTCGTAACCAAAACGTAATGAGACTTCCGCCATTGCTGATGAGCTCATTACCGCAACACCTGCTACTAACGCTGCCAAAGTTTTTAAGTTGAAAAGTTTCATAGAGTTCTCCTGTGATAAAAAAATTGTGGTTTACAAGCTGTGACATTTTGCAAATTTTTTACCAAATCCCACCGCTTGTGGGTTAAATTTTTACTGCATCCAGCTCAAGGGCACAAGTACCAATGATGGGAAGAAAACAAAGAGTAACAACAATGCGATCATCATCATTAAGTAAGGGAAAACACCTTTTGCTGCTTGGTCAAATGGTAATTTTGACACACCGGTAATCACGTTTAACACGTTGCCCACCGGTGGGGTAATTAAGCCGATTGAGGTGTTTAAGATGAATAACACACCAAAGTACACCGGGTCGATACCTGCTTCTTCCACTAACGGCATCAATACCGGGGTTAGAATTAATACGGTTGGGGTTAAATCCATCACCATACCGATAATAAATACCGCAAGCATAATCACCAATAATAGGGTTGTTGGGTTTTCAATTAACGGCTCTAGTAATTCGGTGAGCATTGTCGGTAACTCTGCCACCGTGATTAACCAGCCGGTTACGTTTGCCGCTGCTACCAAGAACATTACCACTGCGGTTGTTTTTGCTGCCGCTAATACCACTTTGTATAAGTCTTTGAGTTTCATTTCACGGTAAACGAACAGTGAAACAATCAACGCATAGAACGTCGCAACCGCACCTGCCTCAGTTGGGGTGAACATCCCTGAGCGGAAACCGCCGATGATGATAACAGGTAACAATAACGCCCAAATACTGTTTTTAAACGAGATACATAACTCTTCTTTGGTTGCTTTTGAGAAGGTCATTAAATCCAAACGTTTTGCTTGCCACCACCAGAGAGCCGCCAAGCAGATACCCATCATAATGCCCGGGAAGATACCGGCTAAGAACAATTTGGTAATCGACACACCACTCGCTACACCAAACACGATAAACGGAATGCTTGGCGGAATAATCGGGGCGATAATCCCTGCCGTGCCGATTAAGCCCGCAGATTTATCAATCGGATAACCGGTGGTTTTCATCATCGGTAACAACATTGCCGCCACCGCTGCCGTGTCCGCCACCGCAGAACCCGAGAGGCTTGCCATAATCATTGCGGCTAAAATTGCCACGAAGCCCAATCCACCCCGTTTGTGGCCGACTAACTTCATCGGTAAGTCGATAATGCGTTTAGACAAACCACCTTCGTTCATAATTTCACCGGCAAGGATGAAGAACGGGATCGCCATTAGTGAGAAGCTGTCTGCACCACTGACGATTTGTTGAGCAAGGATTTGAGCATCAAACAGATCTAAGTGCAGCATTAAAGCCACGCCGCAGACTAAAAGTGCAAATGCAACCGGAATGCCTAATAAAATCGAGCCAAGTAATACGGAAAGAAAAATTACAACAGTCATTTACTTTCTCCTTTCGCAATTACGCCAATGGTTGCAACAATGCGTACAACAATTAAGATACCGATTAATACACCTGCAACCGTGCTTGCAAGGAAAGTAATTCCTTGCGGTAAGCCCGAAATTGGGGCAAAGTTATTCAAGTTAAGATTAAATTGAATCCAACTACCATCTACAATTAAGTAGCAGCAGAACAACATCGCTAAATCAGTAAACACACTTAAAATATTTCTACCAACCGGCGATAATTTGTCTGTCAGCATTGTTACTCTAACGTGCTGGTTTTCACTAAACGCCAATACTGCACCTAAGAAAGCAAGCCATACAAACATATAACGTGAAACTTCTTCTGTAACGTTAATACTGCTATTAAAGCCGTAACGTAATACGACATTGAGGAAAACCAAGATAGACATAGCGGATAAAATAATTACCACCAATGCCTCTAATGCTTTTCCAACTAATTGAGCAAAGGCTTTCATAAACTACCTCAAATTTCACTCATTTTAATTTTTACCACCACTTTGCGGATTTTTGCTTCTCCTGCAAAAATAGCTGTTCGGTGTGTATCCTCAGGGAAGAACACTGCAAAATTACCTGCCTCACAGCGGAATTCATTTTCATTTTGCACCGATGAATAAAATTGAATATCACGCACAGGGTTATATTCCGCTGCAACTGGATTGTTGCCAGAATCAATAGCTGCCGCCATTAACTCTACCCCTTTATGCAAATACTGCACGTCTAAATAATTTTGGTGCACTTCCGGCTGATAAGCAGATTTCTCTTTAGTGTCTAAATCCAACACCTGAACATAAATATCACGTCCTTTAAGTTCATAAACGCCGGCTTCCATCGCATCAAAATCGGTATTTTTTAAATAATCCAAGGCGAACTGAATCGCTTTTGGGTACTGCTTCGGGTTGTAATTTGAAATATGACCGAAAAACATTTATTGCTCCGTTTTGCAAAAAACCAGAAAATATCACCGCTTGTAGGGGCGAAACATTTTTCGCCCCTACGAAATGACAGAAATTATAACGCCTGCAATTTCGCCCAAACTGTGTCATCCACCGGAATACCATTGGCTTTGTTATCTGCCAGAATTTGGGTAAATTCGTGTCCCGGTAAGCGAACAGCTACATCCGGGTCAGCACGCTCTGCGGTTTTCACATATTCCATAATGCGGTTGAGTTTTTCGTCTTTGGTTTTTCCGTCAATTAAGCGATCCACTTCAATAGCGATATAGACTTGTGAAACGCAGTATTCGTCATCTTTATCTTCTGTTACTGCAGCGGTTGATTCACCGTTCGATAATAATGTGGCGATCATATCTAACACGATAGATAAGCCTGAACCTTTCCAGAAGCCCATTGGCATTAAGCGGCGGTTTTTCTCAACGGTTGCCGGATCACGAGTTGGGTTGCCTTCATCGTCAAAACCTGCATCTACGAAAGTTTGGCGACCTGCTAAGCGGTGAACTTCTAACATTCCGTAAGAGTACATTGAGCAAGACATATCCACCATTGTGATTGGATTTGTCGGCACTGCGATGATTAACGGGTTCGTTCCGATACGGCACTCTTTTGCACCCCAAGGTGGCATTACCGCTAAGGCGTTCGTCCAGCAGATACCGATGTAACCTTTTTCTGCCGCTTGCCAGCCGTAAGAACCGCCACGCATCCAGTGGTTTGCGTTACGAAGAGCCACCACGCCGATACCGTTTTCAGAGGCAAGCTCCATGGCTCTGTCCATCATTTTTTTCGCGGTTAAGTTACCGATGGCTTGATGAGCGTCCCACTGCTCGATTGCACCTAATGACAATACTTTGGTCGGCACAGCTTCTGGCACGATGTCTCCGTTTTCTAATTGTTGAATAAAACGTGGGAAGCGGTTTACACCATGTGAATACGCACCGGCTTGGGTGGTGTCTGCGAAAACAGTTGCACACTCTTCGGCAATTTCTTCACGCACATTGCGAGAAAGTAAAACACGTTTGAATTGAGCTTTTAAATCGTCATAAGACACTCGAATAGTCATTTTGGATACCTCTAAAAGTTAGAATTTCAAATAGTAAAATTACGTTTCATAAGGTACTCTTAAGGAAGTTTAAAGTCAATCAAAGCAAAAATATAAAAATCATTTAAAATCAATTGGTTATAAATATTTTTGTAAATTTGAGAGGTAGATCACACTTTTAAGAAGGTAAACAAGCGGTCATTTTTTTGTAAATTTTTACTAAAAAATAACCGCTTGTAATTAAAAGAAATTAGAGAGGGAAAAGCAGAGGAATCACAAATACCGAAACCAGCATCACCAGCACCGTAAACGGTACACCGACTTTGACGAAATCCACAAATTTATAACCAGCCGGGGCAAGCACCATTGTGTTTACCGGTGAGGAAACCGGTGTCATAAAGGCAGCAGAAGCGGAAACCGCTACAATCATTGCAAACGGAGCAGCTGAGTAGCCTAATTGGTTAGCGATAGCAATCGCAATCGGCATCACCAAAATTGCCGTTGCGGTGTTGGAAATAAAGGCACTTAGAATTGCCGTAAAAACAAATAATACGATCAAGACAAAATGCACGTCTAAACCCTGCATCACATCAAGTAAAAGGCGGACGGTTAAATCTACCCCACCTGTTTTTTGTAAGGCGATAGAAAACGGCATCATACCCACAATTAAAATAATGCTTGGCATATGAATGGAATCATAGGCACTTTTTACATCAACACAGCGGAATTTACCTAGCATCAAACAAGCAATTAGTGCCGCCATCACATTCGGTACAATGCCTGTAATCATCAGTACCACCATTGTGAATACAGAAAAAAGAGCGTGCGGTGCTTGGCTTAGAGCCGGCGGTGCATTTTTGCTTTCTGTTGGGGCTCTTAGCAAGAAGAAATCACGGTGATCACCATCCATTCGGTGAATTTGCTGCCAAACCCCCATTACTAATAACAAATCCCCAAATCTCAACGGCGTATCAAGCAATTCATCTTGTATGATTTCACCACCCCGTTTTAAACCGACAATACTTAAATGATATCTTGAGCGAAACTTTAACTCTCGAATGGTTTTGCCGATACATTCAGCCTCAGGCATTACTGAAATTTCCGCCATACCTACCGAGCGATAATGGGTTGAGAAAAACTCGCCTTTTAGTTCAATCGGGCGAAGCTTAAGCTCCTCGCAGCGTTGTTGATAGGTTTCATCGTCTAAGGCGGTATCGAGTAACAAAATATCTTTGGGCTGAAACACTTCATTTACAGAAGCATTTATCGTGATGGTTCTGAAATGTTTATTACGTTGAATGGCGACAATGTTCAAGCCGTGCACAATGCGTAAATCTAGTTGCCCAATGGTTTTGCCGACACAGATAGAATCAGGCTCAACTAATAGCATTTTGGCTCTGCCACGTAGTTGGTATTCTTCAATTAAGTGAGACATCGAAAAATGTTTAGCTGAGTTTAGCTCCTCACGCTGTTCACCATTATCTAACCAACGGCGGGCAACCAGCATATAGCCGATGCCTAGCACTAAAATGATTAAGCCAATCGGCGTAAAGCTAAAGAAACTAAAGCCTTCAAAGCCCGATTTTACTAATTCGGAATGAGCAACAAGATTGGGAGGCGTGGCAATTAGGGTCATCATACCGCTGATCAAACCTGCAACACTCAACGGCATCATTAAACGACGGGGGGAAATTCCCATTCCGGCACAAATTGCTAATACCACAGGAATAAAAATCGCCACAATGCCGGTAGAACTCATAAAAGATCCAAGCCCTGCGATGGAAAGCATTAATAGCACCAATACCTTTGTTTCACTTGCTCCCGAAACACGCATCAGCCAATCACTTACTTGGTTTGCCACCCCTGTTCGTACTAAACCTTCTCCCACAATAAAAAGGAGAGCAATCAGCACCACGTTTGGATCACTTAACCCTGCCAGTACCTCTTTTACCGATAAAATGCCCGTTAGGCTAAAAAAGAGCATTACGATTAAGGCGACAACATCCATCCGTAATTTGTTTTGGATAAATTGCCAAATGGCAAATACCAGTAACGCCATTACCCAAAAGAGCGGTTGCTGTAAAAAATCAGGCACGAAAGCAAGAAGCGATTGCATAGTCATATCCTCCAAAATAGTTAGAGATAGATTACACCGCTTTAGGGAAATAAAAAAGTCGAGAAGATCAAAAAGAGAGGGAATTTAAATAGAAATACATTGGGTGTATCTATTATTTATATTTGTAAAATTTTAGCAAAATCTAACCGCTTGTAAATGGACACATACCATACGCCCTTACCGATTATAACGGGCTTTCCACATTTAGCTGTTCATCAATTTCGGTAACCGCCAAAATCAAACTGGAACGCACAATCTTTTCTAACCGCATTTGCTGCATTTGGAACAGCATTGAATCTTTATTGCCTTTTGTTGCTTTTACATTCAGCAATTCGTTAATCGGCAAAAAATCGACGTGGTTTAAATCTTTGGCAAATTGCATCACCGCAGGGTGGGAGAAAGGGAAATCTTCTTCCTCTTCGCTTAAATGGGACTTCACTTCAAGAAAAAGTGAAATATCTTCAAACACTTTGGGAGAAATCACACCTAATCCAAGTAAAACTTTTAAGCGAACAGAAAGATCAGCCAGCGGACCTTGATGTTCAAACAAGGAATCCACTACTGATTTTAATGCAAAATCCGTTTTGCGAAATACACGCTCAATCAACTGTTCCACCGCTTTGGAAAACAGTTGATTTGAGGTGGCGAGAAAGCCTCTTAACGTGGCTTCCTCACTCAGTTTATCTATATAGTCCACGGTGTTTACCAGGCTTACTGATATAACTCAACAACTTTCGCAATCACCGCTTGGTCGGTTAAACCTGTGTATTTCTCAACTGCTGCGGCTACACCGTGATTTGCAATAAATTGGCTTAATTCGACCGCTTGTGGGTCTTCTTCATTACGATATTGCAACGCCATTACCACGCCATTCACTAAATTGCTGTGTGGTAAACCATATTCTAATGTGCCTGAAAGTGGCTTAATTAAACGATCATTCGGGCTGAGCTTACGGATTGGCTCACGACCTACACGGTTCACATCATCGTTTAAGTATGGGTTGGCGAAACGTTTGAGGATTTTTTCAATGTAGGCTGCGTGGGCTGCCTCATCAAAACCATAACGTTTAATTAATACCGCACCGCTCTCTTCCATTGTGGCTTTAACTTGGGCTTTGATTTCATCAATTGCGATTGCTTCTTTGATCCATTGCACACCAGATTGTTTGCCTAAATAAGCACAAATTAAATGCCCTGTGTTAAGCGTAAATAATTTACGCTCCACAAATGCCATTAGGTTATCGGTTAATTCCATTCCTTTAATATCTGGAATTGAGCCTTTAAATTGAGTTTTATCCACAATCCATTCACTAAATTCTTCAACCGTTACTTCAAGCGGATCGTTTTCGTTTAGCTCTGCCGGTGGCACAATTCTATCTACCGCAGAATCCACAAAACCGACTGATTTTTCCACTTCTGCTTGTTGCTCAGCAGTTAAGTTTTCAAAAATTTTGCCTTTAAAGAACGTTGTACCACGCACCATATTTTCACAGGCAATAATGTTTAATGGTTGAGTATTACCGCTTTCTACACGAGCGACTAATGCTTTTGCAAAAAGTGGAGCAATAAAGCCTAATACGTTTGGACCAACGGCAGTGGTAATTAAATCAACTGTTTTAACTTGTTCGATAACTGCCGCTTCATCTTTAGAATTGATCGCCGCAATATTTTTAACCATTTCAACACGGCTGGCATCGCCTACAATTTTCACGCCATATTGTTTGTTTTGGTTGATTTGGTCAATTTGAGTTTGGTTAATATCAGCAAAAGTAACGAACACGCCGCTATCTGCTAATAATTTACCGATAAAGCCACGTCCGATATTGCCTGCACCGAAATGGAGTGCGTTCATAATTTGTTCTCCGAAAAATTAATATAAAGACAAAGGGGCGAAAGTCGCCCCATAATATTATTTAGCCAATAACGCTAATACTTCATCTACATTTTGAGTTTGCGTTAAAGTTTGCATTGCTTGTTCATCATCTAAAGCGTTGGTAATCGCACTTAAAATCTGAATGTGGTCGTTGCCTTTCGCTGCAATACCTATTACTAATTTTGCAACACCGTCTTCTTCATCGGTGAAACGAACACCGTTCGGGTATTGGCAAACCACGATACCGGTTTTGAGTACGCTATCTTTCGCATCCGCTGTACCGTGTGGAACGGCTAAACCTTCACCTAAGTAAGTTGAAACCAGTTGTTCACGAGCGAACATTGCATCAACATAACTTGGTTGCACAAAGCCTGCTTTCATTAATTGTTCACCAGCAAAGCGGATAGCTTCTTCTTTGCTGTTTGCCGTTAAACCTAAGAACACTTGCGATGCTTGAAGTTTTAAGCCTTCTTCTTGTGCTCCTTCAACCACAACCGGATTTGCAAAATTTTGTGAATTTTGAACCACTTGCGGAGCAACTTCATCGCCTAATTTCGCTACTAAGCTGTCATAGAACGCACTGTCTAAGAAATTGGTTAAAGATAAGTGTTGAGCTGAAGCCACTCGTTTTTGTGCACGAGCAGTTAAGTCTTTATGGGTAATAACTAATTGTGCATCTTGCGGTAAGTCATTAATCGCTAAGTTTTGCACTTCGATGTTTAAGCCTGCCGCCTGTACTTTTTTACGCAGCATACTTGCACCCATAGCACTTGAGCCCATACCAGCATCACACGCTACATAGATTTTACGGATATTGCCGTTTACCACAGCTACCGCAACACCTTTGCTCTCCGCTTTCATTGATTGCATTTGAGATTGAGCATCTTCTAATGACACTTCACCTTTTTGAGTTTTAAGTAATACTGAAGCAATCGCAAAAGTTACCGCACAAGAAACCACAACAGAAGCAATTACCGCAAAATGTGCACCCGGTGCAGTCATCGCAAGGATTGCGAAAATAGAACCTGGAGAAGCCGGTGCGATTAAGCCGCCGCCTAATAATGAGTTAGTTAAAACGCCTGTTGCACCACCTGCGATCACAGCTAAGATTAAACGTGGGCTCATTAACACATACGGGAAGTAAATTTCGTGGATACCACCTAAGAAGTGAATAATTGACGCACTACCGGCAGTTTGTTTTGCTGTACCACGACCAAAGAACATATAAGCAAGTAAGACACCAAAACCCGGACCCGGATTCGCTTCGATTAAGAACAGGATAGATTTCCCCACTTCTTGTGCTTGTGCTGTACCAAGTGGGGTGAATACACCGTGGTTGATCGCATTGTTTAAGAATAGGATTTTTGCCGGTTCAACAATGATTGAGGTTAATGGTAATAAACCTGCTTCAACCAATGCACCTACGCCTGCACCTAACGCAGCCGAGATTTGAGTTACCACTCCACCGATGAACGCAAATGAAAGCATCGCTAAAATCATACCGATAATACCAACCGAGAAGTTGTTTACCAACATCTCAAAACCGCTTTTCACTTTGCCATCAATAGCTTTATCGAAAGTTTTGATTGCCCAGCCGCCTAATGGACCAACAATCATTGCACCTAAGAACATTGGAATATCAGTACCGACGATGATACCCATTGTAGTAATTGCCCCCACAACTGCACCACGCTCGCCGCCGACTAATTTACCGCCACTATAGCCGATTAACAGTGGCAGCAAATATTGAATCATCGGACCAACGAGTTTCGCAAAAGTCTCGTTTGGCAACCAACCGGTTGGAATAAATAACGCCGTGATGAAACCCCAAGCAATAAATGCACCGATGTTTGGCATCACCATATTAGAGAGAAAGCGTCCAAAGCCTTGAACTTTCACTTTTAAATTAGACATAAGAACCTCGAAAAGGAGAGAAAATCAGGATTGAATAAATCGTGTGCAAAATAGCACTATTTTAAAAAGTTACAAAAATATTTCTCTCAAAAATGTGAACTAGATCACATTATTTCTTTTAGGTATAATTTTAAAATGTGATCTTGATCACATTTTTAATTTTGACACAAAAAAACCAAACAAAATTTGTTTGGTTTTAATCATAAGTACACACTACCTACATCTAATAATATATTTCTTTCGTAAAATTTTTATAAAAAATAACCGCTTGTAAATAGGCTTACACAGTACATCCCTACAAAATTAGCTCGAGAACTCTATCAAGCCGGTAACCTTACCGTTGTCATCAACTGCAATAAGCGAGTGAATTCTAAGCTCCTTCATTAAATCTTCCGCTTTAACTAAGAATACGGAATCATTAATAGTTTTTGGATTGCGGGTCATAATTTCTCCTGCGGTTTTGCTTAGGCTTTCCGCACCGTATTTAGCTAAAGTTCGGCGGATATCGCCATCGGTAATAATCCCTTCCAATTTTCCCTCGAGCATGATGACTGCAACGCCCATTCTGCCTTCATTCATCACAGATAAGCATTCCGTAAATGGGGTATCAAGATGAGCAATCGGCAGGTTTCGCACCATCACATCTCGCACTCGATTGAGTAAGCGGCGACCAAGGCTACCGCCTGGATGGAAGCGGGCAAAATCCTCAGGGCGGAAATCACGGGCTTTCATCAATGCAATCGCCAACGCATCACCTAATGCCATTGTAACCAACGTCGAACTGGTTGGAGCAAGATTGTTCAAGCAAGCTTCACGCTCTACGCCGATATTTAAAATTACATCCGCATTTCGCCCAAGCGTGGAATAGGGGTTACCCGTCATCGCAATAATTTTGTTACCAAAATTTTTCAGACTTGGAATCAGCTTATTCACATCATCTGTTTCACCGCTATTGGAAATTAAAATGACCATATCAATCGGCTTGAGCATTCCTAAATCGCCATGGAAAGCTTCGGTCGGATGCAAGAAAAAGCTTGGCGTACCGGTTGAGGCGAAAGTTGCCACCATCTTTTTCCCCACCAATCCTGATTTTCCTATACCTCCTACAACTACTCGCCCTTGACAAGCCAGCATCATTTCCACTACTTCATTAAATTCTTCAGAGAGGCGATGATTTAGCGTGATAATTTGCTGAGCATAAAGGTTTAACGTCTCTTTTGCACTGTCTAAATGATTCATTTTTTCCTCACAAGCGGTCGAAATCCGCTGATTTTTTGCAATTAGGCGAATTTTAGCAATTTCTCAAAATTTAAGCTAATCTGAAAAACAAAAAGTCGGGAACCCCGACTTTCAATTACATCACTTTTGCAGAATATTTAAGATTTCCAACCGCTTGTATCAGCTTTTGGTTATCCACATCGGCTTTTGCCACCACGGTGGCTTTGCGTTCTTTCATTGAAGCTTTGGTGGAAATCACGCCCTCCACCGCTCGCAGTTCTTTATTTACCAAGTAAACGCAAAGTTGGCAGTGCATTTCAGGAATGTGGAGTACAACCGTTTTTTCTGCTTGCTGCGTGTCCGGTTGGGCAGTTTTTTCTTGTGCGTAAGTTGGATTCATCAACCCAAAAGCCAACAACAGGCTAGCGATATATTTTTTCATTTTATTCTCCGCCCCACATTTCCAAAATGTACGGCAAAACGTAGGGGTAAGTTAAAAAGAACATTACTACCACAAACACAATCCAATACAAAATCACCAAGGTTTTGCGGGAAAAATATTTGGTACAGATAATTTTTTTAGAAAAATTCAACAACCAAAAACCGTAACCGAACGCCGCAAGCGATAGGATTAGCATCGGAATTTGCAAAAATTCGAGTTGGCTTAATTCCATCAGCCAAGGCGAGGAAACGCCGAACAGCAAATAAACCAATGGTGCGATGCAACACAAGGTTGAACTGACCGCAGTTACCACTGCGGTCACACACATCGTGATGAATTTGTTGTTATAGTTCTTTAGAGATGAGCTCATAACCAAATTCTTTCGCATCAAAGGAGTTTAGCGGATCGCCGCCCACTTCTGCATACGGATAGCCGAAGTTGTTGAGCGGAGTAAGTTCCGGTTGTGGATATAAATCGAAATCACGACCGTGGTTGAAGCCTACCCAGTTCATTTCCCAGTTGCCGAATAAGTATTTCGACACCGCTTGAACGTCTGGATCTGCCACCTCTTTTTTCTCCGCTAAACGCATTTTGGCGACATCGGCAGAATCTACCGGTACCCAACCGAAACCGGCTAAATAGAATTCCGCACGGCAGTGTTGTCCGCTGTTTTCGTTAGCGATGCCGTCTTTTGAGCTACCAAATGCGGTTTGGGAATATTGGCTCATTTTATCCGCCTTACCTAAGCGAATGCCGAATACTTCACGAGCCGGAATATCAGAGGCTCGAGCCAGAGCCACAAAGACCGAGTTGATGTCAGTACATTTACCTTTGAGCACTTTGGTGGTGAGGATTTTCTCCACATCGCCATCGCCGCAACCGAGTACCGAGTTATCACGCTCCATATTCTCCACTATCCAGTTGTGGATAAGTTCCGCTTTTTTCAGTGGATTTTTCTCGTTACCCACAATTTTGTCGGCGTACTCTTTCACAATGCCGTCTGTTTTAATGTGAGCGGTTGGTTTTAAGTATTCCAACACATCAACAGAATAGATGATTTTTTCCGGCATTTGGTAATCTTTTAATGCCCCTCGAGCCATCGGCTCACGATCTCGGGTTTCGATCACCAATTTCACTTTCATATCTCGTTTTGGAGCGTCTTTATCCCAAGTCGCAAACAGAGTTTTCGCTCCATAAGCGTTGTTCTCGGTGATGTAGGCGGTTTTGTAACTTCCCTCAAATTCAATGGATTTCACCGTTTGATAAGGCGTATCAGACGGCAACGGAATCCATAAATTTGTTGTTCCGCTTGAGCCTTGCGGCACCACTAAATCATAAGATTGGGTAAATTCGTAATTGTGAGTGTTGGTGTGGAAATTGTTGTGTTGAACAGGGGCAGCAAAAGCGGTCGCACAGCTTGACGCCACCAAAGAGGCAATAAGTTTATTCATTGAAATGATCCTTATTAGAGTGAAAAAACAGTTAAAACTTAACATATTAAGTATTCTAACTACGGATTAAGGTTGCATATTAGCTAAATAGGTAAAGAAAAGCAATGGAAGATTAAATACTATGGATGAGAATTCTGATTATATAAGGAAAAAAAGCCGATTAATTCTAATCGGCTTTCTAAATGATGGCAGGGGCGGAGAGGCTCGAACTCCCAACACCCGGTTTTGGAGACCGGTGCTCTACCAATTGAACTACGCCCCTATTGATAATGTATTACTTACGAAAACAGCGAGTATAAACTCGCTCTAAATAATTGGCGGAACGGACGGGACTCGAACCCGCGACCCCCTGCGTGACAGGCAGGTATTCTAACCAGCTGAACTACCGCTCCGCTAAATTCTTAGATTGATAATGCCCTACTCTCACATGGCGAATCACCACACTACCATCGGCGTTACTGCGTTTTACTTCTGAGTTCGGTATGGAGTCAGGTAGAACCACAGCACTATGGTTATCAATCAAATTCGGTTATTTCCTTAATTCTCTTTATCTCTTCATTAAGAAAACTAAGGAAATAAAACCCGATGATGCTCTACTCTCACATGGCGAATCACCACACTACCATCGACGTTACTGCGTTTTACTTCTGAGTTCGGTATGGAATCAGGTAGAACCACAGCACTATGGTCATCGGGATAATTGGGTCAAAATTCAAAAACAAGCTGATTATTCTGAGTGTATTTTTTTCTTTATGCGTTTAGTTTCTCCACTTGTGTTTTCTTCTTTCTCATAAAAACACTTGAGCGTTGTATAGTTAAGCCTCTCGGGCAATTAGTACGTGTTAGCTCAACGTCTCGCAACGCTTACACACCACGCCTATCTACGTCGTAGTCTCCAACAACCCTTACAGTCTTATAGACTGGGAGAACTCATCTCTTGGCAAGTTTCGTGCTTAGATGCTTTCAGCACTTATCTCTTCCGCACATAGCTACTCGGCAATGCGTCTGGCGACACAACCGAAACACCAGCGGTGCGTCCACTCCGGTCCTCTCGTACTAGGAGCAGCCCCAACCAATTCTCCAACGCCCACGGCAGATAGGGACCGAACTGTCTCACGACGTTCTAAACCCAGCTCGCGTACCACTTTAAATGGCGAACAGCCATACCCTTGGGACCTACTTCAGCCCCAGGATGTGATGAGCCGACATCGAGGTGCCAAACACCGCCGTCGATATGAACTCTTGGGCGGTATCAGCCTGTTATCCCCGGAGTACCTTTTATCCGTTGAGCGATGGCCCTTCCATTCAGAACCACCGGATCACTATGACCTGCTTTCGCACCTGCTCGACTTGTCTGTCTCGCAGTTAAGCTTGCTTCTACCATTGCACTAACCTGACGATGTCCGACCGTCATTAGCAAACCTTCGTGCTCCTCCGTTACTCTTTGGGAGGAGACCGCCCCAGTCAAACTACCCACCAGACACTGTCCGAGTACTCGTTCCGAGTACTTCGTTAGAACATCAAACGTTAAAGGGTGGTATTTCAAGGACGCCTCCAACAACACTGGCGTGTCATCTTCAAAGGCTCCCACCTATCCTACACATCAAAATTCAATGTTCAGTGTCAAGCTATAGTAAAGGTTCACGGGGTCTTTCCGTCTAGCCGCGGGTACACCGCATCTTCACGGCGATTTCAATTTCACTGAGTCTCGGGTGGAGACAGCCTGGCCATCATTATGCCATTCGTGCAGGTCGGAACTTACCCGACAAGGAATTTCGCTACCTTAGGACCGTTATAGTTACGGCCGCCGTTTACTGGGGCTTCGATCAGGAGCTTCTCTTGCGATAACACCATCAATTAACCTTCCAGCACCGGGCAGGCATCACACCCTATACGTCCACTTTCGTGTTTGCAGAGTGCTGTGTTTTTAATAAACAGTTGCAGCCAGCTGGTATCTTCGACCGGTTCAACCTTCGTGAGCAAGTCACTACAATCTACGCCGGCGCACCTTCTCCCGAAGTTACGGTGCTATTTTGCCTAGTTCCTTCACCCGAGTTCTCTCAAGCGCCTGAGTATTCTCTACCTGACCACCTGTGTCGGTTTATAGTACGGTTTAGTGTAATCTGAAGCTTAGTGGCTTTTCCTGGAAGCGTGGTATCGGTTACTTCAGCTCCGTAGAGCCTCGTCATCATCTCTCGGTGTTAATAAGTGTCCGGATTTGCCTAAACACTCCACCTACCAACTTAAACAGGGATATCCAACACCCTGATAACCTAACCTTCTCCGTCCCCACATCGCAATTACACCAAGTACGGGAATATTAACCCGTTTCCCATCGACTACGCTTTTCAGCCTCGCCTTAGGGGCCGACTCACCCTGCCCCGATTAACGTTGGACAGGAACCCTTGGTCTTCCGGCGAACGAGTTTTTCACTCGTTTTATCGTTACTTATGTCAGCATTCGCACTTCTGATACGTCCAGCAAGCCTCTCGACTCACCTTCATCCGCTTACAGAACGCTCCCCTACCCAACAGTGTTACCACTGATGCCGCAGCTTCGGTGACTAGTTTTAGCCCCGTTACATCTTCCGCGCAGGCCGACTCGACTAGTGAGCTATTACGCTTTCTTTAAATGATGGCTGCTTCTAAGCCAACATCCTAGCTGTCTAAGCCTTCCCACTTCGTTTCCCACTTAACTAGTACTTTGGGACCTTAGCTGGCGGTCTGGGTTGTTTCCCTCTCCACGATGGACGTTAGCACCCACCGTGTGTCTCCTATGCATTACTCTTCGGTATTCGCAGTTTGCATCGGGTTGGTAATCCGGGATGGACCCCTAGCCGAAACAGTGCTCTACCCCCGAAGGTATTCACATAAGGCTCTACCTAAATAGATTTCGGGGAGAACCAGCTATCTCCCGGTTTGATTGGCCTTTCACCCCCAGCCACAAGTCATCCGCTAATTTTTCAACATTAGTCGGTTCGGTCCTCCAATTAGTGTTACCCAATCTTCAACCTGCCCATGGCTAGATCACCGGGTTTCGGGTCTATACCTTGCAACTACACGCCCAGTTAAGACTCGGTTTCCCTACGGCTCCCCTATTCGGTTAACCTTGCTACAAAATATAAGTCGCTGACCCATTATACAAAAGGTACGCAGTCACAGAATAAATCTGCTCCCACTGCTTGTACGCACAAGGTTTCAGGTTCTATTTCACTCCCCTCGCCGGGGTTCTTTTCGCCTTTCCTTCACAGTACTGGTTCACTATCGGTCAATCAGGAGTATTTAGCCTTGGAGGATGGTCCCCCCATCTTCAAACAGGATATCACGTGTCCCGCCCTACTTGTTGTTAGCCTAGTACCACGGAAATATTTTCGAGTACGGGATTATCACCCTCTACGATTGAGCTTCCCAGCTCATTCCTCTAATAAATCCGCTATCACTAACTGGCTCTTTCGCGTTCGCTCGCCGCTACTAACGAAATCTCGGTTGATTTCTTTTCCTCGGGGTACTTAGATGTTTCAGTTCTCCCGGTTTGCCTCATTTACCTATGGATTCAGTAAATGATAGTAGGTTCTTCACCTACTGGGTTTCCCCATTCGGACATCTTGGATTAAACGCCTCTTATCGACTCATCCAAGCTTTTCGCAGATTAGCACGTCCTTCATCGCCTCTGATTGCCAAGGCATCCACCTTGTGCGCTTAGTCACTTAACTATACAACCTCAAATATTTTCATTTAAACAAGTCAAACGAATTGATTTGAAGCGATATTATTCAACTAAACACTTAGCTGCCTTTGTTCAGCTAAGATTTTTTAACTACTCAGACTTTCTTTCGAAAATCTCTCAGTTTTTCAGCTTGTTTCCAAATTTTTAAAGAACATTAAGACAATAAAAATCATCTTTAAATGGCGTCCCCACGGGGATTCGAACCCCGGTTACCGCCGTGAAAGGGCGATGTCCTAGGCCTCTAGACGATGGGGACAACATTTAAAGATGCTTTCCGCTTTGCCATTTTAGGTCGAATATTCTAACGATTTTTGCAAAACCTTTCAAGATTCTAACCGTTTGAATGCCTAAATCTCATTCATCTCTTGTCCTACTGCTTTATCAAACAATCTGTGTGAACACTTGCTGTCATTTCAAGCTCTCGCTTCTTGATTTTTGGTAAGGAGGTGATCCAACCGCAGGTTCCCCTACGGTTACCTTGTTACGACTTCACCCCAGTCATGAATCATACCGTGGTAAACGCCCCCCCGAAGGTTAAGCTATCTACTTCTGGTACAACCCACTCCCATGGTGTGACGGGCGGTGTGTACAAGGCCCGGGAACGTATTCACCGCAACATTCTGATTTGCGATTACTAGCGATTCCGACTTCATGGAGTCGAGTTGCAGACTCCAATCCGGACTTAGACGTACTTTGTGAGATTCGCTCACCATCGCTGGGTCGCTGCCCTCTGTATACGCCATTGTAGCACGTGTGTAGCCCTACTCGTAAGGGCCATGATGACTTGACGTCATCCCCACCTTCCTCCGGTTTATCACCGGCAGTCTCCTTTGAGTTCCCGACCTAATCGCTGGCAACAAAGGATAAGGGTTGCGCTCGTTGCGGGACTTAACCCAACATTTCACAACACGAGCTGACGACAGCCATGCAGCACCTGTCTCAGAGTTCCCGAAGGCACTCTCGTATCTCTACAAGATTCTCTGGATGTCAAGAGTAGGTAAGGTTCTTCGCGTTGCATCGAATTAAACCACATGCTCCACCGCTTGTGCGGGCCCCCGTCAATTCATTTGAGTTTTAACCTTGCGGCCGTACTCCCCAGGCGGTCGATTTATCACGTTAGCTACGGGCACCAAGCTTAAAGCCCAATCCCCAAATCGACAGCGTTTACGGCGTGGACTACCAGGGTATCTAATCCTGTTTGCTCCCCACGCTTTCGCACATGAGCGTCAGTACATTCCCAAGGGGCTGCCTTCGCCTTCGGTATTCCTCCACATCTCTACGCATTTCACCGCTACACGTGGAATTCTACCCCTCCCTAAAGTACTCTAGACTCCCAGTCTGAAATGCAATTCCCAGGTTAAGCCCGGGGCTTTCACATCTCACTTAAAAGTCCGCCTGCGTGCCCTTTACGCCCAGTTATTCCGATTAACGCTTGCACCCCCCGTATTACCGCGGCTGCTGGCACGGAGTTAGCCGGTGCTTCTTCTGTAGTTAACGTCAATCAAACTTGCTATTAACAAGTCTGCCTTCCTCGCTACCGAAAGAACTTTACAACCCGAAGGCCTTCTTCATTCACGCGGCATGGCTGCATCAGGGTTCCCCCCATTGTGCAATATTCCCCACTGCTGCCTCCCGTAGGAGTCTGGACCGTGTCTCAGTTCCAGTGTGGCTGGTCATCCTCTCAGACCAGCTAGAGATCGTCGCCTTGGTGAGCCTTTACCTCACCAACTAGCTAATCCCACTTGGGCTCATCTTATGGCAGGTGGCCCGAAAGTCCCACCCTTTAGTCCAAAGACATTACGCGGTATTAGCTACCGTTTCCAGTAGTTATCCCCCTCCATAAGCCAGATTCCCAAGCATTACTCACCCGTCCGCCACTCGTCAGCAAAGAAGCAAGCTTCTCCCTGTTACCGTTCGACTTGCATGTGTTAAGCCTGCCGCCAGCGTTCAATCTGAGCCATGATCAAACTCTTCAATTCAAAAAGTTTAATCGCTCAATACTGCTGACATAAAATCACACTTTAATAAGAAAACTTAAAAAAGTTAAATGAATTTCTAGTTAGCACCTATTAAGACTTCAAGTTTTAAAATATATTTTTAAAATCAAGTCAATCAACAAGTGCCCACACAGATTGTCTGATAAATTGTTAAAGAGCAAAATAAAACGACGCACCGGAATCAAACTTAATCTCTTCACAACAATGCGTCGTTGTGTGCCGTGCATTATAGAGAAAAATAAAATCCTTGCAAGTGCTTTTTGCAAAAAATTTTAAAAAAGATCTTTTTTGAAGATATTTAATACAAAGCGATCATTTTATCAGCAGAATTCATAATGTTTGCAAATTTCTTTGTAAATTCGACCGCTTGTAAAAAGATAAAAAAGACCATCTTTATGTAAGATGGTCTTTCAAAATTAGATCTGCACTACAGCGATGATCACTAGGATTGTATATAAGATAGATAATCCATAGAAAATCACATTACCCGCTGGTGTGTGTACTTTTAGATCGTGCAAGCCGTGATGGATACGGTGCATACCTGCCCACATTGGGAAAATGGCTAATGCCATAATAGTTAGTTTTCCGATGCAAGTATGGGCAAAAGCAATGATATTATCAGGTGAAACTAATCCAAATGGTAGTAGTAAGCCGATAATAAAAATGACTACAGGGAAAAATAATGCACTAATCATACCGCCAGCACTAAAGAGTAACCAGACAGGTGGTTCATTTGAACGTTTTGGGTTTTGATCAAGACTCATTTTATTCCCCTTCTTAAATATAAACTAAGATTAATGCAATTAAGCTGATTACAGCTGTTACAGCCCAAAGGATATTTCTTCCGACAGAAACTGGCAAATGTTTGCCTTTTACCATTACTGACATCACTTCAGGTGTCATTACATAAAGTGTTGCTGCGTGATAAAACATTGCTGCAAGTGAAATGATATTTAGTACCACTACAAACGGATTTTGCAAGAAACCCACAAAGTCGGTAGCAAATGTACCTTTGCTTAATGCAACTGCACCATAAAATAGTACGATACAGAACCACACGGTTGGAAGACAGGTAGCTTCACGCACCATATACATTTTGTAGAAATCGAGTTTTTTCCACCAGCTCGCTTTCATTCCTCGAACATAAGGTCTACGTTTTGTCGCTGACATTTCTTCCTCCTATCTCGGTTTGATCATTGAGATAACATAATCTTTTGCACTTTCTAGCTTGCCTTGGTTCACGGCTGAAGCTGGACCAACATGTTTCGGACAAACTTCTGAGCAGTAGCCTACAAAAGTACAACTCCACACCCCATTTTTACTACTGAGCAATTTCATTCGCTCTTCACGTCCATTATCACGGTTATCCAGGTTATAGCGATGAGCTAATGTAATTGCCGCAGGACCGATAAACTCAGGGTTTAAACCAAATTGCGGACAAGCTGCATAACATAAACCACAGTTAATACACATTGAGAATTGACGATACTTCTCTAACTGTGCCGGTGTTTGTTTAGTGCGCTGACCTTCCGGTGCTTTGTTATCAATCACATAAGGTTTAATTGCCTCAATGCTATCAATAAAGTGGCTTAAATCCACTACTAAATCACGCTCAATCGGGAAGTTAGCAAGCGGTTCAATTCGCATAAAACCACTGTAATCACGTAAGAAAGTTTTACACGCCAGCTTTGGTTTACCGTTTACCATCATCCCACAAGATCCGCAGATCGCCATACGGCAAGACCAGCGATATGAAAGCTCAGGCTCAAGCTCGTCTTTAATGTAACCCAGTGCATCTAATAGTGAAGTTTGGCTATCATAAGGCACTTCATATCTATCTAAATGTGGCTCGCTATCTGATTCCGGATTGTAGCGTAGCACTTCGATGGTCATTTTATCTAAATTTGCCATTTTCTCGCTCCTTCTCTATTATTGTGCTTGAGCTTCTGCTGCTTTTTTCGCTTTTTCTTGTGCTTCCGCTTCTGCACCGTACACACGTTTAGCTGGTTGTGATTTAGTAATCTTCACATCGCTATATTTAATGGTTGGTGTACCATCTGCGTTATAGAAAGCCTGAGTATGTTTCAAGTAGTTTACATCATCACGTTCAACATAGTCTAAACGTTGGTGTGCACCACGAGATTCTTTACGTTCCACCGCAGAGCAAGCAATAGATTGAGCAACATCTAAGATAAATCCTAACTCAATTTTGTAGAGTAGATCGGTGTTGAACACGCTTGATTTATCTTTCACACTGATGTTTTTATAACGCTCTTTTAACTCTTGGATTTTATTCACTGCTCCTTCCATACTTTCTTGTGTACGGTAGATACCACAGCCTTCTTCCATTGCATCACCCATTTGGTTACGAATATCAGACCAAGATTCATTACCTTCTTGGTTTGCTAAAGCGTGTAAGCGAGCCACTACATCTTGAGCTTGTGCATTAATTTGTGGTTGATTGCGAGAAGTAACCTCTAACGCACGACGAGCAGCATTTTCACCCGCTACTTTACCAAATACCACTAACTCTGCGAGGGAGTTAGACCCTAAACGATTTGCACCGTGTAAGCCTGATGATGCACATTCGCCCACTGCAAATAAGCCTTTAATTGACGTTTCTGCATTCATATCCACTTCAATACCACCCATTGTGTAGTGAACAACAGGGCGAACCGGAATTGGAGCTTTAGCAGGATCTACACCTTCGTATGCTTTTGCTAATTCGCAAATAAACGGTAAACGTTCAAGCAAGTATTTTTCACCCAAATGACGTAAATCTAAGTGAACTACATCAACACCTTTTGCGGTTTTTAAAGTATTGCCTTTACGCCACTCTTGCCAGAACGCTTGAGAAACTTTATCACGCGGACCTAATTCCATATATTTGTTTTCTGGTTTGCCAATTGGCGTTTCAGGTCCTAAGCCATAGTCTTGTAAGTAACGGTAGCCATCTTTATTAACTAAGATACCACCTTCGCCACGACAGCCCTCTGTCATTAAGATACCTGTATTCGGTAAGCCTGTTGGGTGATATTGAACGAATTCCATATCACGCAGAGCCACACCATGACGATATGCCATAGATAAACCGTCGCCGGTTACAATACCGCCGTTCGTGTTAAAACGATAAGTACGGCAGCCGCCACCTGTTGCAATGACCACTGCATTTGCATTGATTTGAACCAGTGTACCTTCCATCATATTCATCGCCACACAACCACGAGCTTCGCCGTTGTCGGTTAAGATATCTAACACGAAATGTTCATCAAAGCGGACAATGTTTGGATATTTAATCGAAGTTTGGAATAAAGTGTGTAAGATATGGAAGCCTGTTTTATCGGCTGCAAACCAAGTACGCTCAATTTTCATACCACCGAAACGACGAACGTTTACTTCGCCATCTTCACGACGGCTCCAAGGGCAGCCCCAACGCTCTAACTGTGTCATTTCAATTGGAGAATGCTCAACAAAATATTCCACAATATCTTGTTCACATAACCAGTCGCCACCACCCACAGTGTCATTAAAGTGATTGTCATAGGAATCAGTATCTTTAATTACCGCAGCCGATCCACCTTCTGCCGCCACCGTATGGCTACGCATTGGATAAACTTTTGAAATTAAAGCAATTTTCAGATTTGGATTTGCTTCAGCAGCCGCGATAGCAGCACGCAAGCCACCACCGCCAGCACCGATAATCGCCACATCAAAATTAACACTTTGCATAATGCACTCCGAAAGTTAAATAAACTTATTCATTAAAAGTGGCTCTATTGTGCCACTATTTAATCAATCAGATAAGCCGTTTTTACAATTTATTAACATAAAAAGTGTGATTTTGTGATCTACCTCAAAAAAGGTAACTAAGCATAATAAAGGTATTGAGAATGGCTCTTAATTATAGGGAATAAAAAAGAAAAATTTTTAATGCTTAAAATGAGAATTTTTAATTTGTTAAATAAAAGTTAAATTCCCCACTTTATTTTTCTTATTCAGAAACTAGGGCAATATCTTTTTTTACGCTAAAATAAGCACCTATTTTCAAGCGGTCATTTTTTATGAATAATTTACAACTCGACAATATTGATTGGCAGCCTACTGCTACTATTCCTCACCTTATCCAACGTGCAAAAATTGTTGCTGAATTGCGTAAGTTCTTTACCGAACGTGGCATTTTAGAAGTAGAAACCCCTATTCTAAGTGAGTTTTCAGTAACTGATGTACATCTTTCTACATTCAGTACACAATTTTTATCGCCATTTAGCAGTGAGGCAAAAACGCTACATTTGATGACAAGCCCTGAATACCATATGAAACGTTTACTTGCTGCAGGTAGTGGGCCGATTTTCCAAATTTGCAAAGTGTTCCGTAATGAAGAAGCAGGCAAACGCCATAACCCTGAATTTACAATGCTTGAATGGTATCGCCCGCATTTTGATATGTACCGTTTAATAAATGAAGTCGATGATTTACTACAACAGATTTTAGATTGCGAACCTGCGGAATCTTTTAGTTATCAGTTTGTATTCCAAACTCACGTTGGGTTAGATCCGCTTTCTGCCACCAAAGCACAATTAATCGAAAAAGCGAGAAAGCACGGTTTGCAATGTGAAGATGATGAAAATCGTGAAACCTTACTACAATTTTTATTCAGTGAGGTGGTAGAACCGAATATCGGGCAAAATTGCCCAACAGCGGTTTATCACTTCCCTTCTGCCCAAGCTGCATTAGCACAAATCAGTTCGGAAGATCATCGTGTTGCTGAGCGTTTTGAGTTTTACTACAAAGGCTTGGAACTTTGCAACGGTTTCCACGAGTTAGACGATGCAAACGAGCAAATCCATCGCTTTGAGCAAGATAATTTACAGCGAGAAAAAATGGGACTTGAACCACAACAGCTTGATGTACGTTTTCTGGCCGCACTCAAAGCAGGTTTTCCGAACTGTTCGGGTGTCGCACTTGGAGTGGATAGACTGTTAATGCTTGCGATGAATGCAGAGAAAATTGAAGAGGTCATTTCGTTCAGCATCGAAAAAGCTTAATTTTTGTGGCATTTTGTTATTTGCAATTTGCAAAAAAATCAACAAATATGACCGCTTGTACACTCTCTTTTAGGAAAGCAAAATGAAAATTTCAGGCAAATTACAAGGTTGGCACTATGCTCTGCTGTGTTATTTAACGTGGGGGACGTTTCCAATCTATTGGTATCCGATTAATCAATCGGGAATGCCTGCCGAGCAAATTTTAGCTCAACGGGTAGTATGGTCTGCCGTGTTTGCCATTATTCTATTGCTGATTTTCCAACAGGGGCGAGCAGTAATCAATGCCTTCAAACAGCCCAAAGTGTTGGGAATCTTCTTCCTTTCTTCTTTTATGATTGGCTTGAACTGGCTGGCTTATTTGTGGGCGATTACTAACGAGCATATTTTAGATGCCAGTCTCGGCTATTTCATTAATCCAATCTTGAATGTATTTGTTGGCTATTTGGTTCTAAAAGAACAATTAAATAAGGCTCAATTACTTTCTGTTGGTTTTGCGATTGCTGGCATTTTATGGTTAGCGATTCCTGCTGGGCAAGTGCCTTGGGTGGCACTTATTTTAGCTTCCAGTTTCTGTATTTATGGGCTGATCCGCAAACTCGCTCCAATGGAGCCATTATCTGGCTTAGCTCTTGAGACCTTGCTAATGACGCCTTTTGCTATCGCTTACCTTTGCTTTTGTTATAACCAAAACAGCTTAGTATTCAGCGAGCTCAATAGTTTACAAATGACGATACTACTCTGCTCAGGGGCAGCAACTACCATTCCATTACTCTGGTTTGCAATGGGGGCAAGACGCATTTCGATGTCTTTACTCGGTATGTTACAGTACATCTCACCTTCATTACAATTTTTATGCGGCGTGCTGATCTTTAATGAAAAACTCTCTGCCGAACGTTCGGTCGGCTACATTTTGGTGTGGATTGGCGTCATTATTTTCTTATTGAGTATGAAAAAAGCCAGAACAAAAGCCAACACTAAAAAGCATTAAATATTTCGTTTCGGCAAGCCTAATGCAGCAAAGCCGAGCAATGGTAAATAGGCACAGACGTTAAAAATAGTATCTAAGCCGTATTCGTCAGCAAAAAAGCCTAATACGGCAGCACTTAAGCCGCCAATACCAAACATTAAGCCAAACATTGTACCTGAAATCAGCCCAACTCTACCCGGCACCGCCTCTTGAGCGTAAACCACCATTGCCGAAAACGCTGATGACATAATAAAGCCGGCAAAAATTGCACATACAATCGTCCAAAACAGATCGGCGTTAGGCATTAATAACGCAAAAGGAGCCATTCCTAAGAAAGAGAACCCAATCACCGCATTTCGCCCGATTTTATCGCCAATCGGTCCGCCAGCAAAAGTGCCTACTGCAACCGCCCCTAAAAATGCAAACAAATAGAGCTGCGCAGTTGCCATATTCAACTGAAATTTTTCCATTAAATAGAAGGTAAAATAGTTGCTGAGGCTGGCGATATAAATAAATTTCGCCAACATTAATAAAGCGATAATTAATAATGCTCTGGCTAATAATTTGCCGTGCAAACGTTGCTGAATATGGTTTGATGAGACAAATAATGGTTTGGCTTCATACTTCACCCAACGGCTCACTTTATATAAAATCCATAAAGCTAATAATACAAATACAACAACCCAAATCACCGCATTTTGCCCTTGAGGCACAATAAATAACGCAACTAAGAGCGGCCCTAACGCCGAACCGCTATTTCCTCCTACTTGAAAAAGCGACTGAGCTGTACCAAATTTGCCGCCTGATGCCATTCTAGCCACTCGAGAGGCTTCAGGATGGAAAGTAGCTGAACCAATTCCCATCAAAGCTGCCGCTATTAGCAATACCCCAAAGTTAGGGGCAAAGGCAAGTAAAATCACGGAGAAAAGTGTAATCAGCATACCAATGGGTAATAGATTTGGTTTTGGATATTTATCGGTATAAAGCCCAATACCCGGCTGAATAATGGATGCAGTAATTTGGTAAATTAACGAAATCATACCGATTTGAGCAAAACTCAGTTGGTAATTTTGTTTAAGCATTGGGTAAATTGAGACCATTACCGCCTGAATTAAATCATTCAGCAAATGAGAAAGGGAGATCAACAGTAAAATGGGTAAAACCATTTTTTGAGCGTTATGTTGTGTGTGCATTGTCTTCTTGTTTTTATAAATAGAAAATATTCTACTGACAAATAATGAATGTGCAAGCGGTCGTTTTTGATGAATTTTTTGCAAAAGTTGTGCTTTATTACAAATCCTACCTAATTTGTCATTTTTATAACTTTTTGCTATATTCACTCTTCTGAATAATAAATAATAGAGGTAAATACCATTGGATTTCATCAAAAAATTACAAGCAGGGAGTACCTTTAGAGCACCAATCTTTATCCCAAGTTTACTTTTTGTAAGCTTTGTTGCAGTGTTCTGTATTACCTTCCCACAAAAAGCACAAACATCACTTGATGCCATCAAAAATATTCTCTTTGAAAACTTTAGCTGGTTCTACATTTTTGCTGGTTCTATCTTTTTTCTATTCCTCATTTTTCTTTCATTCAGCCGTTTGGGCGATATTAAATTAGGCGCAGATACCGATGAGCCTGAATTTGGTTTCGGTTCTTGGATTGCCATGCTATTTGCGGCAGGGATGGGTATTGGTTTGATGTACTTTGGCGTTGCCGAACCTGTATTACATTATCTACAGCCTCTCCAAGAAAACATGACTGAATCAGAGCGAATGAAAGAAGCAATGATGACCACCTTCTACCATTGGGGGATTCACGCTTGGGCTATCTATGGTGTTATCGCTTTAGCACTTGCCTACTTCGGTTTTAGATATAAATTATCTCTCACTGTTCGCTCTGGTTTTTACCCTTTACTAAAACATCGTATTTCAGGCTTTTGGGGACACACTATTGATGTTATTGCCCTCTGTAGTACGATTTTTGGTTTAACCACAACCCTTGGCTTTGGGGTAATGCAAGTTAGTGCTGGTTTTAATAGCCTAGGTTTAATTGAAGACACAGGATTTGTAGTGCTTACCATTATGGTGATTGTTGCAATGTCATTAGCAATATTTTCCGCTATTACTGGTGTAGGTAAGGGAGTTAAAATCTTAAGTGAAATTAACCTGACACTTGCAGGTTTACTACTGATTTTTGTTATTGTAAGTGGTCCGACACTATTGCTTTTCTCAGGGCTTACTGAGAATGTAGGTTATTACTTTAGCTCACTACTTGAAATCAGTTTCCGAACATTTGCCTACGAACCAGAACATCAAGGTTGGCTAAGTGGCTGGACAGTTCTATATTGGGCTTGGTGGGCTTCTTGGGCGCCATTTGTGGGTTTATTTATTGCGAAAATTTCAAAAGGAAGAACAATCCGTGAATTTATTTTAGGGGTGTTATTCGTACCATCACTATTTAACATTTTATGGATGACGAGCTTTGGTGGCTCGGCAATTTGGTTAGACCAACAAACTGCTGGTGCATTAGCTGAAGTGAGCGGTAACACCGAGCAGTTACTATTTACCTTCTTCGACCACTTACCATTTGGTACTATTGCCTCCTTTGTTGCGGTTGTTGTTATCTCTATATTCTTTATTACCTCGGCAGATTCAGGTATCTTTGTACTTAACAGTATCGCCTCACAAGGTGAGGAAAAAGCACCAAAATGGCAAACCATACTTTGGGGAGTCGTATTAGCGGTATTGGCGCTCTCATTGCTATACTCAGGCGGATTATCGTCATTACAAACAATGACATTAATTATCGCATTACCATTTACATTCATTATGGTTATTCTTTGTTTTGGCTTATGGAAAGGTTTAATGGTAGATCACCAATACTTCAACAAGAAATTCTCACAAGGTAGCCAAAACTGGGCAGGCAAAGATTGGAAATTGCGTTTGGAAAAAATTGTTAATCCAACCAATAAACAAGATGTTCGTCACTTCTTTATTAAAGTAGCAAGACCAGCTTTCCTTGAGTTAATTGATGAATTTGAAAGCTACGGCTTAACCGCAAAAATGAATTTTACCAACGAAACCAACCCTAAATTAGAGTTTGAGGTGGTAAAAGAGAATTTACGCAATTTCATCTACGGTATTGAAAGCGTGCCACGCCAATTATCTGATTTAGTGGTCGGCGATGACAACTTACCAAATATTGAAGAAAATATGGTTTACGAGCCGATCACCTACTTCCTAGATGGGCGAGAGGGCTATGATGTGCAGTATATGACAAAAGAAGAATTAATTGCCGACGTGCTGCAACAGTATGAACGCTTTATTAATTTAGCGATGGATAACTCACACAACTTAATGACGGCTGATGTGAATAATTTAGACTAAGTCTTAAACGATTAAACAAGCGGTTAGATTTTCGGAAAATTTTGCAAATTTCCATAAAAATCTAACCGCTTGTATTTTAAAGCCAACGTCTGACTTGGTTTATATAATCTAAATAGTGCTGTCCAAATTTCTGGGTCAAAATTTGCTCTTCCAGTTTAATTTGAAAATGGGTAATTAGCCAAATAAAGAGTAGCGGAACGCACCACGCAAATATCGAGCCAAGCCACAATGCCCACGCAATTAAAACAAACAGCAATGAAAGATACATTGGGTTTCGACTTTTGCGATAAACTCCCCACGTCACAATTTGCGCCGTCTGTTGCGGCTGAAAAGGGTTTGAGGTTGTTTTCGCTCTCCTCATTGTAATGGTAGCCGATATCGCAATCATAAATCCTGCTACTGCAACTAACATTCCTAATATAAATATCATGGGGTGTTGATAATCAGGTAAATGCGCAAATGAAACTCGCCTAATCCACCACATCAACACCGCACAAAACAAGCACCAAAGCGGTGGCGGTATTTTTAATTTCAACATTTATTCAGCAGCTCTAAAATCTTTTTTGCGAATGCCAAGGGCAATAATGGCCGCAAAATAACTACCACCAGCCAATATCATCAGCCACACCAACCAATAGATTTTTTGCAACATCGTCATTGACACCCAAGCTTCAATTGCCGGTGTGAAATAAGCCAATAATGCCCCCATAACACAAGCGGCAATCAACAGTTTTAACACAAAAATAATGGTGGTTCGGCTCACTTTATAATAACCACTTTTTGACAAGTGGAAGTAAAGCAAACTCACATTTACTAATGCCGAACAAGCCGATGCCAATGCCAAGCCGATATAGCCCAAAAACGGTGCAAATGCCAAGCCGAAAAAGATATTGCTGATGGCGGCGATAATCCCTACTTTCACCGGCATTTTCGTGTTTTGGTTAGCGTAAAAACCGTTTGCCAGTACACTGATCAGCATATAGCTGTTTAACCCCAAGCACATTACATAAAGCGGATAAGAGGTCGCCAGTACATCTTCAAAGCCAAATTTGCCTCGCATAAACATTGTCATAATAATCGGCTGAGCAAGCACCGCCATTCCGATCATTGCTGGAATACCGAGCAATAATACCATTCTCACGCCCCAATCCATTGTGTTTTGAAAGTTTTCGCCACGCTGTAATTCAGTCAGATCTTTATTTTTGGCAATACGGGAAAGGCTTGGCAGCACGACTGTTGAAATCGCAATACCGAATAAACCAAGCGGAAACTCGATAAGGCGGTCGGCGTAGTACATCCAGCTAATCGAGCCGGTAATTAAAAATGAGGCGATTACTTGGTTGAGCAACAAGTTTAGTTGAGTAACTGATACGCCGAATAAAGCTGGAATCATTAATTTACGGACTTTAGTTACACCCTCATCTTTCCAAGCCCATTTTGGTTTAACTAGCAATCCTTCCTTTTTCATAAACGGAATTTGGAATAAGAATTGCAGCAATCCGCCTAAAAATACCCCCCACGCAAGGGCAACATCGGGCGAATCAAAATAATCTTTGCCGAGTAACGCCACACCAATAATAGCGACATTCAGTAACACTGGCGAAAACGCCATTACCCCGAACTTCCCGATAGTATTAAGCACCGCTCCAGACAATGCCACAAAGGTAATAAACCACAAATAAGGGAAGGTAATTTTCAGTAAAAAGGAGGCTTGAGTGAATTTTTCTGCATTCGGGCCATCATAAAGCCAATCTAAAAACCAGCCTGTACCAAATAAAGCCGCCACTACAGGCGAGGCAATCATTGCCACCAAGGTAACAATCGTCACCAAACCGCCCAATGTGCCTGACACCTTGGCGATAAATTCTCGGGTTTTGTGCGGATCGTTATCCGCATTATATTCCGCCAGCACCGGCACAAAGGCTTTAGAAAACGCCCCTTCGGCGAACAATCGGCGGAGGAAATTGGGAATGCGGTTGGCGAATAAGAAAATATCGGCACTCACGCCGGTTCCCAAAATAGTGGCGACCACAATGTCACGAATTAAGCCTAATATGCGTGAAATTAAGGTCATAAAGCTTACGATCATTCCTGATCTTAAAAGTTTTTTGCTCATAATAAAGAGTATGATTCTGGTAAAATTATTGAAAAATCCGACCGCTTGCAGCCCGATCCTAAAAATCGATCATAATTTTAGCAGTTTGTTATAGGAAAATCAGAAAAAAACTGTTAAAATCTCGCCCTATCGTTTTCTATCAGAAAAACGGTGTTATTTTCAAGCACGTGTCTCGTTGAAAATGAATTAAAAACTATCGATAGGCAATATAAACCCAAACGGTTTATATCTAATTTTTACACAGATATTTTAGGAGTTTGACCTTGGCTAATATCAAGTCAGCAAAAAAACGTGCGGTTCAATCTGAAAAACGCCGCCAACACAACGCAAGCCAACGCTCAATGATGCGTACTTTCATCAAAAAAGTATATGCAGCAGTAGCAACTGGCGATAAAGCAGCAGCAACAGCCGCTTTCGTTGAAATGCAAAAAGTTGTAGACCGTATGGCGTCTAAAAACTTAATCCACGCTAACAAAGCAGCTAATCACAAATCTAAATTAGCAGCACAAATCAAAAAATTAGCGTAATATCGAATAGATATGAAAAACCGACTAGTAATAGTCGGTTTTTTCGTTTTATAAAGCTAAAGGCTATTTTAGTTCTCTCTAAAATAGCCTTTTAAATTTTGATCAGGTATTATTTTTTCAATAAATCACGGATTTCGGTTAATAATTTTTCTTCTGTTGTTGGCTCAGCCGGCACTTCTGGCTCTTCAACAGGGGCTTTTTTCAATGAGTTAATCACTTTCACCATGCCGAATACGGCAAGTGCGATAATTAAGAAATCAAATACGTTTTGGATAAATGCACCGTATTTTAACATTACGGCTTCTGCACCTTCTTTAGCCGGGGCAATTTCAATAGCTAGATCTTTGAAATCTACACCGCCGATTAACCAACCGATTGGTGGCATTACAACATCGCTCACTAATGACGATACGATTTTACCGAATGCACCGCCGATGATCACACCAACAGCCATATCAACAACGTTACCTTTTACCGCAAATTCACGGAACTCTTTTAAAATACTCATAAGGGCTTTCCTTTACTAAAATGATTAAAAAACGATCTCATTTAAGATCTTCGGCGGCGATTATACGCAAATTTCTAAAAAGATACAGATAATTTACGCTTTTTATTGAGATAGGCTTTGCTTATGAATTATTCAATAATTTACCGAACTGCGCTACACGTTGCCAGTCGGTATATTCATACTCTTTGCTAGTGTCGGTTTCGCCTTTGGTGATCTTCATAATAAAGCGAATCATCACACGGTCGAATAAATTGTAGCGTGGATAGAACAATGCCCCGGCGAACACTTCCACCAACGTGGGTTGCCATTTGATTTTGGCGAGGAACTTGCGAATGTAGGTGTTGGTTTCCGGTGTGTTGCGGTTCGCTTTGCGAGCGGTCAGATTTACACCATAAAATGCCGTTTTCTTGCGGTTTAGGGTGGCGTGATACTGCTCCACAAATTGATACACCAGCGGATTAAAATGCCCGTAGCGAATGGAGGCTCCAATGACAATTTGATCGGCATTTGCAATTTTTTCAGCAAAATCGACTGCTTTATCTTTCAGAGAAATCAGCTCAACTTCGTGTGTGATGGAATCTACCAATCGTTTGGCAATCTTTTTTGTTTGACCATCGGTCGTAAAATAGAGAATTAAGGTTTTCATTAGTCTTTCCAAAATACGGGGCTTAAAATAACCAATAAGGTAAATACTTCCAAACGCCCACATACCATCGCAAAAGTAAGTACCAATTTTGCACTATCCGGCACTTGGGTAAAGTTGCTACTCACATTACCTAATGCGGGTCCTAAATTGTTGAGTGTGGCAATAACAGCATTTAAAGCATCAAAAGTTTCCATTCCGCAGGCAATCGAACCAAGCCAGCAAATCACAAATACAAAGAAATAGGCGGAGAAAAATGCCCAGATGCCATCAACAACTCGTTCTGATAACGCGTATTTACCTAATTTGATCGGTTGAATCACGTTCGGGTGAATGTAGCGGTGGATTTCTCGCTTACTTTGTAAATAGAGCAGTAACACACGGATTACTTTCAAACCACCACCTGTTGAACCAGCACAACCGCCAATAAACGAGGCAAGCACCAATAAAGTTGGTAAAAAAGAAGACCATTGGCTGAAATCATTGGTGGTAAAGCCTGCGGTAGTCGAAATTGAAACCGATTGGAACAACGCTTGGCTAATAGTTACCGAAGTATTATCGAAATAGCTGTACGCCATTAGCACTATCGTACAAACCAAAAACAGTCCAAATTGCACTATTAAGAAAAAGCGAAATTCATAATCACCCCAGTAAAGACGACCTAAAATATCCCCTCTTTTTCTGGATTGCTTATCACGTAAGCGGTCAATTACGGCAAAATGCAAAGCAAAATTACAAGCAGAAAGCAGTAAGAAAAAGACTGTAATATAGTTAATCATCGGGCTATTGAAATAACCAATACTGGCATCGTGAGTGGAAAATCCGCCAATCGAAACAGTAGAAAAGCTATGTGAAATCGCATCAAAAGCACTCATTCCTGCTAGCCAAAAGGCAAAAGCGCATAATAAGGTTAAACTTAAATAAATTAACCATAATGCTTTGGCTGTTTCGGCAATACGAGGTCGCATTTTTTGCTCTTTGAGCGGACCAGGCATTTCGGCACGGTAAAGTTGCATTCCACCAATACCAAGTAACGGGATAATTGCTACCGCTAATACGATGATCCCCATTCCACCAAGCCATTGTAAGAATTGGCGGTAGAATAAAATCGCTTTCGGCAGACTATCTAACCCTGTAATCACCGTTGCCCCAGTGGTAGTTAAGCCGGAAAAAGATTCAAAAATCGATTCCGCCACATTGAGATCGGGGTTTTCTAAAATAATAAAAGGCACCGCTCCCAGTAGCCCTAGTACCACCCAGAACAGAACCACAATTAAAAAACCTTCTCGGGAGCGTAGCTCATTTTTATTATGGCGACACAACCACCAAAGCAATGTGCCGACTAAAAAATTCAAGGCAAAGGCTTCTAAAAAGGCTCGCCCATCGCCATAAATCAGGGCAACTGTTGCCGGCACAAGCATTGTGAACGAAAAGCACATCACTAAAATGCCGACAATACGAATAATGGAAAAAAATTGCATAAATTAGATATCTTCTTTAATTAAAGTCAGTTTGCCCGAAAAACGCTGAGTAAGCTCATCAGAAAATGGCTCAAAGTCTATCGGGTTAAAAGCAAGCAATAAATCCACTTTCTCCCCAAAATGCTGCTCTATAATATCAATATCTCGCCCACTAATCAGATGTGAAATAGTATTAAACTGCTCATATTCACACTGCAAGCGGTAGTTTTTTCGCAAAACTTTACGAATTCGTTCCAGCTGCAATAATGCCTGCTGAACACCGTTGCCGTAGGCTTTCACCAATCCGCCCGTACCCAGCTGAATGCCGCCGTAATATCGCACCACAACGGCAGTAATTTCGCCCAAGCCTGATCCCAATAAATAATTGAGCATAGGCTTACCTGCCGTGCCTGAAGGTTCGCCATCATCAGAAAAGCCGTATTGTTGGGAATCATTCGGCGTGCCGGCAACCGTTGCCCAACACCAATGGCGAGCGTGTGGATGCTGCATTTTCAGCTCTTGCCAAAATGCCTTTGCCTGCTCCATTCCTTCTGTATGGCAGAGATAGGTAATAAAACGGCTTTTTTTGATCTCTTCTTCAAAAATTGTATCCGCTTTGGGGATAAAAAATTCCATTGTTTGCATCTCTTAATTTTAACCTTGTAATAATACCACATTAAAGCCACTTTTTATTTGTGCTGTTTAGTGGTTTAATAACCCTTTCATTGATAACTGAACAAATACACTATGTCAAAACTCAATATTATCTTTGCCGGCACGCCTGATTTTGCCGCTCAACATTTACAAGTTTTATTAAATTCCGAACATAACGTGATTGCCGTTTACACCCAACCGGATAAACCGGCTGGACGAGGCAAAAAATTACAAGCAAGCCCGGTAAAACAGCTTGCTGAAGCTCATAACATTCCTGTTTTTCAACCGAAATCGCTCCGCAATGAGGACGCTCAAGCAGAACTTAAAACCTTAAATGCGGATGTAATGGTGGTAGTGGCTTACGGTTTAATATTGCCTGAAGTGGTATTAAATGCCCCTAAATATGGTTGCTTAAATGTTCACGGCTCACTCTTGCCACGTTGGCGTGGAGCAGCTCCAATTCAGCGTTCTATCTGGGCGGGGGATACTGAAACAGGTGTAACCATTATGCAAATGGACATTGGCTTAGACACTGGCGATATGCTACATAAAGTAACAACACCGATTGAGCCTAATGAAACCTCCGCCTCGCTTTACGCCAAACTTGCCGAGCTTGCTCCTCCTGCGTTACTTGAGGTATTAAATGGCTTAGAAAATCAGACATTCAAAGCGGAAAAGCAAGACGAAAGCCAATCTAACTATGCGGAGAAACTTTCTAAAGAAGAAGCAAAATTGGATTGGAATTTATCTGCTATACAGCTAGAGCGTAATATCCGAGCCTTCAACCCGTGGCCTATTAGTTTTTTAACGTTAGAGGTGGAAGGAATTGAACAAAGCATTAAAGTTTACCAAGCAACTGTCTTACCTCATCAAAACAAGCCTACTGGCACAATCTTAAGTGTAGATAAAACAGGCATTCAAATTGCAACTCAAGAGGGTGTGTTGAATATCACTCAACTTCAACCCGCAGGCAAAAAACCGATGTTGGTGCAAGATTTCCTCAATGGTAGAGCGGATTGGTTTAAAGTAGGCGAACAACTTTAATTTCAGAGAAAAATAAATATGCACTCACAACATTTAACCATTAAAGATGCTCAATTTTCGCTTGCTAAACATCAAAAGCTAACCATTGATGAACTCACTATTCAACCAAATACCTTTTGGGTAATTGTAGGTGGCAACGGCTCGGGCAAAACGGCTTTTTCTCTTGCATTGCAAGGCAAACTCTCGCTCTATTCGGGCGACTATGAAAACCGCTTTCAGAATATTCAGCTACTCTCTTTCGAGCAGCAGCAAAAAATCATCGAGCAAATATTCAATGATCGCAATAACGACAACGTTTCGCCCGATGATTTCGGCTTAACCGCCCGCCAAGTGATTTTAAACGGCAGCAGCAAAACCGCATTGTGCGAGGAATATGCGGAAAAATTGCACATTTCCCACCTGCTTGAACGCCCTTTTATCCAACTTTCCACCGGTGAAAGCCGCAAAGTGCTATTCTGCCAAATGCTGGTAAGCGAACCGGATTTACTGATTTTAGACGAACCGTTCGAGGGGTTAGATCAGCAGTCGGTGCAATATTGGATGCTGTTAGTTTCAGAGCTTCAACAAAAAATGGCGTTGGTGCTGATCGTCAATCGCTTCAACGATATGCCTGACGCCGCCGATCATATCGCTTTGTTGGATAATTTATCGCTGATTTTGCAGGGAAACCGTGCGGAGATCGAGCAACAAGCGGTCTATTCTCAACTAAAATTTGCAGAAGAGAACGTGAATGTGCCGCTGCCAACCAGTGCGGCTCCGCTGACCGTTTTGCCGGAAAATACCAATCCGTTTGAGTTGGAAAATGTGAATATTCAGTATGGCGAGAAGAAGATTTTGGACAATCTCACTTGGACGGTTGAGCCTCACCAACATTGGTGGATTAAAGGGCCGAATGGGGCAGGAAAATCGACCCTGCTTTCGATTATCACCGGCGATCACCCGCAAGCCTACGCCAACAAAGTCCGCCTGTTCGGTCGTCAACGTGGCACAGGCGAAACCATTTGGGAAATTAAGAAAAACATCGGCTACGTCAGCAGTCAGTTGCATATGGATTATCGAGTAAACTGCTCCGCCCTTGAGGTGATTTTATCCGGCTTTTTCGACAGCATCGGCGTGTATCAACAAGTGCCGAACGCCTTGCAGCTCAAGGCGATGGAATGGCTCGAACGCCTCAACCTTGCTCAATTCGCCAAAAAACCATTCCGTTCGCTCTCGTGGGGGCAACAACGCCTACTGTTGATCACCCGAGCGATGGTGAAACACCCACCAATTCTGATTTTGGACGAACCACTACAAGGCTTAGACGGCATTAACCGCAAGTTGGTGAAGCAATTTATCGAACAACTCGTCACCAACAGCCAAACCCAGCTTTTGTTTGTCTCCCACCAAGACAGCGATGCTCCGAACTGTATTACACATTTGTTTGAGTTTGTGCCGAAAGGGGAAACAAATGAATTTGGGTATGAATATAAACAAACTGAGCTAGGGTCATAAAATGAATTTCCTTGCTCACTCATTGATTTCACTCGAAATCGATGCAAAAACTAACCAACAAACCTTATATGGCAATTTTGCCGGTGATTTTTATAAAGGTTCAATTTATAACCTTGACTTAGCTGATGATTTAAAAGGTGGTGTCGTATTGCACCGCCTAATTGATAATATTTGTGACAGACCGGAGAGTTTAACCGCTGAGTTACTAAGAGATAACTTCCGTCTATATAAAGGCATTGTGTCAGATATTATGATTGATCACTTCTTGGCTAAAAATTTTCAATCATTATTTGGTAAAGATTTGGATATAGTTCAAAGCAAAATCTTTCAGCAAATCAATCAATATAGAGCCATTTTTCCTGAAAACTTTATTCCAATGCTGAATTGGTTGGAGGCTCATAATGCGTTAAAAAACTATGCTGATTTGGATTTCTTGGGAAGGGTATTCCTAGGAATGTCATCACGAGTTAAGAAAGGCGAAATTTTGAGAAATGCCGCAGGCGAAATTCGGCAAAATTATACTCGTTTAGAAGAAAGGGCAATTCAGGAGTTTTTTACGGTAAAAGAAAAGGCTTCTCGAGAGTTTTGTGAAGCAAGTTAATTCGCTCTTCAAGCGGTAATATTTTCCTAAGAATTTGCAAATTGCAAAAAACAAAGGGCGAATAATATTCGCCCTTATCGATTTTATTTCACCAATTCGCCTTTTGCTTGTAAGTCTGCGTGGTAGGAAGAACGGACGAATGGGCCACAGGCTGCGTGTTCAAAGCCCATTTTTTCGGCTTCCTCACGGAACATATCGAACTCTGCCGGTGGGACGTAGCGTTCCACTTTTAAGTGGTGGCGGCTCGGTTGTAAGTATTGCCCGATGGTGAGCATCGTCACGCCGTGGTCACGCAGGTCTTGCATCACTTCCAAAATCTCTTCGTTGGTTTCACCTAAACCAACCATTAAGCCAGATTTGGTTGGAATATCCGGGAACTCTTGTTTGAAGATTTTCAGCAGCTCCAGCGACCATTTGTAATCCGCCCCCGGACGAACCTCACGGTATAAACGTGGCACGTTCTCTAAGTTGTGGTTAAACACATCAGGTGGATTTTGTTTGAGAATTTCGACCGCTTGTTCCACACGACCACGGAAATCCGGCACTAAAATTTCCACTTTGCAATGTGGGTTTAACACTTTGATTTCACGCACGGTAGCGGAGAAGTGAGCCGCACCACGATCTGGTAAGTCATCACGATCCACCGAGGTAATCACCACATATTTGAGTTTCATATCTTGTACGGTTTCCGCCACTTTGCGTGGTTCGTCTGGGTCGAGCGGTAGCGGTTTGCCGTGTGCCACATCGCAGAATGGGCAACGTCGGGTGCAGATTGCCCCCATAATCATAAAGGTTGCCGTGCCGTGGTTGAAACATTCGTGTAAGTTCGGGCAAGAGGCCTCTTCGCACACCGAATGTAAGCCGTGGCGACGCATTCCGTTTTTGATGCTATCAATTTTTGCCGAGTTTGCCGGCAGTTTGATTTTCATCCACTCCGGCTTTTTGAGTAATTCTTGGTCAGGGTCGATATTTCGCACCTGAATCACAGAAGTTTTGGCGGCATCACGATATTTCACCCCTTTTTCCATTTTGAAAGGGCTCATTTTTTTCACTGTCGCCGTTGCCGTGGTTTGATCTGTCGTGCTAGACATTTCTGTTTTGTATCCTAATTGTTAATAATTTGATCGCTATTATAGCCTAAAATCTGGGTGAAATGAGCCACTAATTTTGGCGACACCTCTTCGCAACGGAGATCATTGCGATGGATTAACTCGCTTAACTGGCACATTTCAAGCCCTGCATAACCGCACGGATTGATATAGCTGAATGGCGTTAAGTCCATATTAATATTTAACGCTAAACCGTGGAATGAACAGCCTTTTCGAATCCGCAAACCGAGGGAGCAGATTTTTCGCCCTTCCACATACACCCCTGGGGCATCCGCTTTTGGGTAGCCCTCAATGCCGTAATCCGCCAAAGTGTTCACCACGCATTGCTCCAAGGCGGTGACCAATTCACGCACCGACACTTCTTTGCCTTGAGCTTTGAGGCGTTTGATGTCGAGCAACACATACATAATCTGCTGCCCCTCGCCGTGGTAGGTAATTTGCCCGCCACGGTCGCTTTGCACCACAGGGATATGATTCGGATTGAGCAGATGCTCAGGTTTGCCGGCAGAGCCTTGCGTAAACACAGACGGATGTTGCACCAGCCAAATTTCATCGGAGGTATTTTCATCACGGCGGTCGGTGAAATCTTGCATTTTGTGCCAAATTTCTTCGTAAGGTTGCGTGCCGAGTTGGCGGATAATCAGCTGCATTTTGATTTTTCCAAAACAAAGGGCGATGATTCGCCCCACATTATTACAGTACCATTCTTACACCGTTAATTTTGGCGAGTTCCGTATAGAGGGTTTCCACCTGTTCGATATTTTCCGCCAGAATGTCGATTGAAACGGAATTATAAGTGCCTTTTGAGCTTTTTTGTTCACGAGGGTTGTAGTCGCCTTTGGCGTATTTTTGCGTCATGACCACCACATCATCGACTAAATCCGCACGATTTGCCCCCACTACTTTGAAAGTGAAGCTGCACGGAAATTCGAGTAAATCTTTGAGTTTTGCTTGTGGTAAGTCTTGTAAGTTAATTGCTTTTGATTGAGACATTTTTGATCCTTATTTTTAAACGGTAAGCGGTGAAATTTCGCAAATTTTTTGCAAAATCACACCGCTTGATCTGCTTCACCTTAAATGGGGATAAAATACTAAATTACAAGATTAGTCAAAAAGGCTCTTCACTGTTAAAGCAATCCAATCCCACGCTTTACCGAAAATACCGGCTTCCGGTACATCTTGTAGTGCTTGTAAGTTAGTGCTCGCAACATCCTTACCATCTAATTGGTAAATCATTTTACCTACTACCTGCCCTTTTACTAAAGGGGCTTCGAGGTTTTTCTTCTCTAACTCATAACGAGCTTTTAAGTCTGCCGCTCTACCTTTTGGAATGGTTACAAAGCTATCTTGCACCGAACCTAACTGTACTTTGTTCACTTCACCATAATAAACCGCTTGCTCTGCCACAGATTGTGCCGCTGGAAGTGATTTGATGGTTTCAAAGTTCGCAAAACCCCATTGGAGTAATTTCTTACTTTCAACTTCACGCCCTTTGTAAGTTGGTACGCCCATTACAACCGAAATCAAACGAGTATTTGGATTAACCGCTGAAGCCACTAAGTTATAACCGGCTTTATCAGTATGACCTGTTTTCAAACCATCAACTTGAATGGTTTTATCCCACAATAAGCCGTTGCGGTTTGGTTGTGGTTTTTTGATGTTATATTGGAATTCTTTTTCTGCGTGAATTTTATATTCTTCAGGGTGGTCGCGAATAATATGAGCTCCGATAATTGCCATATCACGAGCTGAAGAATATTGCTCTGGGTGGTCTAAACCGTGCACCGTCGTAAAATGTGTGTTTTTTAACCCAAATTGCTGCACATATTTATTCATTTCATTAATGAAGGCTGCCTCAGAGCCAGAAACGTGTTCTGCAAGAGCTACAGACGCATCGTTACCTGACACGATAATCAAGCCTTTCATCAAATCTGCAACAGAAACTTTAGTATTCAAATCTAAGAACATTAATGAAGAACCCGGAAACTTTTGTGCCCAAGAGTTTTCCGTTACTGTAACCATATCACTATTGCTAATTTTTCCTTCTTTTAATGCTTCGCCCACTACATAGCTCGTCATCATTTTCGTTAATGATGCAGGATATTGGCGTTGATCAGGGTTTAAGCTCACTAATACCTCTCCGGAGTTATAATCCATCAAAATATAAGTTTGTGCATTAATCTGTGGGGCTTGTAGATTAAAGTTGGTATTTAAATCAGCGTAGGCAATGCTTGATACCGCAAGGCCGATAACACTGACGGTTTTCACTAATGTTTTTTTCATAAATTTGTCTAAATTCCTCTTAAATTAATGCAGAGCATAAAGATCTTTTGTTAAATTCACACTTTTATTTACTACTGCAATTTTTACCTTGGCTGTACCTGAATGATGCATGCCAATGTGCTTAGCCGCCGCTGATGATAAATCAAGCACTCTAGCGTGAGCATAAGGCCCTCTATCATTTACTCGCACAATCACAGAACGTCCATTGCGTATATTAGTTACTTCAATCAAAGTGCCAAAAGGCAAAGTTCTATGTGCCGCTGTCAATTTTGAGTTGCTAAAGGTTTCACCATTTGCCGTGCGGCGACCATTAAATTTATTCGCATAATAGCTCGCTACACCTGTTTGAAAATGTTTGCGAATAACCTGTTTATGTAGATGCTTTGGCGACTTTTTGTTAATCACTGTTGTCTCTTTTTTCACAGCTTTAGCTGTTACTTTTTTAACAAAATTTGCCTTCTTTTTTGTTGCTTTAGAAGCTGTTTGCTTCTTTGTTGAGATACTCGACTTAGCTTTTATATTCTTTGTCGCAGCCAAAGAATTTAATGAACTAAATGTCAGAAATCCAGCTAACAACAGGGTTACAATTTTACCTAATCTCATATAAGTTTTTTCCTCTATGTGGATGTCGCTATTGTTTGTAACGATGATAGTTTCACTGCTTTTTGATACCACAAAAAAGCAAAAGTTCAGGGCATTTATACCCTATTTATTTCAGCTTGTCGTAAGGATTATTACTCCCTGTACGTTTACGATGCACATAAGTAGACATCATTAAGCCAAATGCAGCCATAAGAGTAACATAAGATGTTCCTCCATAGCTAAAGAGCGGTAATGGTACACCGACTACGGGTAAAATACCACTTACCATCCCAATATTTACAAAAACGTAAACAAAGAATAATAGAGCTGTACCACCCGATAATATACGCCCAAAGGCGGAATCTGATTTAGTGCCAATCATTAAGCCTCTGGCAATAATAAATAAATAGATAGCCAGCAAAATCAAGATTCCTATCATACCATGTTCTTCACTTAAAACGGCAAAAATAAAATCAGTGTGCGGTTCAGGTAAAAATTCCAGTTGTGATTGCGTGCCCTCCATCCAGCCTTTACCATTAATGCCACCAGAGCCTATCGCAATTTTAGATTGGATAATATGGTAGCCCGCACCCAATGGGTCTTTATCTGGATCGATTAAGGTCATTACCCGCGTTTTTTGATAATCGTGCATCAAGAAAAACCACATTATGGGAATAAAGCCTGCCAGAAACACTACACCTGCACTAATCAATTTCCAGCTTAGTCCAGCTAAAAACAGCACAAAAAGCCCTGCCGAACAGACTAAAATAGATGTGCCCAAATCGGGCTGAATCGCTACCAATAACGTAGGTACAATAATAATTGCCAGTGCGATAAACGTATCTCTAAAACTGGGTGGAAGCGGCCGCTTACCTAAATAAGTTGCTACCATCAACGGCACGGCGAGTTTGGCAATTTCAGAAGGTTGAAAGCGAACAAACCCTAAATTTAACCAGCGTTGTGCTCCTTTACTCGTTTCTCCCACTAAGTCCACCAAGATCAGTAATATCAAGCAAAAAACATACAAATAAGGTGATACTTTTTGGTAAAAACGAGGAGGAAACATTGCCATTACTAGCATCAAACCTAAGCCGAGCGAAACTTGTATCACTCGGTTTGTAAACATTCTCTCACTTCCGCCACTAGCACTGTAAAGCACTAATAAGCCGTAGCCGGTAATCGCTAACAAACCGATTAACAAAAGGAGATCAAGCGAAAATAGCTTCCAGAAAAGTTTTTTAAATCCACTATTCATCATTGTCCTCTGTTACAAGCGGTTGATTTTTCTCAGAGTTTTGCAAATTAGGTTGCTCACTAACGCCTTTTCTTAATACATAATCCATAATTTGGCGAGCCACTGGTGCTGCAGCACTACTGCCTCCGCCCGCATTTTCTAGAATCAACGCAACAACCATTGTCGGGTTTTCATAAGGAGCATAACCAATATACCACGCGTGATCGTGTAGCTCTTTTTTAATAGCATTCTTATCGTAATTTTTACCGTTCAAGTTAAACACCTGGGCTGTTCCCGTTTTACCCGCTGAATGATAAAACGCACTCGCAAATACTTTACGAGCTGTACCATTTGAGGCATGGTTTACGTTATACATTCCAAGTTTTGCTAAATTCCAATAAGAATCCGGCACGCCTTTAATATCTTCATAAAGTAACGGATCTTGATACGGCATGACTGAATTACTGCTTTGTACTTCAAGCATTAAATGCGGTGTATTCACTCGCCCGTTATTAATCAATACCGCTGTTGCTTTTGCAAGCTGTAGTGGGGTTGAAATCCAGTAACCTTGACCGATTCCAACAGGAATGGTATCACCTTGTACCCACGGTTTTTTATAGCGTTTTTGTTTCCATTCTCGAGTTGGCATTACGCCTGCCGACTCTTCAAAAATATCGATCCCTGTTTTTACCCCAAAGCCGAATTTCTTCATCCATTCCGACATTTTATCAATTCCCATTTTGTAGGCTAACTGATAGAAAAAGGTATCAGACGATTCAGTAATCGCTTTATTCACATTGGTTGCACCGTGCCCACTGCGTTTCCAGTCTCGATAACGTTGCGTTGTGCCGGGTAAAATCCAATAGCCAGGATCAGAAATTGTAGTATTTGGAGTAATCATCCCCTCCTCTAGTCCTGCTACCGCCATAAATGGCTTAATAGTAGAAGCTGGAGGATAAGTCCCTTGAGTTACACGGCTATAGAGCGGTCTATTTGGATCATCAAGCAACGCTTTATAATCCTTACCTGAAATTCCGCCTACAAATAAATTATTATCATAACTTGGGTTAGATACCATTGCCAAAATGCTACTATCACGAGGATCAAGCACCACAACCGCACCTTTATAATTAGCAATCAGCGACATCACATATTGCTGCAATTCCACATCAATACTTAAACGAATGCTACTGCCGGCAACCCCGGGTTGATCACGCAGCTTACGGATAACCTTGCCACGGTTATTAATTTCTACTTCCTCAAAACCTGTTATACCGTGTAATTGATCTTCGTAGAATTTCTCGATACCCAGTTTTCCCATATCGTGCGAACCAGCATAATTACCGAATTTCCCTTCTTCTTGCAGCTTTTTCTTATCGCTTTCGTTAATTTTCGCTACATAACCGATAATATGGGTTAATAACTCCCCGTAAGGATAATTACGCTTGTAATATGCCTGCACATCTAAACTTGGAAAGCGGTACTGATTGACTGCAAAACGTGCCATCTGCGTTTCATTCAAATTGCCTTTCAGCATAATCGGCGTATAACGAGAGGTGCGTTTTTTCTCTTTATTGTAGTTCTCGATATCTTCGTCTGTCAGCCCAACCACTTCTCTGAGTTCTTCTAAGGTCTGCTCAATATTCTCCGTTTTTTCCGGCACAATAAACAGCCCGAAATAGGTCAAGTTTTCCGCTAATACTTTTCCATTACGGTCATAAATTAGCCCACGGGCAGGTGGCACTGGCAATAATTTAATACGGTTACCATTTGAACGTGTTTGGTAGTCATCATAATTAACCACTTGTAAATGGTACAGATTAGCTAACAACACGCCAGTTAAGGCAAGTACTCCCAAAAACGCAACTAAGGCACGGCGGGCATACAGATTACTTTCTGCCTGCCCGTCTCGTACCTTTTCTCGCTGATTTGATGAAGTGAATTTTGCTAATTTACCAAACATATATCTAACAACTATTCTCGATGATAAGGGTGATTAATGGTTACCGACCACGCCCGATACAAACTTTCTGCCACCACCACACGCACAAGCGGGTGTGGCAATGTTAAAGGCGATAACGACCAACTCTGCTCAGCCGCTGCTTTACATTCAGGAGATAATCCTTCTGGACCACCAATTAACAAAGCAACATCTCGCCCATCATTTTTCCAGCCTTCTAGTTGAGTGGCTAACTGCTCGGTTGTCCAGGGCTTACCCGGAATATCTAACGTAACAATTTTTGCCTTTCCTGCTGCTGCCAACATCGCCTTGCCTTCAAGCTCTAAAATGCGTTTGGTATCGGCATTCTTGCCCCTTTTCCCGGCAGGAATTTCAATTAGCTCGAACGGCGTATCTTTCGGGAAGCGGCGTTGATACTCTTCAAACCCCGTTGTTACCCAGGCTGGCATTTTTGTGCCTACTGCAATTAATTGAATTTTCATTTCTTCTGATACTCACAAGCGGTTAAATTTTTCGAGAAATTTGCAAAAAACTAGCCTAAAATAACCGCTTGCAATGTGATTTAAAATAAGAATTACGCCCAAAGTTTCTCTAATTGATACATCTCACGACTTTCTTCTTGCAACAAGTGAACGATCGCTTGCCCGAAATCCACTACAATCCAATCTGCCACTGCTTTACCTTCATCGCCAAACACTTCAAAGCCAGCTTGTTTCGCTTCACTAATTAAACGATCTGCCGTTGAAGCCACGTGACGGCTCGATGTTCCTGTTGCTAAAATCATTGTATCGGTAATGCTTGATTTACCTTTCACATCAATGGCTAAAATGTCTTTTGCCTTTAAATCATCTAAGGTTTTCGTTAAAAATTCGACTAAATTTTGTTCCACTTTATTTCTCTCTCATATCATAAAAACGAAGAATTTTAACATAGATTGGGGAGATGTAAGATAACAAGCGGTCATTTTTGCAAGATTTTTTGCAAAAACAACCGCTTGTATATTTTATTAAAGAGAGAGGTTCATCTAGTAAACGATTTTCTTCTTGTCCAAATAGCAGGTAAGCGATAAATAATCAACGCCCCTAAAATTAAGCTACAACCTAGCCATTTTATCGCACTCAGTTGTTCACCTAAAATCACAATACTGAGTAACAATGTCCATACAGGCTCAAGTAACATAATGAGCGATGAGGTAGCAATCTGGCAATGTTTTTGCCCGATGGTTTGTAATAAAAAACGCAAATTGGTTGAAATAAGCACACTGGCAAAAAACCATATCCAGACACTATTTGGAATAGGGAAAGTCCAAGTTTCCATTATCAAAGAATAAATGCTGCAAATAATACCTACCATTGCCAGTTGAATAGTCGTTAAAGGTAATAATTTAACTTGTTTAGCATATTGGTTATTCAAAACAAAATATAACGCACCTGATAATGAAGAAAGCAGAAAAATAGAACTACCTAACGAAAAATGGAAAATCCCTTTGTCCATAGAAAGGCAATAAAGCCCGCTCAAAGCAATCGGTAATGCAATCCAAAATATCTTTGCCGGTTGGTGTTTAAAAATAAGCCAAGATAAGAGCGGTGAAATTAGCATTGCAAGACTAACTAAAAATGCCCCTTCACCAAAAACAGTGCTAAATGCCAGCCCTAATACCCAACAAATAATATAAATGCCATAAGTTCCTCCGGTAATCGCAGAAGACTTAAATTGCGTTTTATCTATTGTTTTAAGTTGCTGATAAGAAAACGGAAGCATAATCGCAGCCGCTAAAAGGAAACGAACTCCCATAAAGCCAATAGGAGGGAAACCGGATAGCGCATTTTTAGAGAAAAACCAACCTGAAGCAGCAATGAACGTAACAACAAAAAGAATGATTTCTCCAAAGTGTTTTTTAAACATATTTGTCTACAAGTAAAAAACGGTTCTCTTATTACAAGAGAACCGTTAGCTTAAAACAGCTTAGTCATTGAAATAAACTCTCTTCAATGCTAATTCTAACCCACGAATTTCCGCCAAACCTCTCAAGCGACCAATCGCCGAGTAACCAGGATTCGTCTTTTTCTTGAGGTCATCTAACATTTGATGCCCGTGGTCAGGACGCATTGGAATTAAGCGATGATCGCCATTGGCTTTACGGCGATGTTCTTCTGCTAAAATTGCTTTAACAACCCCGAACATATCCACATCACCAGCTAAGTGATCCGCTTCGTGAAAACTTTGTGGATTGTCTTCACGCTGTGTGGCACGCAAATGAGCAAAATAAATGCGATCAGCAAATGTCTCTGCCATTTTAACTAAATCATTCTCTGCCAAAACACCATAAGAGCCAGTACAGAAAGTGAAACCGTTGGCTGCAAGCGGTTGAGTTTCCACAAACCATTGCATATCTTCAATGGTTGAAACAATTCGTGGTAAACCTAAAATCGGGCGAGGTGGATCGTCCGGATGAATTGCCATGCGAATACCCACTTCCTGAGCCACAGGCACAATTTCATTTAAGAAATAAGCTAAGTGAGTACGGAATTTCTCGGCTGAAATGCCTTTGTAGCGATCAAGCTGAGCTTGAAACTCTTCTAGAGTATAACCTTCTTCCGACCCTGGCAAACCGGCAATGATATTTTTAGTGAGTTTCGCAATATCCGCTTCACTCATTTTATTAAAATAGGCTTTCGCTTCTTCTCGTTCTGCCGCTGAATAAGTTTCTTCTGCCCCCGGACGTTTTAAAATATAGAGTTCAAATGCAGCAAAGGCGACTTGGTCGAAACGTAATGCTTTAGAACCATCCGGCATTTCATATTCAAGATCGGTTCGAGTCCAATCTAAAACAGGCATAAAGTTATAACAAACTGTGTCAATTCCACATTCTGCTAAATTACGTAATGTTTGCTTGTAGTTATCAATCCATTGTTGGAAATTGCCTGTTTGGGTTTTGATTTCTTCGTGAACCGGCACACTCTCAACAACAGACCAAACCAGCCCTTTTTCTTCTAATTGAGCTTTACGTTTATTAATTTCCTCAATAGACCACACCTGTCCATTTGGAATATGGTGCAATGCAGTCACAATTCCTGTTGCCCCTGCCTGTCTTATATCATCTAAAGATACTGGATCATTTGGTCCATACCAACGCCACGCTTGTTGCATAGTAAACTCCTGGTTATATTAAAAATTAACAGCTAATGGGCTAACGTTAAACAAGTATCCATCAAAGTTTGGATCATCTAAATCCGATAACTCAAATAGTTTTTGTTTTACATTTTCTAAATGTTGCCACATCATCTTCCTTGCCATAACAGGATCTTTTCTCTGTATGGCTGCAATAATGTTTTCGTGATCTTTCAACCATAAATGGCGGTAACTTTGATCAGGAATATGTGCATGTAATCCTTTCCACATTGGGCTATTCGTTCTATATTCCCAAAGATCTTTCTGCATACGGATAATCACCTCATTTTGCGTAATTTCTGCAATCATTTTGTGAAAATCTTCATCTGCAACGTAGTCTTCATCGCCGTGCTCTAGATTTTTACGTTCACGTTCTAAAATGTCTTTGAGTTGTAAAACATCTGCTCTAGTCGCTTGAATTGCTGCAAATTCAGCAATACTGCTTTCCAATAATTGTCTTGCTTGTAACAATTCAAACGGTCCAACATCGGGTAAATCATCCGTTTCTTCAACATTTACCTTGGGTAAATTAATCACATAAACACCCGAACCTTTACGAACTTCCACTAAATTTTCAAGCTCAAGCATAATAAGCGCCTCACGAATCACTGTGCGACTTACATTAAAGTAGTTTGATAAATCACGTTCCGCCGGTAACTTGTCTCCTACTTTATAAGCTCCGCTTAATAATTCTGCTTTTAACTCTTGGCCAATTTTCTTATAAGAACGTAAATCTTCAGGTGCCATAATGTTTCTTCTAATAATGCCTCTAATTAAATTTCTGAAATAGATAACTTATAGCCATTTTCAACAGGTTTGCCATTAACAATCAATTGGCGTGTTTCCATATGAGGTAAAGTAAAGACAAGTTCTTTATATTGCGGCTCATACTGACCTGTTTTAGTTAAATTGACTTTAATTGCTGTATTTGAACAATCTAACTCAATGTCTAAAGTTAGGTGTTTACCGTTGAGATAGTCAAAACTTGCTCCATCATCATCAAAAATAGAGGAGGTTGCTTTACCTTGATCAATAAACGGCATAATTAACAATTCACGGTAATCATCTGTTAATGTATTAGAGCGTCCTTTTGAGCCAAGAGGAATAATCGAACCTGCTCTTAGGAATAACGGGATACGCTCTAAAGGTGCATCAACCGTGATAGTCTCACCGCCATAATACCATTGATGTGTATAAAAATCATACCAACCTACATAGTTACGAGGTAAGTAAACCTCTCGTTGACGCTGTCCTTCTTCTACCACAGATGCTACTAATAAGTCCCTGCCGAATAAGTAATCATCATTTTCGGCAAAGGTATTTACATCCTGTTCGTGATCTAAGAATGTCGGGCGTAACATTGGTTCTGATTGTGTATGTGCTTGCCATAATAAATTATAGATGTATGGCATTAAACGATAACGAAGCTGAATGGTGTCACGAATAATATTGGTGACTTCAGGATACATCCAAGGCTCATTAACTGTTTTATCATCATTCCAAGAATGTATGGTAAAACGTGGGTGCATTACGCCATTTTGAACCCAACGCACAAACAATTCTGGTTCAGGTTTATTTCCAGAGAAACCACCAACATCATGCCCTACATTATAGAGACCAGACAGGCTCATTCCTAAACCCATTTTGATGTTATATTTCAATGTATGCCAGCTAGTACGATTATCGCCCGACCACGTTTGCACATAACGGTTCATACCAGCTGAACCGGAACGAGAAATCAGATAAGGTCGAATATTTGGGGTAAACTCTTTTTGAGCCTCAAAGGACGATTTCATCATTAATAATGGCTGTAATGGACGAAGTAATTTAATTGGCAAACCTTTTCCAAAGAAATGACATTTCGCATAATCATCCCAAACTTCATACTCATTATTATCGTTCCAAGTTGAACCAATGCCCATTTCCATTAATTGGGTTTTCACATTAGATTTCCACCAATCTACCGTTGCGGGATTAGTGAAATCTAAGTGAGAACCTTCGTCGTCCCAAAACATTGAACGTTCTGGATTATCAGATTCTGAGTCCTTAATAAATAACCCTTTTTCAGCCACTTCATCATAGCGTGGGTGATCTTGCAATAAACAAGGCTTAATATTCGCTGCCAAATTCATTCCAGCATCTAAGAAGTATTTACTCATTAATTTAGGTTGAGGAACTTTGTCATAATTCCAGTTAAATACATAACGTTTACCATTAATAGAAGTATAGCCTGATGATAATTGGAATGAATCACACGGGATATTATGCTCACGGCATAAATCTACAAACTTTTTCAGTTGTTCTTGAGCATCTGGGGCATCAGTATAGCTCATCGTTGAACCGCTATAGCCTAAACTCCAACGTGGTCCGAAAATCGTACCGCCTGTCAATTTGGTATATTTTTTGGTTACATCAACAATTTTCGGGCCCAAGATCATATAGTAATCAAGATCACCATCTTCGGCTTTGTAATTGCGATAATAAGCATGGTAGTTATCGATTTCGCTACCTAATACAAACCAACAAGGAGCTAAGTTGTCGTAATAAATACCGTAGCTTGCTTCTTCAGCATGAGTAATATAAAACGGAATATGTTTATAAAGTGGATCCATATGCTCCGCGTTATAGCCCATAGCATCAATATTACGCATCTCAAAACGACGACCGTGTCGGTTTAAATTCCCTGTTTTTTCTCCCAAACCATAATATTGCTCATTCACGCTACGATTTAGATAGTGGGTAACATTAGTATTAGAAATACCAAATAAGTAAGCACCGGTTTTACGATCTGATGCAAAGGTTTCCCATTCCCCATCAACTTTACGCAGCCATTCCAAATAAAGTGGCTGATGTACAATGACTTTTAAACAAGCGGTCGAAATTTCTAAAGAATTTGCAGATTCATTCACCTCATAATCAGGTAATGAAAAACCTTCTACAGACCACTTATCTCTACCTTTCCATTCCACATCATCTGCATTAGGGCTAATAGCCCAAGTTGCAGGCACTTTAAATTTATTGTTTTTTGTAAAAGCAATACGAAAAATATCTTGCTCTAATACAAAAATATGTAATCCAATACCACGCTCACATTCAATATCAATGCGATTATTTTCGTGCTTGCTAAACCGCCAAGTTTTTAATGTTTTCATATTTAATATTCCTCGATTAATAACCTAGCAATAATTGTGGTAATGCTAAACTTATTGATGGTACATAAGTAACAAGTAATAACGCTAAAATTAACGCAGCATAGAACGGTAATAGTAGCTTAATAACTTGATTAATTTTTACACCACCAACAGAACAACCAATAAATAAGGCACTACCAACTGGTGGTGTACAAATACCAATTGATAAGTTAAATGCCATTAAGATACCGAAATGAACAGGATCCATACCTAAATCGGTAACAATAGGGAAAAAAATTGGAGTAAAGATAAGTAATGCTGGAGTCATATCCATAAACACACCAACAATTAATAAAATAATATTGATGATTAATAGAATCACAATAGGATTATCTGATACAGCAAGTAAACCATCACTAATCATATAAGGAATATCAGCATTCGCCATTACCCAAGACATTCCCATTGACGTTCCAATTAAGAGAAGAACAATTGCAGTAGTTACTACAGATTCTAAAATCACTTTCGGTAATTCCTTAATTGATACCTCACGATAAATCAATACAGCAAGAATAAGGGTATAAACAACTGCAAAAGCTGATGCTTCAGTTGCTGTGAAAATACCACCTATAATTCCGCCCATAATAACAACAATTAAACCAAGACTTGGTAAAGCGTCTAATGTTTTTTTAATGACTTCAGATTTAGTTGGTTTAGGTGAAACAGGATAATTTCGTTTTTTAGCAATATAGCCGATAATTAACATAATAGATAAACCCATTATGATTCCCGGAATATAACCAGCTAAAAATAGTGCGCCAATTGATGTACCACCTGTGATAAGTGAATAAACGATGAAAGTATTACTTGGTGGGATAAGTAGCCCTGTTGGACAAGAGGCGATATTAACGGCTGCAGAAAATGCTGGATCATATCCCTCTTTTCTTTGCAATGGAGACATAATTCCCCCCATTGCAGCTCCAGAAGCAACTGCGGAACCAGAGATTGAACCGAACATCATATTTGCCAGTACGTTTACGTGAGCTAGAGAACCAGGTAAGCGACCACCAATGACTTTCGCAAATTCAATTAAACGTAAGGCTATACCACCTCTATTCATAATATTACCTGCAAGGATAAAAAATGGGATTGCAAGCAATGAAAAACTATCTAAACCAGAAGCCATTTTCTGTGTAATTACAGTAATTGCCGCATCAAAAGGTACAGACATCATTACAGTAATTAGAGATGCTAAGCCGATAGAGAATGAAATTGGTACACCAATAAAAAGGAAGAGAAAGAATGTAGAACAAAGTACAAGAACAACTGACCATTCCATAATATGTTCTCCTTATATTAATTTAATGAGGATACTGGTTTAGCTAACGTAAATAAATCACGAATCACATAAACCAACATAAAGAAACCACTTAATGGAATGGCACTATAAACCAACCCCATTTCTATACCTAATACAGGGGAAATTTGCCCCGCATTTATTGTAGAGCCCACTAATTTAATGCCTCCATAACACATAACTAGCACTATGAAACACAAGCTAATTAAGTTCACCACAAAATTTAGGCGTCTTAATTTATCTGGCGAAGATTCTAATCTTGTTGCTAATAAATCAATAGCTAAATGTTTTTTCTGACCAAACGCATAAGCAGCTCCAATTAAACCAACCCAGATAAATGAAAAACGAGCCAGCTCATCGGTATAAACACTCGGATCCTGCAATACAAATCGTGAGAATACTTGCCAGACAACACAAATAACAAGAAGAATACTGATGATGACACATAAGGCAGATAATGCTTTATCAATCTTAGATACAAAGTTATCCATACAACCCTCTTTAAAAAAAGTAATGACCCAACGAATAAATTGGTGAACCAATTCTGCTTAATTTGATTATTTTTTGCAATAAAAAATTATTATTTTTGTGATCTGGATCACCAATTTAAAAATTTTGGTTTGATATGTAAAAAATAGCTTTGTATGATAGATTAACAATTCAACAAATGGATACATTAACGAATTGTAGATTTTGAAATTTTAACTTTATCTAGGAGAACTCAATATGTTCACTAAAAAAACACTTCTTTCAACTTCATTAGCAACCGTTTTATCATTAGGTTTAGCATTTTCTGCGTCAGCAAAAACAACATTAAAACTAAATCACAATAATGATAAAACTCACCCGGTTCATATTTCTATGCAAAAAATGGCAGATGAAGTCAAAGAATTAACGAATGGAGAAGTTGTAATTCGTGTCTATCCAAATAGCCAGCTAGGAACACAACGTGAGTCTATCGAATTACTGCAAGCAGGCTCACTAGATATGGCTAAATCAAATGCAAGTGAAATGGAATCCTTTGAGCCATCTTACGGTGCATTTAATATTCCTTACTTATTTCATAACGTAGATCACTACTACACTGCATTAAAAGATTCTGAAGTAGGTCAAAAAATCTTAGAAGCTTCTCAAGGTAAAGGATTTTTAGGGCTAACTTACTATGATGGTGGTGCTCGTAGCTTCTATGCAAATAAAGAAATCAGAACACCGGCTGATTTAAAAGGCTTAAAAGTTCGTGTTCAACCAAGTCCAAGTGCTGTAAAAATGATGGAACTTCTTGGAGGCTCAGCAACGCCTTTAGCATACGGTGAACTTTATACAGCCTTACAACAAAAAGTGGTTGATGCAGCGGAAAATAACGAAACTGCATTAACCTTAGCTCGTCACGGTGAAGTATCAAAAATCTTCAGCCAAGATGAACATACAATGATCCCAGATGTGCTATTAATCAGCGAAAAAACGTGGGCTAAATTAACGCCTGAACAACAAAAAGCAATCAAAACAGCTGCTAATAACTCAATGATGTCGCATAAAGATTTATGGGCGAAAATGATTGAAGAAGAGAAGAAAAAAGCACAAGAACAAATGGGAGTTAAATTCATCACAGTTGAAAAACAACCATTTATTGATGCGACTAAACCAATGAAAGACGAAGCAAAAGCAAATCCGGCAATTGGTAGCTTAGTAGAAAAAATTGATGCTTTAGCACCAACAGCTAAATAATTTAAAACACACATAAATCTATTGCTACCCAAGGTAGCGATAGATTTTTATAAGAATATAATAAATAGAGAGGATAAATTAATGAATATTGCACAAAATCACAATTTAAAAGATAAAGTCATTGTTGTTACAGGTGCCGGTGGTGTTTTATGTGCCTTCTTAGCCAAAGAGTTAGCTAAAACTAAAGCAAAAATCGCTTTGCTTGATTTAAATTTAGAAGCCGCACAAAAAATAGCAGATGAAATCAATACTGAAGGTGGTATAGCAAAAGCTTATCAAACAAACGTTCTAGAATTAGAGAATATTAAAGCAGTACGTGACCAAGTTACTACTGACTTAGGAACTTGCGATATTTTAATTAACGGTGCTGGCGGTAATAATCCTAGAGCAACTACCGATAACGAATTCCATACTTTTGACTTAAATGAAAGCACTAAAACCTTTTTTGACCTAGATAAATCAGGTGTTGAATTTGTATTCAATTTAAATTACTTAGGTACATTGTTACCAACTCAAGTATTTGCCAAAGATATGATTGGTAAAGAGGGAGCAAATATCGTCAATATTTCCAGTATGAATGCTTTCACTCCATTAACCAAAATTCCTGCTTATTCAGGAGCAAAAGCAGCAATTAGCAACTTTACCCAATGGCTGGCAGTTTATTTCTCTAAAGTGGGAATCCGTTGCAATGCAATTGCACCGGGCTTCTTAGTCAGTAATCAAAATCGAGGATTACTTTTTGATAGTGAAGGTAACCCAACTGCACGAGCCAATAAAATTCTAACCAACACCCCAATGGGACGTTTTGGTGAACCAGAAGAGTTATTAGGAGCATTACTATTTTTAGTTGATAGCCAATACTCAAGTTTCGTCAATGGCGTCATTGTCCCTGTAGATGGTGGCTTCTCAGCTTATAGTGGTGTATAACCAAGAGAGGTTTCTATGAAACAATTTTTGTGTGAAGATTTTTTACTTTCAACTTCAACAGCCCAAAAACTCTATCACGATTACGCAAAAGATCAGCCAATTTTTGACTATCATTGCCACCTAAATCCACAAGAGATCGCAGAAAATCGTCAATTCAATGATTTAGCTGAAATTTGGTTAGAAGGTGATCACTATAAATGGCGGGCAATGCGTTCAGCAGGCGTTGAAGAGCGTTTAATCACTGGTGATGCAGATAAATACAGTAAATACTTAGCATTTTCGGAAACTGTACCAAAATGTATTGGTAACCCAATTTACCATTGGACACATTTAGAATTACGCCGTCCATTTGGCATTACGAACACGCTTTTTTCGCCTGAAACAGCAGAAAAAATTTGGCATCAAGGCAAAGAATTACTGCAACTGCCTGAATTTTCAGCTCGTGGCATTATGCAGCAGATGAATGTGAAATTAGTAGGTACAACTGATGATCCTATTGATTCACTAGAACATCACAAAGCGATTGCCCAAGACAACACGTTTGATATTGAAGTCGTGCCAAGTTTCCGACCAGACCGAGCATTCAAAATCGAACTGCCATTATTCAATGATTATCTTGAACAGCTAGGTAAAGTGGCTGATATTGAGATCAATACCTTTGATAAATTAAAACAAGCCTTACTAAAACGCATTGAGCATTTTGATCAACAGGGTTGTAAATCAGCTGATCACGGTATTGAAATCGTCCGTTTTGCACCTATTCCTGATGAAAAAACACTCGATCAAATTTTGCAAAAAAGATTACAAAATCAACCGCTTGCAGAAGGGGAAATTGCTCAATTTAGTACCACTTTATTAGTTTGGTTAGGTACAGAATATCATAAACGAAATTGGGTAATGCAAATGCACATTGGGGCAATCCGTAACAATAATACAAGAATGTTCAAATTATTGGGTGCAGATTCAGGCTTTGATTCGATTGGCGATCGTCCATTTGCTGAAGCACTTTCTTGCTTATTGGACAATATGGATCAAACCGACCAACTACCAAAAACCATTTTGTACTGCTTAAACCCTCGTGATAACGAAATGTTAGGCAGTATGATCGGCAATTTCCAAACAGGTGGCATTGCAGGCAAAATCCAATTCGGTTCAGGCTGGTGGTTTAATGACCAAAAAGATGGAATGGAACGCCAATTACAGCAGCTTTCACAATTAGGTTTACTCAGCCAATTTGTTGGAATGCTAACCGATTCCCGCAGCTTCCTATCCTATACTCGCCACGAGTATTTCCGCCGCATTCTTTGCGAGCTGATCGGTAGCTGGGTGGAGAAAGGCGAAGCTCCGAACGATCTGAATCAACTTGGCAATATGGTAAAAGATATTTGCTATGGTAATGCTAAGCGTTATTTCAAATAGGAGATAACAATGAAAAAACTCTCCATCATCGGCGAATGTATGATTGAGTTAAATGGCGAGCCGTTTGGGAATATGTATCAAACTTATGGCGGTGATTCGCTGAATACCGCCACTTATCTGGCTCGAGTTACATCGCCCGAGCAGATTGAAGTTCGTTATATCTCCGCTCTTGGCACAGATAAACTCAGTCAAGGTATGTTGGAAGCGTGGCAAGCAGATAATATCAATACGGAGTTTGTGTTGCGTAATGAGTACCGCCAGCCGGGGCTTTATCTCATTCAGTTGGATAAACAGGGCGAGCGGACATTCCTTTATTGGCGAAATCAGTCTGCTGCTCGTTATCTGTTGCAACACGCTGATTATCCAAAATCTCTAAATGCAATGGCTGAAACGGATATGGTTTACTTCAGCGGTATTTCACTGGCGATTCTATCTGAAAACGACCGTGTTCAACTTATTGAACAACTTCGTGAGCTGAAAAAGCAAGGCGTGAAAATCGCTTTTGACAGCAACTATCGCCCAAAACTGTGGGAAAGCACCGAAACGGCTCAACAACATTATGCTAACTTACTCGCCTTAGTCGATTTAGCTCTAGTTACCTTTGATGATGAACATCTGCTTTGGGGTGATGAGAACGAACAAGCAACTCTTGCCCGTCTTGCTCAATATGGCATTGAAACCATAGTGGTTAAACAAGGCTCTCAAGGGGCAACGGTTCAACATAACGGTGAGCAGATTTTTGTACCAACCGTTCCTGTTGAAAATGTGGTTGATACCACCTCCGCAGGGGATTCTTTCAATGCGGGTTTCCTCAACGGTTATCTGTTAGGCAAAGATTTAACCACCTGCTGCCAACAAGGCAACACCGTTGCAGGCATTGTGATTCAACATAAAGGGGCAATTATTAATAAATCTGCTACCGCTCATTTGAAATCACAGTTTGAACAATCAATGTAAATAATAGGAAAGCGGTTAAATTTGCAAAATTTTTTACAAAAATGACCGCTTGCAACACAACATAGTGAGGTTAGAAATGCGTTATACCACCGAACAAATCGTAGAGAAATTAACAGAACTTAAAGTTGTCCCCGTCATCGCACTCGACAACGCAGCAAATATTTTACCACTGGCAAAAACCTTATCCGAAAACGGCTTACCTGTGGTGGAAATTACTTTCCGCTCGGCAGCAGCTGAGGAAGCAATTAAATTAGTAAAGGCGAACTATCCAGAAGTATTAATTGCCGCAGGAACAGTCCTCACCAAAGAGCAAGTTTTAACTGCTAAAAATGCAGGAGCAGATTGTATTGTTACGCCAGGCTTTAACCCAAACATCGTGCAGTATTGCCAAGAGTTAGGTTTACCAATTACCCCCGGCGTGAATAACCCAATGGCGATTGAGGCAGCCCTTGAGCTTGGCATACAAGCGGTCAAATTTTTCCCTGCCGAAGCAAGTGGTGGTGTGAAAATGATTAAAGCATTGCTTGGCCCTTACGGTAACTTACAGATTATGCCAACGGGTGGCATTAGCCCTACGAATATCAAAGATTACCTCACTATTCCAAATGTAGTGGCTTGCGGCGGTTCTTGGTTTGTGGAAAAATCGTTGATTAAAGAGCAGAAATGGGAAGAAATTGGAGAAATGGTGAGGGAAGTCGTGGAACTAGTTAAGTCAGAAAAATAACCTCAATAGAGGAAATTTTATCTGTTTACAATAGAAAGCAAATTCGGCATACTCCATTTGATGGCTTTTGCCATCATAATAGTTTTTATTTCTTAACATAAAAAGGAACATAGCTATGAACAAAATCGTAAAATTTAGTTTAACACTTCTTGCCGCTGGTGTAATTTCTGCTTGTGGTAGTTCAGGTGGTGGAGATAATAACTCTAGTCCATCAGCAACAAATAATACACCTAATACGTCATCTCCATCGACTAATCAAAAACCTAATAACAATACCTCAAATCAAAATAATAGTGGAAACAATTCTGCAAACAAACCAGCCACTCCTCCACCAAATAAAGCAAACTCTTCAGATGATATGGGAACAGCTTTCCGCACCAAAGATAGTAAAGAATTCGATATCAAAAAAGCTGATACTCATAGAGAAATTTTAGAAGTTGATGGTAAAAAACTACCTGTTGCATTTCCTGGCATTTACAGTGGTAGCTTTACAGACCTCAAAGCAGCTACAATTAATGGGATTTCTTATAAAGGCTTTACTGTAAGTGGTTCCAGATACTCTAATGTGAGATTCGGGCATGTTGATGGCTATGTATTTGCACAAGGTAACGTTACACCAGAATCATCAATACCTAAATCAGGCGTAGCAACTTATAATGTTGATGCTGTCTTTGTACAAAATGGTCAGGCTTCAATTTCTGAAAACCACAAATTAAATGTTGATTTCGCAAACAAAACTGTAAACGGCGATGTTGCACCAAATGTAAAAGTAACAAACGCTAAAATTGATGGTAATGAATTTGATGGAAAAGCAGTCCATAACGGAAAATCAGCCGAGCTAGAAGGTCGCTTCTATGGTTCAAATGCGAGCGAAATTGGTGGCGCTTATAGTTCATCAAGCTTCTCTGGTGCGTTTGGTGGTAAAAAACAATAATTTTTTCATTGATTTTTTTGAAAGGCTATTGAAGAATAGCCTTTTCTATTTCTTTTATAATACTTTCTATGAAAAAAATTATTCCTATCGCCTTTAGTTTAGCTGCACATTTTGCATTATCTGATACTACCCCTGCTTCAATTCAAGAGAAAATGGATAATCAGCGAATGCAACAAAACCAATCGTTTGAACAACCAGAACATAAAGTTGCTCAAGTTCAACCCAAAGTGCAAAATAGCAATCAAACTATTTCAATTTCAAGCCAAGAACTCATTCAGCAGCCTGAGTTATTAAATTCAGCAATGCTGACTGCATTGGTAACAGGTCATACCGAAAATGTCCTCTTTTTATTGCCGATGTACCAAAAACTCCCTACCTCTCAACAAAATCGTGAAATTGTTACGTGGGCAAAGGCAATAGAGGCAAAATCAAAGCAAGATTATACCCAATCTATTAAGCTCTACCGAGAGTTGCTGGCAAGTTATCCGGAAAATCAGCCAATCCGAATGCAGCTTGCTGTGGCGCTTTTTGAAAATCGTGAAAATGAAGCGGCAGAAGCACAATTTCATAAATTACAAGCAGATAAATTACCTGTAAGAATTACAAATATTATTAACCATTATTTAGAAGCAATCAGTAAACAAGACAAATGGGTATTTCAAGGTGGCTTAACTTATTTAAATGATCCAAATATTAATAATGCCCCAAAAGCCGGTACAATCTATAATGGCTGGACAGCTCCGAAAAAAGAATCCGCTCAAGGAATTGGGCTAAGTTTTGACGCTGCGAAAAAATGGTCTTGGAGAAATGGTTTCTTCCATGAGTTTCGCCTAAACGGTAATGGCAAATATTATTGGAATAATAAAAAATATAATGAATATTCGCTTAGAGAAAGTTTCGGATTAGGCTATCAAAATGCAAAACAAAAAATCACGGTTTTACCTTTCTTAGAGCAAACTTGGTATGCGGGCGGTTCTACTCAAAGTCAAAGCACTAAGCGTTATTCAAATGCAGGTGGTGTTAATACTCGTTGGCAATACTGGATTACGCCACAATGGCAATCCTCAATAACGTATGAATATGCCGAGCAACGTTATACCCGCCGCCAGCACTTAGATGGGAATTATCATTTTGTTTCTCCGAGTATTTACTACCACCCAAGCAGCCAGCAATATTGGTTTGTTGGAGCGAACTTTAACCGCAATAGCACCAGAGATTTAGATGACAGCTTTATTCGTCGAGGTGTTTCACTAGGTTGGGGGCAAGAGTGGAAGAATGGGCTTTCGAGTCAATTAAGCGTGAGCTATGGTCGCAAGCAATATAGAGCACCAATGCCTATTTTCCAAATTACCCAGCGTAATAAAGAATACGGCGTACAAGCGAGTATCTGGCACAGAGCCGTGCATTTTAAAGGCATTACTCCTCGTTTAACCTGGCAATATAACAAAGTAAAAAGTAATCACACTTTTTATAGTTATGACAAAAACCGTGTGTATATTGAGTTTTCACATACATTCTAAATAACATCGCCCCTGTATTAAGGGGCGATTTTTTTGACTTAACAATTTAACAGCTTCTTCAACCGATAAAGCTCTTCTAACGCTTGTTTTGGCGTGAGTTCATCGGGTTGGATTGCTTTGAGGGCTTTTTCTAGCTCACTTTCTTCTGTAGCAAGCGGTTGAATTACTTCATTTTTTTGCAAATCATCGGTGAAGTCTGGGGCAAAAAGCAAATCCGCTTGTGGGTGTTCGTTGGCTTGTTTGGTTTGGTGAGAAATTTCCTCCAAATGAGCCAAGCGTTGTTTGGCAAGCTGAATAACCTGTTTCGGCACACCAGCCAAAGCTGCCACCGCCAAGCCGTAGCTTTTGCTCGCCGCCCCTTCTTGCACCGTGTGCATAAAGGCGATGGTGTCGTTGTGTTCTCTCGCATCTAAATGCACGTTCGCCACACCTTTGAGCTGATTTGGCAGCCCGGTGAGCTCGAAATAGTGGGTCGCAAATAGGGTAAGCGATTGCGTTTTTTTCGCCAACCATTCCGCACACGCCCACGCCAGCGATAACCCATCATAGGTGGAAGTACCACGCCCGATTTCATCAATCAGCACAAGGCTGTTTTCGGTAGCTTGGTGCAGAATATTCGCCATTTCCGTCATCTCCACCATAAAGGTTGAGCGACCAGAAGCGAGATCATCACTCGCTCCAATGCGAGTAAAAATGCGATCAATCGGGCCGATCTCTGCACTCTCCGCCGGTACAAAACTGCCGATGTACGCCATCAGCGTAATCAAGGCGATTTGTCGCATATAGGTACTTTTACCGCCCATATTCGGGCCGGTGACGATCAGCAAATGGCGTTGAGCATTAAGGAAAACAGGGTTAGCGATAAACGGCTCCTTCAGCACCTGCTCCACCACTGGGTGGCGTCCGCCTTTAATATTCACGCCCCGAGTCGGGCTGAACGTTGGGCAGACGTAATTGAGGCGGTCAGCCCGTTCGGCAAGGTTGGTGAGCACATCAAGTTCAGACAGCACCATCGCCGCCAGTTGTAGCTCGCCCAAACGTGGCATCATCACATCAAACAGCTCGTCATAAAGCTGTTTCTCCAACGCTAGCGAAGCCCCTTTCGCTTTCAGTACCTTGTCTTCGTAGGTCTTCAGTTCAGGAATGATGTAACGCTCGGCATTTTTCAGGGTTTGGCGGCGGACGTAGTGAATCGGGGCTTTGTGAGCCTGCCCCTGCGAAATCTGAATGTAGTAACCGTGCACCGCATTAAAGCCGATTTTAAGCGTATCAATGCCGGTGCTTTCACGCTCACGAATTTCCAAATTTTCCAGATATTGCGTTGCCCCGGCAGACAGCTCTCGCCATTCGTCCAGCTCCGCATTGTAGCCCTCGGCGATCACGCCGCCATCACGAATAAGCTGCGGTGGAGTGTCGATAATCGCTCGTTCAAGTAAATCGTGCAGCTCGCTGAAATCGGCAAGTTGAGATAACAATTTATCTAAACTAGCGGTCAGATTTTGGGCATCTTTTGTAATTTCAGGCAGTTGTGCCAGGGCTGTCCGCAGTCGGGTAAGATCTCGAGGACGGGCCGAACGCAACGCTACCCGAGCCAAAATTCGCTCCATATCGCCTACTTGTTGCAGCAGCGGCTGAATGTCAGCGATGCGGTCATTTTGCATTAGGGCGGCAATCGTCTGCTGGCGAGCCTGCAACTTCACGCAATCTCGAATCGGCTGGTGAATCCAACGTTTCAACAAGAGGCTACCCATTGGGGTCACGCATTTATCCAACACGTCCGCCAGCGTATTTTCCGTACCACCAGCGAGGTTTTGGGTCAGCTCCAAATTGCGGCGAGTAGCGGCGTCTAACAACACGGTGTCGCTATGTTGCGAAAGGTGAATCGCATTGATGTGCGGCAAAGCGGTGCGTTGGGTTTCTTGTGCGTAATGCAGCACGCAACCAGCGGCACAAAGGGCGATCACCGCTTTTTCCACCCCAAAACCGGCTAAACTTTGCGTACCAAATTGGCGGTTGAGCAGCTGAATGGCAGTCACTAACTCAAATTCCCAAACCGGGCGGCGGCGTAAGCCTTTGTAATTGTTCAAAATGGTGGCTGCCGAGAAATTTTCCGGATAGAGAATTTCCGCCGGCTGCAGTCGTTGCAACTCTGCCGCCAACGCCTCTTTATTCGGCAACTCGCTGATTAAAAACCGCCCCGAAGTCATATCGAGCGTGGCAATCGCAAAAGTGCCTTTTTCCTCATAAATCGCCGCCACCAAGTTGTCTTGGCGTTCAGGCAGTAGAGCCTCATCGCTCACCGTGCCCGGGGTCACAATTCGCACCACTTTACGCTCCACCGGCCCTTTTGAAGTGGCTGGGTCACCAATCTGCTCGCAAATCGCCACACTTTCGCCCAACGCCACCAGCTTCGCCAAATAGCCCTCAACGGCGTGATACGGCACACCCGCCATCGGGATTGGCTCACCTGCCGACTGCCCACGCTTGGTCAGCGAAATATCCAACAACGCCGCCGCCCGTTTTGCATCATCATAAAACAGCTCGTAAAAATCCCCCATTCGGTAAAAAAGCAGAATGTCAGGGTTTTGGGCTTTTAGTTGCAAATATTGTTGCATCATCGGCGTATGGGTTGTGAGGTTTTGCGTCATTGCATTTTCGGTTGGTTAGAAATCATTGCGGTTAGTTTAACAGATTAGGGGATCGGAAAAAACAAGCGGTGGTTTTTCTATAAAATTTTGCAATGGTCAGTCGTGATTTTTTTGCTAGAATACGCAAAATTTTTAATGGAAAACGCATTATGTTTAAAAAAATCATATTACTTTCAGCAGGCTTTTTGGCTGTTGCTTGCGCATCAAATGAAACGGCAAAACAAGAGGCCTTCCCGGGCGAATTTGCGAATGCTGATTATGTATTATCTGAAGCGGACGCTCAAAAATGGGTGGAGGCAAGCAATCAGGCGAAGCAGTGTATTTACCCGAACCTCACCCGCATTCAGCAGGAGCATTTTTCTAAGGAAGATTCCTACATTTTCTCGCAATATGTGTTCTTCTATCCACTTGAAGAGATTATCGGCGAGCAGTATGTCAAAATCATTCAAAGCGATGAAAAATCAATGGGTTACGCTCAGTATTTGTTCAAGAAATTTAAAAATAACGACGCGGTAGAAGAGCTGCCAACAAAGCAGTGTGCCACCTTGCGTGCCAATGCGAAAAACGATTTGGCAGTGGTGAAAGGGCAATATCAAAGCGGAATGATTGAGGAAGAAAAATCTCAAGAAGGTAAAACATCTGGTCAAAAAGTCGCGACTGATGATAACAAATTCTTCTTCGACATCATCAAATGGGGCAGTTTGTTACTGCTCTAACCTTTGCAAGCGGTGGTTTTTAGTAAAAAAACGGCAAAAAATCACCGCTTGTTTTCGCTCAAATCAACTTTTATGAACTTTCTGCGAAACTTCCAGTCTTAAAGTACAGTTTTTTTCACAATTTTCACCCCTCTTTTTTATTTTAAGGATTTTAAATGAAACCACTAAAAACATTATTAGCATTAGGCGTTGCGATGGCTGTTTCAGCAACATCACTTGCCGAAACCAATACACAGAAAGTCAGTGCAAAAGCGGCAACAACCGAACAAATCAATGCAATTAAAGCCTCTACAGTACAAACCGCCACTGAAGTTAAAGAAAGTACAAAAGTAAAAGCGAAAGAAGTAAAAGAGAGTGTTGCAGAGAAAACGGAAGCTGTGAAAGCTAAAGTTGGTTCTACAACAGAAAATGCAAAAGGGAAAGTAGAAGCCGCTAAAGTAGCGACTACCGAAAAAGCAGCCACTGCAAGAGAAACACTAAATTCAGCTAAATCCGCTACAACAGAAAAAGTAGCAGCAGTAAAAGCAACCGTAGCTGAAAAAACGACTACAGTGAAAAAATCACAAAAAGTCAATATTAACAAAGCAAGCGAAGAAGAGCTTCAATCTTTAGCAGGAATTGGCGAAGCGAAAGCAAAAGCGATTGTGGAATATCGCAAAAAAGCGGGCAAAATCAAAAGTGCAGCGGAATTATCTAACATTCCAGGCATTGGCGAGGTGACCGTAGAAAAAGTTGCTCCATACTTAACCTTCTAATTTCCCTCACAAGCGGTTGAAATTTGCAAAAAAATTGCACTTTTCAACCGCTTGATCATTTCAAGGCTTGTATTCTTAAAAACAGCCCCCATAACTGGGTGCGTATTCATTTTTAATACGCAATTTCAAACATAAAAAGGAACAAAAAATGGCATTAGATTTCAATTCAGTAGCTTTAGATTCAGTGGAAGCAAAAGGCGGTTATGGCATCGGTTTACAAATCGGTCAGCAACTTTTAGGCAGCGGAATGGACGTGAATGCCGAAGCGGTGGCTCGTGGTATTTACGATGTATTAAACCAAAACGAACCGGCTATCGACTTAAACGAAGTGACCGCAGCGTTACAAGAGTTAGGTCAGCGTGCAGAAGCGGCTCAAGCGGAAGCGTTCAAAGCGATTGATGCCGAAAACAAAGCGTTCTTAGAAGAGAACAAAAAAGCGAAAGGCGTGGTGGTAACCGAAAGCAGCTTACAATACGAAATTTTAACCGAAGGCACCGGCGAAAAACCAACGGCAACTTCAACCGTGCGTGTTCACTACACCGGCTCATTAATTGACGGCACCGTGTTCGACAGCTCAGTAAAACGTGGTCAGCCGGCAGAATTCCCGGTAAACGGCGTAATCCGTGGCTGGACAGAAGCGTTACAATTAATGCCTGTTGGCTCAAAATGGCGTTTAACCATTCCACAAGAGTTAGCCTACGGTGAGCGTGGTGCAGGTGCGTCAATCCCTCCATTCGCCACCTTAATTTTTGAAGTGGAATTATTAGATATTCTGTAATCTTCGCAAAACAAAAACCTGTGGATAGCCTTCACAGGTTTTTTGCATTATTGAAAGCATAAAACAATGAATAACAAGAAATCACTCCTCATTCGCTGGCTGAAAAATCTGTTTGTGTACGGTGGTTTGTTTATTGTGATTAGCCTTGTGGTGGATTGGTACCGAAGCCCTACCGCTCCGGCTCAATTTGAACAAAAGGTCTATTACGATATTCAGCATCAGCCAAAAATTATCACCCAGTTAAGCAGCGAAAAACCAATGCTGCTCTACTTTTGGGGCAGTTGGTGCCATTACTGCAAAGTGGTGTCGCCGAATATTCAACAGCTTGCTGAAAACGGCACGGAAGTGTTGGGTGTAGCCCTAAAATCAGGTGAGGGCAGCGAAGTACAACGCTACCTCAACGAAAACGGCTATAATTTTGCCACCCTTAACGATCCAAGCGGTGAATTTTCACAAGGCTGGAACATTCAAGCCACACCGACTATTTTAATTATTCAAGACGGTAAAATTCTTCACCATACTACGGGCTACACCAGTTATTGGGGATTAAAGTTGAGATTATGGATAGCAAGAATATTGCATTGAGACATATAGATTATGAATTATTATTTTTCTCACAAATCCCATAGGCAAAGAATCTAAATTTACTTATAATCTAAATTGATTATTTCTTAGCTAAAAATAGGCAAAAGAGCGGATATGGAATTACAAATTTCTCCAAACATTATTCACTGGATTGCAGCGTTAGAGCATATAGAACCTCAAACGTTGGCGGATGAACTCGCCCCAAATAAGGCTGAAAAATTCTTAACCGGTTTAATTTCTAAAACAACTGCTCTTGCATTAGCAAAACGAGCAAACATTCCTTTTGGTTATTTATTTTTAAACAAACCACCTAAAATCGAGCAACCACATATTCCTGATTTACGTCAAGTCATAGGTTCTGAACCGCTAAGTAAAGATTTTTTTGATGTATTAAAAGATATTGAGAATAAACAAGATTGGTTCAAAGATTATTTAATTGAACAAGGTAATGAAGAAGAATTACCATTTGTCGGTAAATTCCAGTTAACAATAAATCTAGAACCTAAAACAGTAGCAAAAGATATTGAGAAAACACTAGGTATTAATCTTATCCAAGAACTAAAATATTTAACTAAAGATACTTATTTCAAGTATCTTACTGAAAAATTTGAACATATAGGTATTTTGGTATTTAAAAATGGTATCGTAAAAAATAATACACGAAAAACATTAAACACTAGTGAGTTTCGTGGATTTGCTCTTGTTGATAAAATTGTTCCTGTTGTGTTTATTAATGGTTCTGATGTAGCTGAAGCTCAAACATTTACTTTATTGCATGAAGTAGCACACATTTGGATTGGAGTAGAAGGGGTATCTTCTTGGAATCAAGATCAAACTGTAGAAGCATTTTGTAATAGAGTAGCAGCTGAATTTTTAATGCCTACAGAATTATTTATCCAGCTTTGGCAAGATAAACTTACTAAAAACGAAAATATAGAAAAATTAGCAAGTTATTTTAAAGTGAGTAAATTTGCAGTTATTGTAAAAGCAGTTACATTGTCTTTATTAGAAAATAATGAAATACATAAAGAAAGAGAACGTTTAAAAACCATACTAAAACAAAAAAGCAATGGTGGAGATTTTCACAATATACTAAAAGTACGCCAGAGCCCTCGTTTTTGTAGTGTCGTTATTAATCAAGCAATTAGCCAAAATTTGCCTCTGCGTGAAGCTAGTAGACTACTCAATATTAAAAAAGTAGACACTCTAATATCCCATTATCGCAGAAGTCAAGGAGTGAGATAATGAGACAAGAACGCTTCCTAATTGATGCAAATATCTTTATTACTGCTAAAAATACGTATTATCAATTTGGCTTTGCTCAATCTTTTTGGGATTTATTAATTGAATTACATAAAAAAGGAATTGTATATAGCATTAGAGCAGTTAAAGATGAAATTGCTATACAAAATGATGAGCTAAAAGTTTGGGTTGATAATCTACCCGAAGACTTTTTTGAAGATCATTATTCATCCCTTACTAGTTATGGAACATTAATGAATTATGCTCAAACTTTAGATGTAAAACAAATAGCAAAAGATGAATTTGCTGAAATTAATAATGCAGATGCCTGGATTATTGCTCACGCGATGGAGCATAGCTTTTCAATCATTACACAAGAAAAATTTAATCCTGATGTTAAAAAACGTATAATGATCCCTAATGTTGCTCAAGCTCATAATATAAAAACAATGACCTTATTTGAGTTTTTAGAGCAATATGCTGGAAATAATTTTTCAGTTAAATAAGGTTAACATTCCCTATACTCATATCAAAAAGATAAGCGGCACTAAATTCATGGTAATCATTGTGGTAATCGACAAAATCAGTCGGGACGAGCCAAAAATAAAGCCACGGTTTTTACCGTTATCAAATTTCACTAATAAATTCGCCATTGCGGTTAAAGCAAATACTTCCACCACGGTAAAAATCACGGTGTACATATAGGCTGCGGTTAAAGTTGCGGCTTTCACCGCAATAAACCAAGGCAGAATAATGGCGAGAGCGAGCAAAGGCGAAATCCAAATTAATTGTTTTTTCGTCAAATTAATCTTGCGAGAAAACGAAGATTGCAGGCTCACGGTTAAAATCCCATTGATAAACAAGGCGATGGGTGAATGCTCAGGGGCATTCAGTACTTTATCAAACAGATAAGGGAAAATAATAAAATAGGACGATGCCACACTCAGCGGCACGAACAACATTAAATGGGCAAACAAGAACTCTTTGCTGATGATTTCTTTGATTTGCGAGAAGTGGAATTTTACTTTGCCTTGAATATTCTCCACTGCAGAAAACGGCTTGACCATAAAAGCAAACAATGCTGCTTCCAACAAAAAACAGATCCAAATCAGTGTCTCAATCATCTCAAATTTAATAAACGGAATGATGATAAGCGGAGCAAGCATTGACGACATACTCGTCACTTTTAAATATTTACCCTGTAATCGGGTTTTAGCGGCATATTCATTGCCAGCAATGGCTAACAAGCAGGCTCTGGCATTAGTCCCAAATAAACAACTTCCCAAGCCGAAACAGGTGGTTGCCATCAGTAAAACAACATAGTTATCCGCTGCAAGAAACAGCATATAGGCAAGCACATCCAACAAACAGCCCAACAGCATCATTTTCGCCAAGCCATAACGATCGCCCCAAATGCCGGCAAAAATCGCCAACGCTTGGTTGCAAAACAGCAATAAGGAGAGCGAAAAGGCGATTTGTGCGTTGTCTAGCCCTTTATCTTTGAGATAAAAGAAGAACACGCTTTGCATTGAGAAAAAGGCGGTGGTGGAGATAAATCGGCGAACGAGTAGCAGTTTTTCTAAAGACATTAATGGTATGAAATTGTTTAAATAAAGAGCGATATTCTACTCTTTCGGCGGAATACGAGCAATCGGCTTTTATTTTACCTTTTCGGTTGGTTTCGGTATCATAGCAGCCACTACAAGCGGGCTGTTTTAGGTAAAAATTTGCAAAAATCCAACCGCTTGCAACCGAATTTGAGGATAAAGAATGAAAGAAACGATTGTGGCTCAAGCCACCCCGATTGGACGTGGCGGTGTAGGTATTTTGCGGGTTTCCGGCCCTTTGGCGGAAACCGTTGCCGAAGCCGTGGTGGGGAAAAAATTACAGCCTCGCTTAGCGAATTATTTGCCGTTTAAAGATGAAGACGGCACGGTGTTAGATCAAGGTATCGCCCTGTTTTTCAAAGCCCCGAACTCCTTTACCGGCGAAGATGTGTTGGAATTGCAAGGCCACGGCGGACAGGTAATTTTAGATTTATTGCTAAAACGCATTTTGCAGGTCAAAGGGGTACGAATTGCCCGAGCTGGGGAATTTTCCGAGCAGGCATTTTTAAACGATAAACTCGATTTAGCCCAAGCCGAAGCCATCGCTGACTTAATTGATGCCACCAGCGAGCAAGCCGCTCGTTCGGCGTTAAAATCCTTACAGGGTGAATTTTCCAATAAAATCAATGCGTTGGTGGATGATGTTATCTACCTACGCACCTATGTGGAAGCGGCTATCGACTTCCCTGATGAAGAGATCGACTTCTTGGCAGACGGCAAAATTGAGGCGAAATTGAACGATATTATCGCTCAATTAGATGGCGTTCGCCGTGAAGCAAAACAAGGTTCAATTCTGCGTGAAGGAATGAAAGTGGTGATTGCCGGTCGCCCTAATGCAGGCAAATCAAGCCTACTCAATGCCTTAGCCGGGCGGGAAGCAGCAATCGTAACCAACATTGCCGGTACAACCCGAGATGTTCTACGTGAACACATTCACATTGATGGAATGCCTCTGCATATTATCGACACCGCCGGCTTGCGTGATGCAAGCGATGAGGTGGAACGTATCGGGATTGCCCGTGCGTGGGACGAAATTGCCCAAGCCGACCACGTGTTATTGATGATCGACAGCACAGAACAAACTGCCGACCAGTTCCGTAACGAATGGGCAGATTTCTTAGCGAAATTGCCAGCGAATATGCCGGTGACGGTAATTCGCAACAAAGTGGATTTATCGGGCGAACCAGAGGGCTTAATTCAGGTGGAAGATTTCACGATGATTCGCCTTTCTGCTCAAACCAAAGTAGGCGTAGATTTACTGCGTGAACATCTGAAAAAATCCATGGGCTATCAAAGCTCAACCGAGGGCGGATTCTTAGCTCGCCGCCGTCATTTGCAGGCGTTAGAAACCGCTGCCGATCATTTGGAACGTGGGCATATTCAGCTTACCCAATTCTTCGCCGGCGAATTGTTGGCGGAAGAGTTGCGAATGGTGCAAAATGCGTTAAGCGAAATCACCGGGCAATTTACCTCAGATGACCTGCTCGGCAACATTTTCAGCTCGTTTTGTATCGGTAAGTAACCATAACAAGCGGTAATATTTTTTATTCACTTTGCAGATCTTGATTGTCCGCAAAATTTCATCAAAATATGACCGCTTGTTCCTTTAAATCGTCATAAAAAAGGTAGCTTATGGCTATACCAACCGAAAATGTCTCCTATAAAGGCTTAGCGTGGATTGCCGCTTCTGCCTTGTTTATGCAAACCTTAGACAGCACAATTTTAAACACTGCTCTGCCTGCTATTTCTGCGGATATGCACGAATCGCCACTTGAAATGCAAATGGCGGTAATTAGTTATGCCTTAACCGTTGCCGCCCTGATTCCATTAAGTGGCTGGTTGGCAGATAAATTCGGTACGCTAAAAATCTTTCGCTTGGCTGTTGTTTTGTTTGTGTTAGGCTCGATCGGCTGTGCAATGTCGCAAACCTTAGAGATGTTAGTGCTTACCCGCATATTTCAAGGTGTGGGTGGTGCGTTAATGATGCCTGTAGCGCGGCTTGCGATTATTCGGATAGTGCCTAAATCGGAGTTAGTGGCAACGTGGAACACTATGGCAATGGCAGGGTTAATCGGGCCTGTACTTGGGCCTATTGTAGGCGGTTGGCTAGTCACTTTCGCAAGTTGGCATTGGATTTTCTTGATTAATATCCCAATGGGCATATTAGGAATTTATATTTCGGGCAAATATATGCCAAATCTCACACAAAAAACAGAAAAATTCGACTTTATCGGTTTTCTCTTATTTGCCTTCAGCTTGGTGAGTTTTACCTTTGGCTTAGAACTCATCGGCGAAGACTTAAATAACAGTTCCCGAGCATTACTTATCATTACTGCAGGCTTGCTATTAATGGCAATTTACATCTTTTATGCTAAACGAGTGATTAATCCTATTTTATCGTTAAATCTATTCAAAACTCGCACATTCTCCATTGGAATGATCGCAAATCTGATTAACCGTTTATGTAATTCTGGCGTACCATTTTTAGTGCCATTAATGCTACAAGTAAGCTTTGGCTATCGTGCTGATTTAGCAGGTTGGTTACTCGCTCCCATTGCAGTAGGAGCAATTTTAGCTAAATCTATTGTTGGCAAAATATTGATGCGATTAGGTTATAAATACACCCTCATTTTAGGGTCACTTGCAATGAGTGTAATTATTTTCACACTTGGTTTTGTAGATAAAAACACGCCTATGTGGCTTCTTGCACTCATCTTATTCATTAACGGTGTGTGTAACTCTATCATTTTTACTAGCATCAATACGCTAACTATTGCTGATTTAAACGATAAAGAAGCAAGTGCCGGTTCAACTTTTTTAAGTGCCGTACAACAAGTTGGAATTGGTTTTGGTATTGCTGTTGCTTCCGTTATTTTAGCCTTATACCGAAAAAGCTACGGTGAACAAGGCGAACAATTACAACAGGCTTTTAGTTCAACATTCTTTACTGTAACTATTTTCGGGCTATTGTTAGTGCTTTTCTTACTCTTCTTAAACAAAACAGATGGTGATAATCTCCGCAGCCAGAAAAAGAGAGGGAAATAAATGCCATTATTTCAACACTTTCAACAACAATGCGAACAAAGGTTACCAAACACGCAAGATTTTCTAGTTGGACTTAGCGGTGGGGTCGATTCAGTAGTGTTGCTACACCTTTTTTCTCGCACCAACTTCAACATTAGAGCTATCTATATTCATCACGGATTAAGCCCGAATGCGGATAGCTGGGCGGCACTCTGCGAGCAGTATTGCAAGCGGTTAAATATTCCCTTTATTTTGCAAAAAGTCACTGTCGATGCAATCAACGGCGTGGAAAGTGGAGCGAGAGAAGCGCGCTATCACACCATCCAACAACAGCTCAAATCACACGAAATCTTAGCCACCGCCCACCATTTAGATGACCAAGCGGAAACATTTTTCCTCGCCTTAAAACGAGGCAGCGGCATTAAAGGTTTATCGGCAATGCAAGCGGTTACTTTCTTGCAAAATTTTACCGTTTTTCGACCGCTATTATCCTTTAGCAAAGCGGAAATTTTAGCTTACGCGACCCAACACCAGCTTGTGTGGATTGAAGATGAAAGCAATGCCGATAACCGTTTTGATCGCAATTTTTTCCGCAATGAAGTGTTGCCTTTACTGAACCAACGCTGGCAACAATTTAGTGAAATGGTCGCCCGCTCCGCCCAACATTGTGCAGAGCAACAAGAGCTGATTAAAGAACTTCTCAACGATGAATTAGTAAAAAGAATTGGGGAAAGAAATCAATTTTCAGTGGCTAATTTTGAGGATTTTTCATCACTCAAACAGCAACAATTAGTCCGCTTATGGTTGGAAAAATGTGGCGTAATGATGCCAAGCCAAGCTCAATTACAAGCGGTTATTTCTGAGCTGATTTTTGCAAATGCGGACAAAAATCCACACGTTAAAATCGGGGAAAAAGTGATTAGACGTTATCAACAAGCAATCTATATGACTGATGAAATCCCTGAAACTCCTGCTTTTGAAATCAAATTAGGCACTGAAACTGAGCTGGATCTCCCTTATCAACTTGGAACAATTACACGCAATCAGCAAGAGATCATTTGCAAAAAAAATGAAAAAACGCACCGCTTGTTACTGCCGAAAGAGCTGGCCCAAGAGCTGATTTCACTTAAAATCGGGCAGCAAGGCAAAGTGAAATGTTACGGCAAACGGCATCGGGAAGAGATGAAAAAAATCTGGCAACAGCAAAATGTGCCGGTATGGGAAAGAAGCCACACATTGCTCGTTTTTTGGCAAGATGAATGGGTGGCTTGTCTCAAGAGTTAACCTCTTGGGTGGAATTTTTGATGTAGCGATTTCAAGCGAGCTTTCGCCACTTGAGTGTAAATTTGCGTAGTGGATAAATCGCTATGCCCGAGCAACATTTGCACCACTCTCAAATCCGCTCCGTGATTCACTAAATGGGTAGCAAAGGCGTGGCGGAGAACGTGTGGCGAGAGTTTGTCGGCATCAATGCCGGCAAGAACGGCGTAATGTTTAATGCGATGCCAAAAGGCCTGTCTTGTCATCTGCTGCCCACGGCGGCTCGGAAACACCACATCAGATTGCTGATTATTCAACAAAATCGGACGACCATATTGGAAAAACTCCTGAATCCAATAATTTGCCTCTTCACCCAGCGGCACAAGTCGTTCTTTATCTCCTTTACCGATAATTCTTACCACACCCTGTTTCAAGCTCAGATTATCTATAGAAAGCGAAACCAGTTCCGTCACCCGCAAGCCCGTGGCGTAAAGCAGCTCTAACATCGCTTTGTCACGCAACTCAAGCGGATCTAGTGTATTCGGGCAATCCAACAGGTCCATCACCTGCTCCTCGCTTAACGATTTAGGCAAATGCGAGCCTCGTTTTGGCGAAGTGAGGGTAAGGGTAGGATCATCTTGCCGATAATTTTCAAGACACAAAAAGCGGAAAAATTTACGCAGACAGCTTAACATTCGGGCGGAACTTGTCGCTTTATAGCCCTGTTCCAAACGTTCGCCTAAAAAGCCTTGTAAATCAATATGATCGACTGATAAAAAAGTCTTGGGTTGTGTAAAATAATCGGAAAAACGCTCTAGATCAAAGCGATAAGAAGAGATTGTATTCTCAGACAAGCCGTGCTCTTGCCAAAGGGTATCGAGGAATTGTTCAATAATGGGGTCAAGTTCAGCCATACAAGCGGTTATTTTTATGAAAAATTTTGCAAATTTTAGCAGACTTAAGGTGAATGGGATAGAAAAGAAAAAATCCGATTAACTTTCGCTAATCGGACATCAAAATAATTGGCGGAACGGACGGGACTCGAACCCGCGACCCCCTGCGTGACAGGCAGGTATTCTAACCAGCTGAACTACCGCTCCGCTAAATTCTTAGATTGATAATGCCCTACTCTCACATGGCGAATCACCACACTACCATCGGCGTTACTGCGTTTTACTTCTGAGTTCGGTATGGAGTCAGGTAGAACCACAGCACTATGGTTATCAATCAAATTCGGTTATTTCCTTAATTCTCTTTATCTCTTCATTAAGAAAACTAAGGAAATAAAACCCGATGATGCTCTACTCTCACATGGCGAATCACCACACTACCATCGACGTTACTGCGTTTTACTTCTGAGTTCGGTATGGAATCAGGTAGAACCACAGCACTATGGTCATCGGGATAATTGGGTCAAAATTCAAAAACAAGCTGATTATTCTGAGTGTATTTTTTTCTTTATGCGTTTAGTTTCTCCACTTGTGTTTTCTTCTTTCTCATAAAAACACTTGAGCGTTGTATAGTTAAGCCTCTCGGGCAATTAGTACGTGTTAGCTCAACGTCTCGCAACGCTTACACACCACGCCTATCTACGTCGTAGTCTCCAACAACCCTTACAGTCTTATAGACTGGGAGAACTCATCTCTTGGCAAGTTTCGTGCTTAGATGCTTTCAGCACTTATCTCTTCCGCACATAGCTACTCGGCAATGCGTCTGGCGACACAACCGAAACACCAGCGGTGCGTCCACTCCGGTCCTCTCGTACTAGGAGCAGCCCCAACCAATTCTCCAACGCCCACGGCAGATAGGGACCGAACTGTCTCACGACGTTCTAAACCCAGCTCGCGTACCACTTTAAATGGCGAACAGCCATACCCTTGGGACCTACTTCAGCCCCAGGATGTGATGAGCCGACATCGAGGTGCCAAACACCGCCGTCGATATGAACTCTTGGGCGGTATCAGCCTGTTATCCCCGGAGTACCTTTTATCCGTTGAGCGATGGCCCTTCCATTCAGAACCACCGGATCACTATGACCTGCTTTCGCACCTGCTCGACTTGTCTGTCTCGCAGTTAAGCTTGCTTCTACCATTGCACTAACCTGACGATGTCCGACCGTCATTAGCAAACCTTCGTGCTCCTCCGTTACTCTTTGGGAGGAGACCGCCCCAGTCAAACTACCCACCAGACACTGTCCGAGTACTCGTTCCGAGTACTTCGTTAGAACATCAAACGTTAAAGGGTGGTATTTCAAGGACGCCTCCAACAACACTGGCGTGTCATCTTCAAAGGCTCCCACCTATCCTACACATCAAAATTCAATGTTCAGTGTCAAGCTATAGTAAAGGTTCACGGGGTCTTTCCGTCTAGCCGCGGGTACACCGCATCTTCACGGCGATTTCAATTTCACTGAGTCTCGGGTGGAGACAGCCTGGCCATCATTATGCCATTCGTGCAGGTCGGAACTTACCCGACAAGGAATTTCGCTACCTTAGGACCGTTATAGTTACGGCCGCCGTTTACTGGGGCTTCGATCAGGAGCTTCTCTTGCGATAACACCATCAATTAACCTTCCAGCACCGGGCAGGCATCACACCCTATACGTCCACTTTCGTGTTTGCAGAGTGCTGTGTTTTTAATAAACAGTTGCAGCCAGCTGGTATCTTCGACCGGTTCAACCTTCGTGAGCAAGTCACTACAATCTACGCCGGCGCACCTTCTCCCGAAGTTACGGTGCTATTTTGCCTAGTTCCTTCACCCGAGTTCTCTCAAGCGCCTGAGTATTCTCTACCTGACCACCTGTGTCGGTTTATAGTACGGTTTAGTGTAATCTGAAGCTTAGTGGCTTTTCCTGGAAGCGTGGTATCGGTTACTTCAGCTCCGTAGAGCCTCGTCATCATCTCTCGGTGTTAATAAGTGTCCGGATTTGCCTAAACACTCCACCTACCAACTTAAACAGGGATATCCAACACCCTGATAACCTAACCTTCTCCGTCCCCACATCGCAATTACACCAAGTACGGGAATATTAACCCGTTTCCCATCGACTACGCTTTTCAGCCTCGCCTTAGGGGCCGACTCACCCTGCCCCGATTAACGTTGGACAGGAACCCTTGGTCTTCCGGCGAACGAGTTTTTCACTCGTTTTATCGTTACTTATGTCAGCATTCGCACTTCTGATACGTCCAGCAAGCCTCTCGACTCACCTTCATCCGCTTACAGAACGCTCCCCTACCCAACAGTGTTACCACTGATGCCGCAGCTTCGGTGACTAGTTTTAGCCCCGTTACATCTTCCGCGCAGGCCGACTCGACTAGTGAGCTATTACGCTTTCTTTAAATGATGGCTGCTTCTAAGCCAACATCCTAGCTGTCTAAGCCTTCCCACTTCGTTTCCCACTTAACTAGTACTTTGGGACCTTAGCTGGCGGTCTGGGTTGTTTCCCTCTCCACGATGGACGTTAGCACCCACCGTGTGTCTCCTATGCATTACTCTTCGGTATTCGCAGTTTGCATCGGGTTGGTAATCCGGGATGGACCCCTAGCCGAAACAGTGCTCTACCCCCGAAGGTATTCACATAAGGCTCTACCTAAATAGATTTCGGGGAGAACCAGCTATCTCCCGGTTTGATTGGCCTTTCACCCCCAGCCACAAGTCATCCGCTAATTTTTCAACATTAGTCGGTTCGGTCCTCCAATTAGTGTTACCCAATCTTCAACCTGCCCATGGCTAGATCACCGGGTTTCGGGTCTATACCTTGCAACTACACGCCCAGTTAAGACTCGGTTTCCCTACGGCTCCCCTATTCGGTTAACCTTGCTACAAAATATAAGTCGCTGACCCATTATACAAAAGGTACGCAGTCACAGAATAAATCTGCTCCCACTGCTTGTACGCACAAGGTTTCAGGTTCTATTTCACTCCCCTCGCCGGGGTTCTTTTCGCCTTTCCTTCACAGTACTGGTTCACTATCGGTCAATCAGGAGTATTTAGCCTTGGAGGATGGTCCCCCCATCTTCAAACAGGATATCACGTGTCCCGCCCTACTTGTTGTTAGCCTAGTACCACGGAAATATTTTCGAGTACGGGATTATCACCCTCTACGATTGAGCTTCCCAGCTCATTCCTCTAATAAATCCGCTATCACTAACTGGCTCTTTCGCGTTCGCTCGCCGCTACTAACGAAATCTCGGTTGATTTCTTTTCCTCGGGGTACTTAGATGTTTCAGTTCTCCCGGTTTGCCTCATTTACCTATGGATTCAGTAAATGATAGTAGGTTCTTCACCTACTGGGTTTCCCCATTCGGACATCTTGGATTAAACGCCTCTTATCGACTCATCCAAGCTTTTCGCAGATTAGCACGTCCTTCATCGCCTCTGATTGCCAAGGCATCCACCTTGTGCGCTTAGTCACTTAACTATACAACCTCAAATATTTTCATTTAAACAAGTCAAACGAATTGATTTGAAGCGATATTATTCAACTAAACACTTAGCTGCCTTTGTTCAGCTAAGATTTTTTAACTACTCAGACTTTCTTTCGAAAATCTCTCAGTTTTTCAGCTTGTTTCCAAATTTTTAAAGAACATTAAGACAATAAAAATCATCTTTAAATGGCGTCCCCACGGGGATTCGAACCCCGGTTACCGCCGTGAAAGGGCGATGTCCTAGGCCTCTAGACGATGGGGACAACATTTAAAGATGCTTTCCGCTTTGCCATTTTAGGTCGAATATTCTAACGATTTTTGCAAAACCTTTCAAGATTCTAACCGTTTGAATGCCTAAATCTCATTCATCTCTTGTCCTACTGCTTTATCAAACAATCTGTGTGAACACTTGCTGTCATTTCAAGCTCTCGCTTCTTGATTTTTGGTAAGGAGGTGATCCAACCGCAGGTTCCCCTACGGTTACCTTGTTACGACTTCACCCCAGTCATGAATCATACCGTGGTAAACGCCCCCCCGAAGGTTAAGCTATCTACTTCTGGTACAACCCACTCCCATGGTGTGACGGGCGGTGTGTACAAGGCCCGGGAACGTATTCACCGCAACATTCTGATTTGCGATTACTAGCGATTCCGACTTCATGGAGTCGAGTTGCAGACTCCAATCCGGACTTAGACGTACTTTGTGAGATTCGCTCACCATCGCTGGGTCGCTGCCCTCTGTATACGCCATTGTAGCACGTGTGTAGCCCTACTCGTAAGGGCCATGATGACTTGACGTCATCCCCACCTTCCTCCGGTTTATCACCGGCAGTCTCCTTTGAGTTCCCGACCTAATCGCTGGCAACAAAGGATAAGGGTTGCGCTCGTTGCGGGACTTAACCCAACATTTCACAACACGAGCTGACGACAGCCATGCAGCACCTGTCTCAGAGTTCCCGAAGGCACTCTCGTATCTCTACAAGATTCTCTGGATGTCAAGAGTAGGTAAGGTTCTTCGCGTTGCATCGAATTAAACCACATGCTCCACCGCTTGTGCGGGCCCCCGTCAATTCATTTGAGTTTTAACCTTGCGGCCGTACTCCCCAGGCGGTCGATTTATCACGTTAGCTACGGGCACCAAGCTTAAAGCCCAATCCCCAAATCGACAGCGTTTACGGCGTGGACTACCAGGGTATCTAATCCTGTTTGCTCCCCACGCTTTCGCACATGAGCGTCAGTACATTCCCAAGGGGCTGCCTTCGCCTTCGGTATTCCTCCACATCTCTACGCATTTCACCGCTACACGTGGAATTCTACCCCTCCCTAAAGTACTCTAGACTCCCAGTCTGAAATGCAATTCCCAGGTTAAGCCCGGGGCTTTCACATCTCACTTAAAAGTCCGCCTGCGTGCCCTTTACGCCCAGTTATTCCGATTAACGCTTGCACCCCCCGTATTACCGCGGCTGCTGGCACGGAGTTAGCCGGTGCTTCTTCTGTAGTTAACGTCAATCAAACTTGCTATTAACAAGTCTGCCTTCCTCGCTACCGAAAGAACTTTACAACCCGAAGGCCTTCTTCATTCACGCGGCATGGCTGCATCAGGGTTCCCCCCATTGTGCAATATTCCCCACTGCTGCCTCCCGTAGGAGTCTGGACCGTGTCTCAGTTCCAGTGTGGCTGGTCATCCTCTCAGACCAGCTAGAGATCGTCGCCTTGGTGAGCCTTTACCTCACCAACTAGCTAATCCCACTTGGGCTCATCTTATGGCAGGTGGCCCGAAAGTCCCACCCTTTAGTCCAAAGACATTACGCGGTATTAGCTACCGTTTCCAGTAGTTATCCCCCTCCATAAGCCAGATTCCCAAGCATTACTCACCCGTCCGCCACTCGTCAGCAAAGAAGCAAGCTTCTCCCTGTTACCGTTCGACTTGCATGTGTTAAGCCTGCCGCCAGCGTTCAATCTGAGCCATGATCAAACTCTTCAATTCAAAAAGTTTAATCGCTCAATACTGCTGACATAAAATCACACTTTAATAAGAAAACTTAAAAAAGTTAAATGAATTTCTAGTTAGCACCTATTAAGACTTCAAGTTTTAAAATATATTTTTAAAATCAAGTCAATCAACAAGTGCCCACACAGATTGTCTGATAAATTGTTAAAGAGCAAAATAAAACGACGCACCGGAATCAAACTTAATCTCTTCACAACAGTGCGTCGTTGTGTGGGGTGCATTATAGAGATTTTTAAAACTGTTGCAAGCCCTTTTTTAAAGTTTTTTATCAACTGGATTATTTTTCATCAAAAACCTTAATATCGCTTAAACATCAATCACAGATAGTTGATTAAACCCCCAATCCTGCATAATTTGTCGTTTAATCTCGAATGAGGAAGTTTCTGAGGTACAAAATGCTTCATTAACTAAATCATTCTTTTGATTAAATTTCCCTTCTCCTAATAAACTTAAAACCCGTTTAGCAATCCCTATTCCCGGTTCAACAAAGAATTTCACTTTCGGTAATACTTGTTGTAATTCATTTTTTACCAATGGAAAATGCGTGCAACCAAGAATAACTGTATCTAATGTGGGATGTTCCTGCCAATTCTCAACAACTTTTTGTAAACGAACCATATCCACTCTGCCCGTTCTTTGTTTTTCTTCTACAATTTCAACCAAATCCGTTGTACCTATCTTTTCCACAATACAATTTTGGGTGTATTTAGCAATCAGTTCATCAACATAAGGGCGAGAAACAGTGCCTTTTGTGGCTAATAAACCAATCGTTTTACTTTCAGAAATTGCGGCTGCTGGTTTAATAGCCGGTACTGTGCCTACAATGGGAAATTGAAAATGCTCACGCAATGCAGGAAGCACAACAGTGCTTGCGGTATTGCACGCTACAACCACCATATCAAGCGGTCGTTTTTCTGCAATTTTTTGCACAATTTTCACTGCTCGTTCAATCAAAACCGTTTCTGATTTCTCGGAATAAGGGAAAAAAGCATTATCAAAGCAATACAGATAGTGAGCGTGAGGTAGCACTTTACGGATTTCATCATAAATCGTTAAGCCGCCTATTCCGGAGTCATATAAAAGAATTGTTGGTTTCATTGTTATTTACTGATTAATTAAGTGCAGAAATGCTACTCCTTTCCATCGTTATATTCAAGTTCTCTCTATTTGACTTAACTATCGAAAATCGCAATAATCCTTCTATTATTTAACCAAGGAGAACATTATGCAAAAATTTAACACACAAGAAATTGGTTGGATTGGTTTAGGTCAAATGGGCGAACCAATGGCTAAACATTTACTTAATAGTGGAGTAAAAGTAGGTGTTTATAACCGCAGCCCGGAAAAAGCAGAGAAAGTAGTGGCAGCAGGCGGTAAATTATACTCCTCTGTTGTTGAGTTAGTGAAAGCTCACGATATTATTTTCTTAATGATTGCAGACTATGCTTCTATTCAGCAAGTATTAAGTGCTGAGGTATTAGCACAGTTAAAAGGCAAATTAGTAGTGAATATGAGCACCATTTCTCCAAGCCAAAACCAAGCGGTTGAAGCACTACTTGCAGAACACGGTGCAGAATTTGTGGAAGCACCTGTTTCTGGCTCAAGCAAAGTAGCAGAAGCAGGAAAATTATTAGTGCTTTCCGCAGGTAAAGAAGAAATTGTTGAGCAAATCAAGCCGCTTTTCGCTGCATTTAGTACGACAACTTTCTATTATGGCTCTGTAGGCAAAGCCGGTGGTATTAAATTAATGATTAACTCACTATTAGGCATTTTCGTTCAAGCTTACGGTGAGGCATTAAATTTTGCTGATCAGTACGGCATTCCGAAAGAGCAAGTGATTGAGATGATTTCAGGTTCGTTTATGAACAGCCCGATTTTCCAAGCAAAAGTGCCGATGTACTTAGCAAATGAATTCCAACCTGCGTTTATGATGAAACATATGACGAAAGATTTTAACTTAGCGAGTGAAGAAATTGCGAAGTTAGGTAAATCTTATCCATTAATTGAACAAGCAACCAAAACCTACAATCAGGCAAATGATTCAGGCTTGAGCGAAGTGGATATGGCTGCGATTTATCAATATCTAGCAAAATAAAATCAAAAATCGGTTGGTGTAATGCCAACCGATTATTTTTATAAATAAGGAAAACTTTCTAAAAACAACTCTTTGACTTCAAGGAAATAGCCATTGATTTGATACACGCCTCGGCGAGCAAATAAACCGTTTTCTGCTTGAGCCCACTCTAATTTTTTCCTGATCGGATTTTGAGAAAACAACCATAAACCAATCGGCTCGTTACCAAGTGTCGGTATATTTGGGGCGATATTTTCAATCGTTGAGCTCGGCACAAGCGTTTGAGCAAAAATCCAATTGGTATCACCATCTTTTAATAGCACTTCTCTCAACCAAAAGTCTTCATTGCAAGCGGTCAGATTTTGCGAATTTTTTGCAATCCATTTTTCTTGCACCACTTCCACGTTGAAATCGGTTGCCACATCAAGTAACTTTTGAGTAAGCGACCCATCGTGCAGAAGCCAGTCTTGTTGAGTAAAAGAAAGCGGCTCCGGCACTGAATGCCATTCCGCCGCTAACAGAATTTTACGATATTTTGTAAACATAAAGAAAAAAGGTAAATTATCACGCCGACAATTTACCTTTTTTGCCTTTAAATTTAAAGATTAACCTTTAATTAATTTTCTTACGCCTTCTACCACAACAGAAATTGCTTTGTGTTCGGTTTCGTGGATTGTGGCTTCGTTTGGAATTTCTTGTTGAGTGCGGTTTACAATCACGCCGGACACCATACCTGCTCGTAAACCTAATGCAGAACACATTGTAAAGAGCGTGGCAGATTCCATTTCAAAATTCATTACATTGAGATCTTGCCACTGTTTTAATGAACCTTGAAAATGGCGATAAATTTTGCCTGTGAAGGTGTCGTAACGCTCTTGTCCCGGATAGAACGTATCAGAAGAAGCAGTAATACCAACGTAAGGTTTAACCCCTGCATCAACCGCAGCAGCGTAAAGTGCGTTAGTACACTCAAAGTTTGCTACAGCCGGATATTCCATTGGTGCAAAGTGTTTGCTTGCACCGTCTAAACGAACTGCTCCTGTGGTAATTAAAATATCTCCCACATTAATGTGTTCTTGAATCGCCCCTGTTGTACCAATACGTAAGAAAGTACGAATACCTAATTGAGCCAACTCTTCCACACAAATCGATACAGATGGACCACCTATTCCTGTGGAACAAACAACCACAGCTTCACCATTTAAATACCCTAACCAAGAGGTAAATTCACGGGTGGAAACTAAAAACTCAGGGTTATCCATTTTCTTCGCGATACGTTCACTTCTAGCAGGATCGCCTGGCACAATCGCAATTTTTGCCCCTTTTAACATCGCTTTAGTTAAACCTAAATGAAATACTTCAGACATAATTATCTCCTTTTCTTTTTAGTGATGAAGTTATTCTACCGAGCAAGCGGTAGATTTTCGATGTTTTTTTACAATCAATGTTTGATTTTGTGAAGTAGATCAAAGGCAAACGGTTTCGTTTACTGAACGCTTTTTAGTTGCGTTTCAATATAAGTTGGGGCGAAAACATTATCATCAGGCAAATAGAATACAAAATCCTCTTTAACCAATATTGATATCAGCTCGTTAATATTATGAATGTCTATAAGCGAATAAATCACGGTTAAATTATCAAATTTTTGAATAATTTCTGATGTAGAGCGGTAATATTGCTCACCATTTACAAAAATATAGTGTTTGCAAGGGTAAGTTTGCTTTTTCACACTTTCAATTGCTTTGCTTAGCGTTGGGTTCGTCATAGTTAGGCTAATCACTGCAACTGTTGGTTGGTTGGTTGGTTGGTTGGTTGGTTGGTTGGTTGGTTGGTTGGTTGGTTGGTTGGTTGGTTGGTTGGTTGGTTGGTTGGTTGGTTGGTTGGTTGGTTGGTTGGTTGGTTGGTTGGTTGGTTGGTTGGTTGGTTGGTTGGTTGGTTGGTTGGCATTCATTCTATTTCCTTTTATTTATATTACTATTATTATTTGCAAAAATTAATGCTTTTTTAACCACTTGTACTTAAGGGAGAATATCCCGCAAAATCGGATTTTGTAGTGAAATTAAGGTTTCTGTTGATTGAATTTCATCAATAGACTGAATTTTACCCGCTAATACCGAATGCAATTCTTCAATAGTATGAGTCATCACTTTAATAAAAATAGAGTAATTGCCAGTCGTATAATATGCTTCAACTACCTCATCAAATTCATTAAGTTTAGCTATCACTTTATCGTAATCTTTTGCGGATTTTAAAATAATACCAATAAAGCAACACACATCATAGCCTAGTCTTCGTTCATCTACTACAATTTTTGTGGATTGAATAACCCCTGCTTGTCGCATTTTTTCAACCCGAACATGGATAGTTGCTGCACTTACACCAAAATCTTTCGCCATTTCTGCATAAGGTATACGGGCATCTTTAATTAAATAGCGTAAAATTTGCTGATCGAGTTTATCTATTTCTAATTTTACTTTGCTTTTGTTGTGCATTTTTCCTCCTTAAAATCAATTTATTTAAATTTCATTTAAAATAATCAGGTTTATTTTAAACTAAATTTAATACATTTGCTTTTTTATTTGATAAATATTGCATTTTTAACAGAATTCTTTAAATTACCAATTGTTCATGTTTCATATTCACCAGGAAAGCAAAAAATGAAAAAATCATTCATCTTACAACAACAAGAAATCAGTTTTGTTAAAAACACCTTTACGCAATATTTAATCGACAAATTAGGCATTGTGGAAGTGCAAGGCCCGATCTTAAGCGAAGTGGGCAACGGTATGCAGGACAACCTTTCCGGTATCGAAAAAGCGGTAAAAGTGAACGTAAAATGTATTCCAAACGCTACTTATGAAGTGGTTCACTCACTCGCAAAATGGAAACGCCACACGCTTGCTCGCTTCGGTTTCAAAGAAGGCGAAGGTTTATTTGTGCATATGAAAGCGTTGCGTCCGGACGAAGATTCATTAGACCGCACACACTCGGTGTATGTGGATCAGTGGGACTGGGAAAAAGTGATTCCTGAAGGTCGCCGCAACTTTGATTTTTTAAAAGAAACAGTGAATGAAATCTATAAAGCAATCCGCTTAACCGAGCTTGCGGTTGAGGCACGTTTTGATATTCCATCTGTGTTACCAAAACAGATTACTTTTGTGCATAGTGAAGATTTGGTGCAACGTTACCCAAATATGACCGGCAAAGAGCGTGAAAACGCCATCTGTAAAGAGTGCGGTGCGGTATTCTTAATTGGTATCGGCGGCAAATTATCAGACGGCAAACCACACGATGGTCGTGCCCCAGACTACGATGACTGGACAACAGAATCAGAGCAGGGCTACAAAGGCTTAAACGGCGATATTTTAGTGTGGAACAAAGAGTTAGGCACGGCGTTCGAGCTTTCTTCAATGGGGATCCGTGTGGACGAAAAAGCATTACGTTTACAAGTGGCAATTACCGGCGATGAAGACCGTTTAGAAATGGATTGGCACAAAGATTTATTGGCTGGCAAATTACCGCTTTCTATCGGCGGCGGTATCGGTCAATCACGTTTAACGATGTTCTTGTTACATAAAAAACACATCGGCGAAGTGCAATCTAGCGTATGGCCAAAAGCGGTGTTTGAAGAGTTTGAAAATATTCTTTAAAGTGACAAAGGCGAACAAAATGTTCGCCTTTATTTTATACAAACTAAAAATAATTATAGATATGAAATTTACACCTGATATTTGTCAAGAATTAGAATTCTATGTTTACGCACTAGCGTCTCCTATAGATAATTCTATCTTTTATATTGGAAAAGGGTTTGCTAATCGAGTATTTGAACACGAAATATCCGCGTTAAATGACCCCAAAGAAACAGATAAAAATTTAGAAATAAAAAAAATCCAATCTCAAAATAAGCAGGTAGTAAAATACATTATCACCTATGGCTTAACAGAAAAAGAGGCTTTTATTGTAGAAAATACATTAATTAGTTTCTGCCAATTATTTGATAAGCGATCATTAAAATTAAGTACGCTAAAAAACATTGTATCTGGTCATAGAACCTCAAAACAAAAAAATAAATTAATTACTGCTGGTACAGTTGCTGAAATTCAATCTTTACTATCCCCCAAATCAGTTCATTTATCTGAATTGAATTTAAGGGAAAATGAAGAAATCATGTTTGTAAAAATTAAGCCAACTCCTGATATGCTTGGTAAAGAAGAACGAAATTTAACGCCTCAACAATTATTAAATCCAACCGATTCAGCTCTGCGTATAAGAACTTTAGGTGATTGGGGTATGAAGAAAAATAAAGCAGATAACATCACTTATATTTTAGGAGTTTATCCTAGAAGTGGAATGATTGTTAGTGCTTATAAAGTCGGTGTAGATAAAAGTAAAAAGCGTTATTCTTCGTATGATGAAAAAAAGAATAAAAATAAAGTCACACGATATAACTTTAATGATAATGCTGTTCCTATAAATAAAATTGGAAATGTCGAATTATTTTCTAAACAAGAGGATGGAACTACCCAACATATAAAAATTACTGGGACAAAATATGTTGATGACAACGGAAAATTATTAAATATTCAATCTGAGTTAATTTATAGTTCTGATAAATAATAAACAGGATTATAATTTGCAAGAAATTTGCAATTTTAGACCGCTTGTAAAAACAAAACCCCACTTTCGTGGGGTTTTTGGTAATTAACGTTTGTTCGCTAATTTGGTTTTTGTAAGTTCGTAAACTCGTAATTTGGCGATTTCTCTTGCTAACTTCGCTGTCATATCAGCATCGTTGGTTTTACTGAGAGTATCTTCCACTTTACGTTTTGCGGCAAGGATACGTTGCTCATCGAGTTCATCACCACGAATTGCAGTATCTGCCAGCACAGTAACCACGGTTGGTTGTACTTCAAGGAAACCACCTGATACATAGATAAATTCTTCTTTGCCATCAGCTAAAATGAATTTAACCATTCCAGGTTTAATAGCAGTTAATAGCGGTGCATGTCCTGCATACACCCCTAATTCGCCGTCAGTTCCTGAAACACGCACACTGGTAACTGTACCTTCAAAGATTTTACGTTCCGCACTCACCACAGTGAGTTCAAATTGAGATGCCATGTTGTTCTCCTTTAGTTTAGAACAAAATTACATCTGTTTTGCTCTTTCAACCACTTCATCAATTGAGCCTGCCATATAGAATGCCTGTTCTGGAATATGGTCGTATTCGCCTTCTAAAATGCCTTTAAAGCCACGAATGGTTTCTTTTAATGGTACGTATTTACCTGGTACGCTGTTGAATACTTCTGCCACGAAGAATGGTTGTGATAAGAAGCGTTCAATTTTACGTGCACGACCAACTAAACGTTTATCTTCTTCAGATAATTCATCCATACCTAAGATCGCAATGATATCTTTTAACTCTTTGTAGCGTTGTAATGTACCTTGTACACCACGAGCTACGTTGTAGTGCTCCTCACCAACAACGAGTGGGTCTAACTGACGTGAGGTTGAGTCTAGTGGATCAACCGCAGGGTAAATACCAAGTGAAGCGATATTACGGCTTAATACGACTGTTGAGTCTAAGTGAGCAAAGGTTGTTGCCGGAGATGGGTCAGTTAAGTCATCCGCAGGAACATAAACCGCTTGCACCGAGGTGATAGAACCGGTTTTGGTTGAAGTGATACGCTCTTGTAATACACCCATCTCTTCCGCCAATGTCGGCTGGTAACCTACTGCAGATGGCATACGACCTAATAACGCTGACACTTCCGTACCTGCAAGGGTATAACGGTAGATATTATCTACGAAGAATAATACATCACGACCTTCATCACGGAATTTCTCCGCCATTGTTAAGCCGGTTAATGCTACACGCAGACGGTTGCCTGGTGGCTCATTCATCTGACCGTAAACCAGTGATACTTTATCTAATACGTTAGAGTCTTTCATTTCGTGGTAGAAGTCGTTACCCTCACGAGTACGCTCACCTACACCCGCAAATACAGAGTAACCGCTGTGCTCAATCGCAATGTTACGGATTAACTCCATCATATTTACGGTTTTACCTACACCCGCACCACCGAACAAACCAACTTTACCACCTTTCGCAAACGGAGCGACTAAGTCGATAACTTTGATACCGGTTTCTAAAAGCTCAGTGCTGTTAGATTGTTCTTCGTAGCTTGGTGCTGCACGGTGAATTGTCCAGCGTTCTTCTTCACCGATTGGGCCTGCTTCATCAATTGGCTCACCTAATACGTTCATAATACGACCAAGGGTTTTAGTACCAACAGGCACTTCAATCGCTTTATTCGTATTTTCAACTTTTAAGCCACGTTTTAAACCATCAGATGAACCAAGTGCGATACAACGAACCACACCGCCACCTAATTGTTGTTGAACTTCAAGCGTTAAGCCTGTTTCAACTTTTAATGCATCATAAACTTTTGGTACTGCATCTTGCGGAAACTCAACATCGATTACCGCACCGATGATCTGTACAATTTTTCCCGTTGCCATTACCGTTCCTCTATTCTGTGTTAAATTGCTGCGGCACCCGCGACAATTTCATTTAATTCATTCGTAATACTTGCTTGACGAGCTTTGTTATACACCAATTGTAACTCATTAATGAGATTACCTGCATTATCTGTTGCTGCTTTCATTGCAACCATTCGAGCTGCTTGTTCAGATGCCAGATTATCAACTACCGCTTGATATACCTGAGATTCTAAATAACGAACAAGCAAGCTATCTAATAACGCTTGTGGACTTGGTTCATAGATATAATCCCAAGATCCTGTTTGCTCTAATGAATCATTTTCAAGTGCTGGCAATGGAAGTAATTTTTGTACTGTTGGTTTTTGCGACATTGTATTTACGAAACGGTTATATACCACATAAACTTCATCAATATCACCGTTACGGAAGGCTTTAACCATACCGTTTACAATACCAACTAAATTTTCCATTGCAGGTGTATCACCCAATCCATTAAGATGACCTTTAATCTCTAATCCCATTGGGTTGAAAAAAGCAATACTTTTATTCCCAATCAAACTTAATTCAGATTTAATACCTTGGTCATCTTTTTCTTTTAACTCATTTAAAACGGTTTTAAATAAGTTAATATTCAAACCTCCACACAAACCGCGATCAGTTGAAACCACTAAATAGCCAACTTTTTTCACTGGACGAGAGAAGAGGAATGGGTGTTTATACTCAATGTTACCTTTGGCAATATGGCTAATTACCTTACGAATCGTTTCTGCATAAGGGCGAGAAGCCGACATACGCTCTTGGGTTTTACGCATTTTTGATGCAGCAACCATTTCCATCGCTTTGGTAATTTTTTGTGTATTACGAACACTTGCAATTTTGGTTCTTATCTCTTTAGCACCTGCCATATTTATTCTCCGCTAAAAAGTTAGATTACCAAGCACTGTTCTTTTTGAAACTAGATAAAATCTCGTTCAATTTATCTTTAATTTCATCGTTGAAATTGCCTGATTTTGACAGTTCTTGCATAAACTCACCGTAGTTACTTTGAGCATAAGTTAATAAATTAGACTCAAATGAACCTACACGTTCAACAGGTACATCATCAAGATAACCATATTCTGCTGCAGCTAGAGATAAACCTAACTGTGCTACAGACATTGGCTCGAATTGTTTTTGTTTCAACAATTCAGTTACTTTTTGACCGTGTGAAAGCTGCTTACGTGTTGCTTCATCTAAGTCTGAAGCGAACTGCGCAAACGCTGCTAATTCACGGTATTGAGCAAGAGCAGTACGGATACCACCAGCTAATTTTTTCACTAATTTAGTTTGTGCAGAACCACCTACACGAGAAACCGAGATACCTGGGTTTACCGCAGGACGAATACCAGCATTGAATAATCCTGATTCCAAGAAAATCTGACCATCAGTAATAGAAATTACGTTGGTTGGAACGAACGCTGAAACGTCACCTGCTTGGGTTTCGATGATCGGTAATGCGGTTAAAGAACCAGTTTTACCTTTTACTGCACCGTTAGTGAAACGCTCAACGTAGTCTGCATTTACACGAGATGCACGCTCAAGTAAGCGTGAGTGTAGGTAAAATACGTCACCTGGGAATGCTTCACGACCTGGTGGACGGCGTAATAATAATGAAATTTGACGGTAAGCAACTGCTTGCTTAGATAAATCATCGTAAACGATTAACGCATCTTCACCACGGTCACGGAAGTATTCACCCATCGCACAACCAGAGTATGGTGCAAGGTATTGTAATGCTGCAGACTCAGACGCTGATGCGACAACCACGATAGTGTTTTCTAATGCACCGTGCTCTTCTAATTTACGCACTACGTTTGCGATAGTTGATGCTTTTTGACCGATAGCAACGTAGATACATTTAATACCTGAATCACGTTGGTTGATGATAGCATCGATTGCTAATGCAGTTTTACCGGTTTGACGGTCACCGATGATAAGCTCACGCTGACCACGACCGATTGGAACCATTGAGTCAACCGCTTTATAACCGGTTTGAACTGGTTGATCTACTGATTGACGGTCGATAACGCCTGGAGCGATCACTTCGATTGGTGAGAAACCATCGTTTTCAATTTCGCCTTTACCATCAATTGGCTGACCTAAGGTATTTACCACACGACCTAATAAGCCTCGACCAACTGGTACTTCTAAAATACGGCCTGTGCATTGTACTTCCATACCTTCTGCTAAATCTGCATAAGGTCCCATTACAACCGCACCGACAGAATCTCTTTCTAAGTTTAATGCAATCGCATAACGATTGCCTGGTAATGCAATCATTTCACCTTGCATTACATCAGATAAGCCGTGGATACGAATAACCCCGTCACTTACTGAAACGATTGTCCCTGTGCTTTGAGCTTCGCTCACCACATTGAATTGGGCAATACGCTTTTTAATCAATTCACTAATTTCTGTTGAATTTAGTTGCATTTTTTATTCCTCTTACAAGCTCAACTCTTGACTCAAGCGGTTTAGCTGTCCACGACTACTACCGTCAATAACCACATCATCATAACGAATGATTACACCCGCAATTAACGAACTATCTACCGATGAAGTAATACGCACTTTTGTTCCGAGTCGCTTTTCCATCGCATTGGCAATTTTGGCTTCTTGTGCATCAGTTAATTTCTCTGCAGAAACGATTTGAACGTCTTTGATAGACTCGTGATCCGCTCTTAATTCCAAAAATGCAGCAAAAACAGCAGGTAATACTGCTAAACGCTTATTATCAGCCATTACACGAATGAAATTTTGCCCATATTGATCTAATTGTTCGCCACAAATATTGATAAACGTATCAGAAATTTGACCGCTTGCGAGTGATGAAGTAATAAAATCCGCCACTTGCTCATCTTGGGCGACTAACGCAGAAAATTGTAACATTTCCTGCCATTTGTCCAACTGACCTTGTTCTAAAGCAAAATCGAAAGCCGCTTTAGCATAGGGGCGAGCTACTGTGCTTAATTCTGACATCTGCCCCACCTTCTTATAGTTCTGCAACTAGCTTATCAATAATATCGTTGTTCGCCGCAGCATCCACTGAACGACCAACAATTTTCTCCGCACCAGCAACAGCCAATGCAGCCACTTTTTGACGAAGCTCTTCTTGAACACGTTTACGTTCGCTTTCAACTTCTGCGTAGCCTTGCTCAATAATGCGTCGACGTTCAATTTCAGCTTCTGCTTGCACAGATTCTAAAATTTCATTACGACGTTTCGTTGCCAAATCAATAATATTTTGTGCTTCTTCTCTCGCTTTAAGGATTTCTTGATCCGCAGCAGCTTTAGAATCAGCTTGCTCTTGTTTCGCTTTTTCAGCCGATGCCAAAGCGTTTGCAATATTAGCTTGACGCTCTTCAATCACTCTGATCAGCGGTGGCCACACATATTTCATACAGAACGCAACAAAAAGTGCGAATGCAATCAGTTGACCAATTAGTGTTGCATTTAAATTCACAACGCCCTCCTAAAAGCCGGTTAAGTTATTCGAATGAATAACGGTTAATCAAATCCCGACTTATTTCAATAAATCAATGAACGGGTTTGCGAAAATGAATAGTAAAGAAATACCTACAGCGATCATTGCGATAGCATCTAAAAGACCAGCAACGATAAACATTTTGGTTTGTAAGCTTGATGCTAATTCAGGCTGACGAGCTGATGATTCTAAGAATTTACCACCTAAGATTGCAAAACCGATAGCGGTACCAAGAGCAGCAAAAGCTAATAAGATTGAAGCACCAATAATTGTTGCTGTGATTACTGATTCCATAATGTTCTCCATTAAGTTGAGGAATTAGCCCGAAGGCAGAGGTTATTGATAAAAATAAAAATTCAAGCGGTCAGATTTTGGTAAAAATTTACTAAAACCCTACCGCTTGCAAGGCTAGTTTAATGATCCGCTTTGTTATAAGCGATACTCAAATAAACAATCGTTAGCATCATAAAAATAAAGGCTTGGAGCGTAATAACTAAAATATGGAAAATTGCCCAAACCAAGTGTAATGGGATACCCAGCGCCTGTAACGCAAAGTTATCTGCCATATACATTACTGCAATAAGGATAAAAATTAACTCACCTGCATACATATTACCGAATAAACGGAACGCCAACGAAATCGGCTTAGCAAGTAAAGTTACAGTTTCAAGTACGAAGTTTACAGGAATAAATGCCCAGTGATTAAATGGGTGAAGAGTATATTCTTTCACTAATCCGCCGAAACCTTTTGATTTCACAGTGTAGAATAAAATTAATGCAAATACACAGATAGACATACCTAATGTCGCACTAATATCTGCTGTCGGCACGGCACGTAAATAGTGAATACCTAAAAGGTTTGCAAATTGAGGCAAGAAATCAACCGGCACTAAGTCGATGGCGTTCATAATAAACACCCAGCAGAAAATCGTTAATGCCAGAGGTGCTATCACATTACGAGGTCCGTGGAAGTTATCTTTCACCAAACCATCCACCCACTCAATCACAATTTCAATAAAACATTGTAATTTTCCTGGCACTCCAGTGGTTGCTTTTTTGGCTACGTTTGAAAATACCAATAAAAAGATAACACCCGCTACGAAAGAGAAGAATAGGGTATCTAAATGTACTGCCCAAAAGCCATCACCAGTGGTTAAAAAACTTAAGTGGTGACTAATATATTCTGCTGTAGTTCCAGCCATAACATATCCTTTTAAAAATGAAATTAGTGGGTACGCTTGCTTAAAACAAACGGAATGAGATTATTTAACAATAATGCGATAAAGTAACCCACAAAAAATAAAACAAAATTAAGATTTGGAATCCACTTAAAACAAGCAACTATCCACAAAATGGTGACCAACCACTTTATCCCTTCGCCGCGATAGAAAGCGGTCATTTTTGTTCGATCTTTTGCAGAATTTCTAAAGAAAACCCAATACACAAAAACGCAGTGAGCAATAAAACTTGCAAAACTTCCTACAAGAAACGAAAAACCAGCATAGCCAAAGCCTAAAAAAAAACCTAAGGTAATAAAAACCAAAATGCCTGCTTCCAACATCAATGCTTTGCGATATTGTGATTTTACTTTATTGATTACAGTAGACACTTTTTATCCTTTTTGAAGAAAAAACTAACAATCAGGCTAATTATTAGCCACTGTTAAATCAATGAAAAATTCGCCGAAAATTATACCTAACAAATCAAGAGTTGCAACCCAAAACTTCAGAAAATGAGCTATTATTCACATTTTTGAAACAAAACTCCTATTTATTGGAATAATCTCGGTAACATATTAAAAAAAACAAACAAATTATCTATATTCCCACTAAATATTCACTCATCACTCTTTATGCTTTTTAACCGTAAAAATAATTATATAGAAATGTTAAAATTTTGATAAAAATGAATAATTTAGCAATATTATCTAATCAATCAAAACCAAAAATTTAATGCAACATAACAAAAGATAGCTTCCCAAACTTAACCAAAGATAAGCCAATTTACCGTTTTTATGATACAAATAACGTAAAACTACCTAAATTCACCAAAATGTGAAATAAAACGAAGCGGTCAAAATTTGCAATTTTTTTGCAGATTCTGACCGCTTGTATTATGCTTTTTGCAATATAACTAAATGCCGCTCACCCACTAATTCTGGCACTTGCAGTTCTATCACCTCTAGCAGCGAAACCGGCTTTTTAATGGCTTGCACTTCCGCTTTATCATATACGCCTTTTAACGCATAAAATTTGCCGTTTTCGTTTGGCAGATGATAGCACCAGTTCACCATATCATCGAGCGAGGCAAAGGCTCGACTTAATACTCCGTCAAATTGGCTTTCGGTATATTCTTCCACACGACTAAGCACCGGCGTGACGTTATTGATACCCAACTCACGCAGGGCGTTTTTGATAAAGGTAATGCGTTTACCAAGGCTATCGAGTAGCACAAACTGTTTATCTGGATTGATAATCGCAAGCGGAATCCCCGGCAGACCCGGCCCGGTTCCCACATCAATAAAAAGCTCACCCTGCAAGTATTTGCTCACCACAAGGCTGTCCATAATATGCTTCACCAACATTTCATCAGGATTACGAACAGAGGTAAGGTTATAGGCTTTGTTCCATTTATCCAACAAACGGATAAACCCAACCAACTGCTCTTTTTGCTGATCGGGTAGGTTAATTTCAGCTTGGGCTAACAAGCGGTTAATTTTTTCTAACATTTTGCAAATTCCTAAAATAAAACCTCGGATAAACCGAGGTTTAATCTAAATTATAGCTCGCCTCGTTTCAACATTCCTTGCTTTTTCAAATTCACAAGTAGAATCGAAATTGCCGCGGGTGTGATGCCTGAAATGCGGCTAGCTTGTCCGATAGAAACCGGGCGGTGTTGCATCAGTTTTGCTCGCACCTCATTCGATAAACTATCCACTTTATCGTAATCAAACTCTGGCGGAATTTGAGTGTTTTCGTGGCGTTTGTGGCGTTCAATTTCGTTATATTGATGCTCGATATAGCCTTGATATTTAATCGAAATTTCTACTTGCTCTGCCGCTTGTTTGTCTTCAATTGCTGGAGCAAACGGAGCGATTTGAGTCAGTTTTTCGTAGCTCATTTCAGGGCGGCGGATTAAGTCTTCACCGCTTGCTTCACGGGCAAGTGGCGTGCTTAACAACGCATTTAATTCGCTTAAATTTGGCATTTGTAAGTGAGCCCAAGTCTGCTTCAAGCGGTTGCGTTCTTGCTCAATGGCTTCCATTTTTTGGTTGAAACGCCCCCAGCGGGCTTCATCAATCAATCCTAATTCGTGAGCGATCGGGGTTAAACGGATATCCGCATTGTCTTCACGCAGTAACAAGCGATATTCCGCACGAGAGGTAAACACACGGTACGGCTCTTTGGTGCCAAGCGTGCAAAGATCATCCACTAACACACCAGTGTAAGCGAGATCACGAGTTGGGAACCACGCTTCTTTGCCCTGAACTTGCAAACCGGCATTGATACCAGCTAACAAGCCTTGTGCCGCCGCCTCTTCATAGCCGGTCGTGCCGTTGATTTGCCCAGCGAAGAACAAGCCGTCAATCGCTTTAGTTTCAAGGGTTGGTTTTAAATCACGCGGGTCGAAATAATCATATTCAATCGCATAGCCCGGTTTGATAATACGGGTGTTTTCCAAGCCTTTCATTGAGTTTACGATGCCCATCTGCACATCAAATGGTAGGCTGGTGGAAATGCCGTTTGGGTAAACCTCAATCGTATTTAAGCCTTCCGGTTCAAGGTAAATTTGGTGTGAATTACGATCAGCAAAGCGCATTACTTTATCTTCAATCGATGGGCAGTAGCGTGGACCAATTCCCTCGATAATGCCCGTGTACATTGGGCTGCGATCTAAGTTAGAACGGATCACATCGTGAGTTTGTTCATTCGTGTGCGTAATATAGCAAGGGATCTGACGAGGGTGTTGATCTACCGATCCCATAAATGACATCACCGGCAATACGTCATCGCCGTGCTGTTTTGCTAGCACATCAAAGTTAATAGTGCGGGCATCCAAACGAGGTGGCGTACCTGTTTTTAGCCGATCAACACGCAAATTGAGATCACGCAGACGATCAGCTAACATTGTCGCTGCTGGATCACCTGCTCGACCGCCAGCGTAATTATCCAAGCCAATATGGATCTTACCCGCCAAGAATGTTCCTGCAGTTAATACAACAGAACGAGCCTTAAACACTAAGCCCATTTTGGTTACTGCACCTACTGCACGGTTATTTTCCACTAAAATATCTACCACTTCTTGTTGGAAAATATCTAAATTAGGCTGATTTTCTAATGCGGTACGCACTGCATTACGGTAAAGCACACGGTCAGCTTGTGCACGGGTCGCTCGCACCGCTGGGCCTTTTGAGCTGTTTAAGGTACGAAATTGGATCCCTGCCAGGTCGGTTGCGGTTGCCATTAAACCGCCCATTGCATCGATCTCTTTCACCAAATGGCCTTTACCAATACCGCCGATTGCCGGGTTACAAGACATCTGCCCTAATGTATCTACATTATGTGTTAAAAGTAAGGTTTTTAACCCCATTCGGGCAGGGGCTAGTGCCGCCTCTGTCCCTGCGTGACCGCCACCAACAACAATCACATCGTAAACTTGGTTATAAATCATATATTGCCTTTTCTCTAAAAATACTTTTCTAAAATAAACGCGTATTTTAGCTTAAAAAAGGATCATCAGGGAAATAGATTTTTAATGAAAAAGGATCATAACTAAGTGATTAAAGATAATATAGATCTATATAAAGATCTTTTATTTTTATTCGTATTAGATCCTACATTTTATGTGAATAAAAGATCTTTTGTAGGTAAAACAAGGCCTTAAATAAAAAAATAGTCGTGAATAGATCTTATTTTAGTAAGATCTAAGCTGTGGATAAAATTTAAAGTTATCCACAAAGTGTAAAATAAATTGGATTTTAACAGTATAATTCCCAACTAATTAAATCTTTTTTCATAAGTTATCCACATGGGGTGTGTCACGCTTTTTAGATAAAATTCCTTTTTTCTTATTTCTACAGTAAAATTTTATGCCATTTTGATATGTAAAAAAGAGAGAAAAAATGACCGCTTGTAACTGCCAATCAGGCAAAAATTATAAGGAATGTTGTGAGCCTTTTCATTTGGAAGCCAAAATACCAGAAACTGCAGAGCAACTTATGCGTTCTCGTTACTCTGCTTATACATTGGTTAATATTCCCTATATTGTTAAAACTACTGTACCAAACCAACAGAAATATCTTGACCAAGTAGCAATGAAAGCGTGGGGAGAAACAACGAAATGGGCAGGATTAGACATAATTAAACACTTACCTAACCTTTCAAAAATACATAGTCAGGTCGAATTCAAAGCATTTTTTGATACAGAAGAAGGCAAACAAGCACACCACGAGTTATCCCTTTTCGTTAAAATTGATTATAAATGGTTCTTTGTTGATCCTACTGTGCCATTACCTAGCCAAAAGCAGCATTGTGTATGCGGATCAGGTAAAAAATTTAAGCATTGTTGTGGCAATTATCTTTAATTTTGTTGAACTCTTTTTCAATCAAAAAGACTAAGTAAATGAATTCTATTCATTGACTACTTAACTTACCACAGGGGAACAAAAATGGATTTCAATAAAATTTTAAACCAAGTTTTAAATACGGCAAAAGATGCTGCAACTAATGGATTAATCAAAGGTAATACAAAAAATGACCAAATTGCTAAAGTTGGCGGTGGTGCAGCAGCTCTTGGTCTAATTTCAATGTTATTTGGACGCAAAGGCGGTTCAGGTTTAGCAAAATTGGGTTCTTTAGCTGCATTAGGTAGCCTTGCTTATCAAGCATATCAAAGATACCAAGAACAAAATGCGTCAGCATCTCAGTTAAGCCAAAATAATTTTGAAGAAGTTAATGCGAATGAAGCAAGTAAAGTGATTTTACAAGCAATGATCGCAGCAGCGGCAGCAGATGGTACAATTACTGAAGACGAAAAAGCAGCAATTGTTGCACAAGTATCACAAGATCCAGAAGTTTTAGCGTGGATAAGCCAAGAAATGAATAATCCTGCAAGTGTAGAAGAAATTGCTCACCAAGTAGGTAATGATCAAGCTCTTGCAACCCAAGTTTATCTTGCAGCTCGTGCAGTATGCACAAACTTAGAGCGTAAAGAAATTATCTTCTTGTCAAACTTAGCGAATGCACTCGGTTTACCAGATGCACTAGTTGAGCAATTAGAAAAAGACGCAGGTTTCTAATTTATTCTAGTTTAGTTACAAGCGGTTATATTTTGAGAGTTTTTTGCAAAAAACTTGTGAAATATTACCGCTTGTTCTTTTTATTATTCACTTGGAAGACAAGTAAACGTTTGCTTGATTTTTATTTGATAACTCGATCACAAAAAAGCAAATAAGTCCTTTAAAATAAAGGTTCTTTGCGTTAGTCTAACTCAAAGTTTAAATTACAAAGGAGTAAAAAATGACTATTTTTCAAGTCGCTCAAAATTGGTTAGTACAAGACCCTGATGCTGAAACTCGTGCGGAATTAGAACAGCTCATTCAAGCGGCACAAACGGATGAAAAAGCGAAAGCAGAGTTGGAAGCTCGTTTTAATGGACGTTTACAATTCGGTACGGCAGGTTTGCGTGGCAGATTACAAGCAGGCTCTCAAGGTATGAACCGTGTATTGGTTGCACAAGCTGCCGGTGGATTAGCAGAATTTGTGAAAGGTTATGATAAATCCCCTTCTATTGTGATTGGTTACGATGGTCGTAAAAATTCTGATGTGTTTGCTCGTGATACTGCCGAAATTATGGCTGCGGCAGGCATTAAAACCTATTTACTTCCTCGCAAATTACCTACACCTGTGCTTGCCTTTGCCATTCAATATTTTGACACTACAGCCGGTGTAATGGTTACTGCGAGCCACAATCCACCTGAAGATAACGGTTACAAGGTTTACTTAGGTAAAGCCAACGGTGGTGGACAAATTGTTTCCCCAGCGGATAAAGAGATCGCAGCGTTAATCGACAAAGTCGCAAGCGGTAGTATTTCTGATTTACCTCGCAGCCAAGATTTCATTGTGCTAGATGATGAAGTTGTAAATAAATATATCGAAAAAACAGCCTCACTGGCGAAACAACCAAAAGCGGAGATCAACTACGTTTACACCGCAATGCACGGTGTAGGGTATGAGGTATTAAGCAAAACCTTAGCCAAAGCAGGATTACCGCAACCACATTTAGTAGAAGCACAAATTCAGCCGGACGGCTCATTCCCAACAGTAAACTTCCCAAACCCGGAAGAGAAAGGGGCATTGGACTTAGCCATTGAATTAGCGAAAGCGAAAAATGCAGAATTCATTATTGCAAATGACCCCGATGCTGACCGTTTAGCGGTTGCTGTGCCAGATAGTGAGGGCAATTGGAAACCTCTTCACGGCAACGTGATCGGTTGTTTCTTAGGTTGGTATTTAGCAAAACAGTACCATTCACAGGGTAAAAAAGGCGTACTGGCTTGTTCGCTTGTATCTTCTCCTGCATTAGCAGAAATTGCGAAAAAATATGGTTTAGCATCAGAAGAAACACTCACCGGCTTTAAATATATCGGCAAAGTTGAAAACCTCTTATTTGGCTTTGAAGAAGCGTTAGGCTATTTGGTTGATCCGGACAAAGTGCGTGATAAAGACGGTATTTCAGCGGCAATTATGTTCTTAGATTTAGTGTGTAGCTTAAAACAAGAAGGTAAAACGCTTGCAGATTATACTGCTGAATTTGTGAAAGAATTTGGGGCTTATGTAAGCGGTCAAATTTCTATCAGAGTTTGCGATTTAGCAGAAATCGGCAAATTAATGACCGCTTTACGCAATAATCCGCCGGCAGACATCGGTGGATTTAAGGTAGTTGAATTTATCGATCATACAAAAACGCCACGTCAAAATGATATTTTAGTATTCATTTTAGAAAATGGCAGCCGTTTAATTGCCCGCCCTTCAGGTACTGAACCAAAAATTAAGTTCTACTTAGATGCTCGTGGTACTGATGCGAAAAATGCGGAAGAAGTATTAAGCCAATTTGATGAAAGCGTGCGTGAATTGTTACGTCAAGAACAGTACGGAAAACAAGATTGTTAATTATCAAAAATGGGCGAATTTTATTCGCCCATTTATTTTGTGATCTCTCTCACAGTTCTAAAAATAATCAGTTGCAATCGTTCATTTTTTAGATAAAAATCCAAACAAAAGTTTAAATATATAAACTTATGTTTGTTAGAGGTGATTTTATGACAGATAATGAACGTATTATTTTTGAACTTATTCGTAAAAATCCATTTATTTCTCAACAAGATATTGCTGATCAAGTGGGGCTTTCCCGTTCTGCTGTAGCAAATATTATCTCAAGTCTCGTCAAAAAAGAATATTTACTTGGTAAAGCTTATGTCTTTAATGAGCGAAATTCTGTTGTCTGTATTGGTGCTGCAAATCTTGATAAAAAAATAAAAACAGATCATGAATTACAAGGGTATACCTCAAATCCTATCACTTCACAAGTATCCATCGGTGGTGTTGTTCGTAATATAGCTGAAAATTTAGGGCGGTTAGAGCAAGACGTTGTTTTAATTTCTACAGTAGGCAATGATCCTGAATGGTCTAGAATTAAAACATTATCCTCTCCTTTTATGAATACAGAATCAGTGATTGTTATTGAAGGACAATCAACAGGATGCTACACCGCATTATTAGATATTGATGGTGAAATGTATTTAGGTTTAGCTGATATGTCTATTTATGATTATTTCAAGCCTGAATTATTAATTAAACAACAGAATTATCTACGCAATGCAAAATGTTTGGTTGTAGATTTAAATTGTCCAAAAGAAACAGTTGAATTTTTGCGTGCTTATGCTCAAAAACAGCAAATTAAGTTGGCGATTATTGCTGTGTCTGAACCAAAAATGAAACATTTACCTAAACAACTTAGTGGTGTTGATTGTTTATTTATTAATAAAGGTGAGCTTGGGGCTTTTGTTGGACGAGTATTGGATTCAGAAGAAAAACTAAAAGAAGCCGTAAATGAAGTTTTAGATTATGGTGTAGAACATATCATTCTTACTTCGGGCTCAAAAGGAATTTTATCAGCAAGTAAAAATGCTTACCAGTGGTATCAAGTAAAACAATTAGAACCGTCTAAAATTGTTGATGTAACAGGTGCTGGAGATTCTTTTAGTGCTGCATTTATTGATGCTTGGCTACAAGATAAGAATGAACAGCAATGTATTTTAGCTGGTATGACTAATGCTTATTACACAATTCAGTCGGAATTTACTGTTCGACCAAATTTAAGTAAAACTCAACTACAAACAGAAATGGAGAATTTTTATGAATAAATATTTAGCTTTATCACAAGAAGTTAAGGATGGTATTGCAAAGGGTTTGCCAATTGTTGCATTAGAATCAACAATTATTTCTCACGGTATGCCTTATCCTCAAAATGTAAAAATGGCTCGAGAAGTTGAACAAATTATACGAGAAAATGGTGCTGTACCTGCAACAATTGCAATTGTTGATGGAAAAATCAAAATTGGTTTATCTGATGATGAACTAGAAATGTTTGGTAGCAGCAAGGGTATTGCGAAAGTTTCACGCCGAGATTTAGCTGAAATTGTTGCATCAAAACGTTTAGGAGCAACAACAGTTGCGACAACAATGATTGCAGCAGAACTTGCAGGAATTAAATTCTTCGTTACTGGTGGATTAGGTGGTGTTCATCGAGGTTGGGAACATAATTTAGATATATCAGCAGATTTAGATGAATTTGCTCAAACCAATGTAACGGTAGTTTGTGCAGGGGCTAAGTCAATTTTAGATCTTCCAGCAACATTAGAATACTTAGAAACAAAAGGTGTTCCTGTTATTGGTTATAAAACAAAAAATTTACCTGCTTTCTTCTGCCGTGATAGTGGATTACCTCTACCTATTTCTTCTGATGACTTGCAACATATTGCTAAAACAATTAAAACTAAGTGGGAGTTAGGTTTAAAAGGCGGTGTGGTTGTCGCAAACCCAATTCCTGAGGAGTATGCTTTAGATCCTGAATATATTGATAATATTATTGCAAGTGCTGTTCAGGAAGCGGAAGAAAAAGGAGTAGTAGGAAAAAATATTACCCCATTCTTATTAGGTAAAATTGTAGAAATGACAGGAGGTAAAAGTCTTGAGGCAAATATCCATTTGGTTAAAAATAACGCGAAAGTTGGAGCACAACTTGCGGTCAGTTATTTTAACTCATAACGTTATTATAGCCGTTTAGCCTTTTTCTAACGGCTTTCCTTTATTGGAATTGGAGAATCCTATGGACATTTTAAACAGTTTATTAGGTATCTGTATTTTGTTATTGATAGCCTTTTTATTATCAAATAACAAAAAGGCTATTAATTATCGTACAGTTATAGGTGCTCTTGCTATTCAAATGGGAATAGGAGCATTAATTTTATATGTGCCTATTGGTCGTAATGTGCTTATGGCTATATCTGATGGTGTAGCGAAAATTATTAGTTTTGGTGCTGATGGAATGAATTTTCTGTTTGGAGGTTTAGTCAGCGATAAAATGTTTGAGCTTTTTGATGGTGGCGGTTTTGTTTTTGCATTTCGTGTTCTTCCTCCTATTATCTTCTTTGCAGCATTAATTTCTACTCTTTACTATTTGGGTATTATGCAGTTTATCATTAAAATTATTGGTGGAGGATTACAAAAATTATTAGGCACTTCAAAAGCTGAATCTACATCTGCAGCAGCCAATATCTTTGTTGGACAGACAGAAGCCCCGCTTTTGGTAAAACCATTTGTCCAAAAAATGACACAATCTGAGTTGTTTGCTGTTATGGTTGGGGGATTAGCATCTATTGCAGGAGCTTCATTAGCAGGTTATGCAGGAATGGGGATTCCTCTGCCTTACCTTATTGCAGCATCATTTATGGCTGCTCCGGGAGGTTTACTATTCGCCAAATTGTTATATCCACAAACAGAAAAAACTAATGATGATATTACATTGGTAGATGAAGAGGAAAAACCAGCAAATATTATTGAAGCTGCTGCTTCAGGTGCTGCATCGGGTGTTCAATTAGCTATTAATATTGGTGGTATGTTGATTGCCTTTATAGCTTTAATTTCAATGCTTAACTGGATTATTTCAGCTCTTGCAGGATTAGTGGGACAAGAAGGCGTTACTATGCAATCAATACTTGGTTATCTATTCCAACCATTAGCTTGGGCAATAGGTGTTCCTTGGGAAGAAGCTCAAGTATCCGGTGCATTAATTGGTGAAAAACTCATTCTTAATGAGTTCGTTGCTTATGTTGATTTTCTTAAATATTTAAGTCCTGAATCAGCAGTTCATCTCAGTCCTAAAACAGTGGCTATTATCACTTTTACTCTTTGTGGTTTTGCTAACCTGGGATCTATTGCAATTTTAGTAGGTGGTTTAGGTAGTATGGCTCCAAACCGCCGCAGTGATATTGCTAAATTAGGTATTAGAGCGGTAATTGCAGGATCGCTTTCAAACTTAATGAGTGGAGCTATAGCAGGCTTATTTATTGGAATTGGTGGCTCAGTAATGTAGTTATTTTATGTTTTATAAAGGAAATATAATTATGGTTCAAAAAATTATTTTAGATTGCGACCCGGGGCACGATGATGCAATTGCGATGATGTTAGCTTGGGGAAATCCGAATATTGATTTACTCGCTGTTACTACAGTTGTAGGCAATCAAACATTAGAGAAAGTGTCTCGTAATGCGTTAGCGGTGGCGGAAATTGCCAATATCCGTAATATTCCTTTTGCGAAAGGTTGCCCTCGTCCACTTGTGCGTGAGGTGGAAAATGCCCCTGATATTCACGGTGATTCAGGAATGGATGGTCCTAAACTACCTGAACCTACTCAGCAATTTTCCGAAAAACACGCCGCTCAATTAATTATTGATTTAGTGATGTCGCACCCTGCAAAAACCATCACCTTAGTGCCAACCGGCGGTTTAACCAATATTGCGTTAGCTGCTCGATTAGAGCCTCGCATTATTGAGCGAGTGAAAGAAGTGGTGCTGATGGGCGGTGGTTATCACACAGGTAACTGGAGTGCAGTGGCGGAGTTTAATATCAAGATTGACCCGGAAGCCGCTCACATAGTATTTAATGCGGGCTGGAAAGTAACGATGGTTGGCTTAGATTTAACTCACCAAGCCCTTGCAACCCCTGATGTAGTAGAATGTTTCAAAGCCTTAAATAGCAAACCGGGACAGTTTGTAGTTGAGCTTTTAGCATTCTTCTCCAAAAAGTATAAACAAGTGCAAAACTTTGATGCCCCACCGGTGCACGATGCTTGTGCGGTAGCTTATGTGATTGACCCAACCTTGATTGAAGTGGAACAAGTACCGGTCAATATTGAATTAACCGGCACGCACACACTGGGAATGACGGTCGCAGACTTCCGTTACCCACCGAAACCGTGCGCTACTTGGGTAGCGAAAAAATTAGATAAAGAGCGTTTTTGGAATTTGGTAATCGATTCTATCAAAAATCTCGGCTAATCTAATCATCAACTTGTTAAGCGTTGGTGTACTCCGCTTTATCATCTAACCAACGCTTAATTAATGCCTGTGCAAGCGGTGGATTTTCCACAATAATTTGCTTGGCGTAATGTTGCACAAGCGGAATCATTTTGCGGTCTCGCATTAAATCCGCCACCTTAAATTCAGCCATTCCGGTCTGTTTTGTACCGAGAATTTCCCCTGTGCCTCGAATTTCCAAATCTTTTTCTGCAATGAAAAAACCGTCTTGGCTATCTCGCATTACTTGTAAACGCTTGCTGGAAATTTTGCCGAGTGGCGGTTTATACATTAACACACAATGTGAAGCGGTTGCCCCTCGCCCAACTCGTCCACGTAATTGGTGAAGCTGAGCCAAGCCCAAACGCTCTGAGTTTTCAATAATCATCAGGCTGGCATTTGGCACGTCCACGCCCACTTCAATCACGGTGGTTGCCACGAGTAAATCCAACTCTGCTGCTTTGAATGATGCCATAATCGCTTGTTTTTCCTGCGGTTTCATTCGACCGTGTACCAAACCGATACGCAAATCTGGTAAGGCTCGTTGCAAATCTTCAGCAATCGCAGCAGCAGCTTGAGCCTCTAACACTTCCGATTCATCAATTAAGGTACACACCCAATAGGCTTGGCGGTTTTCGTTTTTACAGGCTTGATAAACCCGTTGCACAATTTCTGCTCGCCTGTCTTCCGAAATGACTACGGTGGTAATGGGAGTTCGCCCCGGTGGGAGTTCGTCAATAATGGAGGTGTCTAAATCGGCATAGACCGTCATTGCCAGCGTTCTTGGAATTGGTGTGGCAGTCATAATCAGTTGGTGCGGATAAATTTCCTGCCCGTTAGCATTTTTAGCCCCTTTCTCACGTAGTGTTAAGCGTTGATGCACGCCGAAACGGTGTTGTTCATCAATAATCACTACGGCTAAATGATGGAATTCTACCGCTTCTTGGAACAGTGCGTGTGTGCCGATGATCATCTGCACCTCGCCGTTTTTAATAGCTTCAAGTTGAGCGATTCTTGCTTTACCTTTAACTTTACCGGCAAGCCAGCCTACTTCTATCCCAAACGGTTTAAGCCAGTTGGCAAAATTATTAGCGTGCTGTTCAGCGAGAATTTCAGTTGGTGCCATCAGAGCAACTTGCTTGCCATTATCAATCGCTAACAAGGCAGCGAGGGCAGCAACAAGGGTTTTGCCCGAGCCCACATCCCCTTGCACCAAACGCATCATCGGCGTTGGGTTCGCCAAATCTCGCTCAATATCTGCCGTCACTCGGCTTTGGGCGTTAGTTGGTTGGAATGGTAGGCTTGCTAAAAAACGATTTTTTAAATCTGTTTTATAGGTTAGTGGCTCGGCGAACTGCTGTTTGACCCCTAAACGAAGTTGCTGCATCGCTAAATTATGGGCAAGCAATTCCTCAAAAATCAATCGTTTTTGGGCGGGGTGTTCGCCTTTTTCTAAAATTTCTGCCGAAATAGTTGGTGGCGGACGGTGCAACAACTGCAACGCCTCTTTTAGGCTATATTTATGCGGATTGTACTCATCAGGCAGCAACTCGGCGACTTTCACTTTCTCCAACAATGCAAGAGCTTGCTCGGTCAGTTTGCGAAGCGAGGCTTGTTTTAGCCCTTCGGTGGTGGAATAAATCGGCGTGAGTGTTTCCGCCAGCTCAAGCGGTTGATTATTGCGGATAATTTGATATTCAGGGTGATGAATTTCCGCCATAAAACGCCCGCGTTTCACCTCGCCAAAGGCTTTTACCCGAACGCCTGTAGCAAGGCTGTTTTTCATTCCTGCATTGAAATTAAAGAACTTGAGCATAATTTTGCTGGTGCTGTCAGACAGTGTCACCGACAAAATCGGACGTTTACCAAACTGCACTTCGGTGAGCTGCACATAGCCCTCAATGGTGCAGTAACTTTCAGGGCGAACATCGACAATCGGCGTAATGCGAGTACGATCTTCGTATCTCATCGGCAGATGAAACAGTAAATCTTGCACGTTATTAATGCCGATACGGCTCAGTTTTTCCGAAATCGCCGCCCCCACGCCCGAAAGAGCGGTTAAAGGCACGCCATCTAGTAGTTGTTCGCTCATAGTGTTATTCAAATCATCATTATTGGAAACAAGTATAAGGGGAAAATAACGTTTTCTCTATTTTTTAATCATTTTTCTTACAGACAAGCGGTATTTTTTCTCTCATTTTTTGCAAAAAATCTTGAAAATTTGACCGCTTGCCCCATCTAGTTTCTGTTTTTAGATGAAAAAGGAATACACAATGGCAAATCAAGAAACTCGTGGCTTCCAGTCGGAAGTAAAACAGCTTTTACAGCTGATGATCCATTCACTTTACTCTAACAAAGAAATTTTCCTGCGTGAGCTGATCTCAAATGCGAGTGATGCGGCGGATAAACTCCGTTTCAAAGCCCTTTCCGAGCCGGCTCTATATGAAGGCGATGGTGAGTTGCGTGTGCGTGTATCGATTGATGAAACGCTCGGCACAATTACCATTGCCGATAACGGTATCGGTATGACTCGTGAGCAAGTGATCGACCATTTAGGCACGATTGCAAAATCAGGCACCAAAGAGTTTTTAGCCTCACTCGGCACAGAACAAGCCAAAGATAGTCAGCTTATCGGTCAATTCGGCGTGGGCTTCTATTCTTCATTTATTGTAGCGGATAAAGTTACCGTTAAAACCCGTGCTGCTGGCGTGCCAGCCGAACAAGGTGTGATTTGGGAATCGGCAGGCGAAGGGGAATATACCATTGCTGATTTTGAGAAAGCTGATCGTGGCACGGAAATCATTCTGCACTTGCGTGAAGAAGAAAAGGCATTTTTAAATGAATGGCGTTTGCGTGAGATTATCGGTAAATACTCCGACCACATCGGCTTAGCGGTGGAAATTCAGACCAACGAATACGATGACGAAGGTAAAATAAGCGGTCAAAAATGGGAAAAAATTAACAAAGCTCAAGCCCTTTGGACGAGATCGAAAAATGAGATTTCAGACGAAGAATATAAAGAGTTCTACAAGCACATCAGCCACGATTTTGCCGATCCGTTGCTCTGGTCGCATAACAAAGTTGAAGGTAAACAAGAGTACACCAGCTTGCTCTATGTGCCGAGCAAAGCCCCGTGGGATCTGTTCCAACGTGAGCAGAAACACGGTTTGAAACTCTACGTTCAGCGTGTATTTATTATGGATGATGCAGAAGTGTTTATGCCGAACTATCTACGTTTTATGCGTGGTTTGTTGGATACCAACGATCTACCGCTCAATGTTAGCCGTGAAATTCTGCAAGAAAACCGAGTAACTCAATCGCTCCGTTCAGCTCTAACTAAGCGTGCATTGCAATTACTGGAAAAACTAGCGAAAGACGATGCGGAAAAATATGCTCAATTCTGGAAAGAGTTTGGCTTAGTGCTGAAAGAAGGCGTGGGCGAAGATTTTGCTAATAAACAACAGGTGGCGGGCTTGCTCCGTTTTGCTTCAACTCATTCAGACAGTAGCGAACAAGCGGTCAGTTTTGCCGATTATATTGCAAGAATGAAAGAGGGGCAGAAAGCGATCTACTTCTTAACTGCTGACAGCTATCAAGCTGCGAAAAATAGCCCTCATTTAGAGCTATTTAACAAAAAAGGCATTGAAGTATTACTGCTTTCCGACCGCATTGATGAATGGTTAATTAGCCATCTTACCGAATTTGACGGTAAACCGTTGCAAAGCATTACCAAGTCGGATTTAGACTTAGGCGACCTTGCCGACAAAGCGGAAGAAGAAACCCAAAAAGCCCAAGAGGCAGAATTTGGTTCATTCTTAGAGCGAGCAAAAAGTTACTTTGGAGAGCGCGTGAAAAATGTGGTGCTCACTCATCGTTTAACCGATACACCGGCAGTAGTTTCCACCGATAGCGATGAAATGACCACCCAAATGGCAAAACTCTTTGCCGCAATGGGACAACAAGCTCCAGAAGTAAAATATACTTTCGAGCTAAACCCGGACCACACTATGGTGAAAAGAGTTGCGGATATTGCCAGTGATGATGAGTTTAATGAATGGATTGAACTACTGTTTGAACAGGCATTACTTGCTGAACGAGGCACGTTGGAAAACCCAACGGCATTTATTAAACGAATGAATAAGTTATTGGGCTAATATATTAAAAATCCACCTTTTAAGGTGGATTTTTTATGGATAATTATATTTAATTTGTTTTCGGTTGCTCAGCAGGCTGCTCTTGATGTCCTTCTAAAGATTGTTCTTCAGGTAAGGCCTGCTGCTGTTCGGGAGTAGGCTCTGGCTGGGAGGTTTTAGGTTGATCTACTGCTTCCTCTTTAGTTGTTGGTGGAAGAGGCGCTGTTGTTGCTTCTACATGACTTGGGGTTGCCGTTTGTGATGTTGATTCAGTTTGGACTGCATTTTCCGTTGCTTTATCACTCTTATTGGTAAGGTAAGAAGCTCCCATGAAAACAGCTAAACCTACCACAATTAATAAAATAATTCTAATCATTGTTTATCTCCTTTTTGAATGACTTGTTCTATCCTAACATTTTTTAAAGTCAAAACACAACAAGAGGTCGGTTTTAGCTAAAAATTTGCAAAATTTCCTGAAAATTTAACCGCTTTTCTAATGTTAAGCATTCACACCGAAGAAACTTCCTACAAATGCACTCACGCCCATTGCAATGGTTCCCCAAAATACTATTCGGATAACAGCTTTCTTAATATTCGCTCCACCGGCTTTAGCGGCTAACCCACCGGATAATCCTAGAAATAGGACGGAGGCAATATATAACGCCACTTCTAAGTGGGAGAACGGAATCAGTAGCACGACCAGTAGCGGTAATACTCCACCCACTAAAAAGGAAATAGCGGATGCCATTGCTGCCTGTAGCGGATTGGCGGCACTGGTTTCGGTAATGCCAAGTTCATCACGAGTATGTGCGGCTAAAGCGTTATGAGCAGTGAGCTCTTCCGCGACTTTTTGGGCGGTTTCTGGCGTTAATCCTCGGTTTTCGTAAATTTTTGCCAGCATTCGCAGTTCGGTTTCGGGATCTTCCTCTAGTTCTTTACGTTCCCTTTCAATATCCGCCTGCTCAATATCTGTTTGTGAGCTAACGGAAACAAATTCGCCTGCCGCCATGGATAATGCTCCCGCTACAATACCAGCAATGGTGGCGACAATCACCGGGCTTACGGTTGAACTGGCAACCGTTACGCCAATCGCCAAGCTGGAGGTTGAAATAATTCCGTCATTAACGCCTAATACGGCGGCTCTTAGCCGGTTGCTGCGGTGAATATAATGTTTGCCGATGTAATCTTCTAATTCACTCATTGGGTTTCCTTTTTTATAAGTGGTTTGGATTATAGCACTTAGACATTAAATTCACGGATCAAGCGGTGGGATTTTCCTCTTTTTTTGCAAATTGCAAAAAATCTCGGAAATTTAACCGCTTTTGTTTTAAAATAGGCGGATTTTTCAGGCTTTAGAATTTAAAAATAGGAATAGCAATGCGTACAAGTCAGTATTTATTTTCAACCCTTAAAGAAACCCCGAATGATGCACAGGTAGTGAGCCATCAATTAATGTTGCGTGCTGGAATGATCCGCCCTATGGCATCAGGTTTATACAACTGGTTGCCAACCGGGATTAAAGTGTTGAAAAAAGTGGAAAATATCATTCGTGAAGAGATGAACAAAGGCGGGGCAATCGAAGTATTAATGCCGGTGGTTCAGCCTGCGGAATTGTGGGTGGAATCTGGTCGTTGGAATGATTATGGCCCTGAACTTTTACGTTTTAAAGATCGTGGCGAGCGTGATTTTGTGCTTGGCCCGACCCACGAAGAAGTGATTACCGATTTAGTTCGCCGTGAGGTTTCTTCATACAAACAACTTCCGCTGAATCTTTACCAAATCCAAACCAAATTCCGTGATGAAGTTCGTCCACGTTTCGGTGTAATGCGTTCTCGTGAGTTTGTGATGAAAGATGCTTACTCTTTCCACACAGACAAAGAGAGCCTGCAAGAAACCTATGATGTGATGTACCAAGTTTACAGCAATATCTTTACTCGTCTTGGTTTAGATTTCCGTGCGGTGCAAGCGGATACCGGCTCTATTGGCGGTTCGGCTTCGCACGAGTTCCAAGTGTTAGCTTCAAGCGGTGAAGATGATGTTGTGTTCTCAACCGAGTCAGATTTTGCGGCAAATATTGAATTGGCGGAAGCGGTTGCGGTGGGTGAACGCCAAGCACCAACGGCGGCAATGGAATTAGTGGATACGCCAAATGCAAAAACAATCAATGAGTTAGTGGAAAATCACGGTTTAGCGATTGAAAAAACGGTGAAAACCTTGATCGTAAAAGGCTCAACCGAAGAACAACCGCTTATCGCATTAGTGATTCGTGGCGATCACGATTTAAATGAAATTAAAGCTCAAAAACATCCTTTAGTGGCAGACCCACTTGAATTTGCGGATGAAGCGGATATTAAAGCCAAAATCGGGGCAAGTGTCGGTTCATTAGGCGTAATTAACTTGCCAATCCCAGCGATTATCGACCGCTCAGTAGCGTTGATGTCAGATTTCGGTTGTGGAGCAAACATTGATGGTAAACATTATTTCAATGTGAACTGGGAACGTGATGTCGCAATGCCGGAAACGTTTGACTTGCGAAATGTAGTGGAAGGCGACCCAAGCCCGGACGGTAAAGGCACACTTCAAATTAAACGTGGTATTGAAGTTGGGCATATATTCCAATTAGGGAAAAAATATTCCGAAGCAATGAAAGCCACCGTGCAAGGCGAAGACGGTAAACCGCTTGTAATGACAATGGGTTGTTACGGTATCGGTGTAACCCGTGTGGTGGCGGCTGCGATTGAACAGCACCACGATGAGCGTGGCATTATCTGGTCAAGTGATGAAATTGCTCCGTTCACGGTAGCAATTGTGCCGATGAATATGCACAAATCGGAAAGCGTTCAAGCCTTTGCGGAAGAGTTATATGCTACCTTAAAAGCTCAGGGCGTGGATGTGATTTTTGATGATCGTAAAGAACGCCCGGGTGTGATGTTTGCCGATATGGAATTAATCGGCGTGCCACATATGGTGGTAATTGGCGAGAAAAACCTAGAAAACGGCGAAATTGAATACAAAAACCGCCGCAACGGTGAGAAACAGATGATTGCAAAAGATGAGCTACTTTCGTTCTTAAAAGCGAATGTGAAGGCGTAATTTGTAATATTTTTCATAAATTTAACCGCTTGTAAATTTAGATTTACAAGCGGTTTTTTCTTGCCTGTAAAAACATTCTCTTTTATAAGGACTTAATTGTCGAATATATGGATTTTTTTGCTATAAATTTATAATGTGAAATAGATCACATATCTTGTAGCAATATATGGGTAATATAAAACTGCTTAAGTTGTAAGCCTCTCATTGTTTGAGTCAATATTAAAGTTTCACTTTAAGGAGTTTCCTATGAAAACGAGCAAAAGACGTTTTTTAAAATCAATTTTAGCTGTCTCTGTTCTTGCTGTAACTGGATTATATTCAAATGTTACTTATGCAAAAGATGCTGACACGATCAAACTAGGCTTCTTAGTTAAACAGCCTGAAGAGCCTTGGTTCCAAACAGAATGGCGTTTTGCGGATAAGGCTGCTCAAGATTTAGGTGGAGTAGAAATTATCAAAATTGCGGTTCCAGATGGTGAAAAAACGTTAAATGCTATAGATAATTTAGCTGCTAATGGATCAAAAGGATTTGTTATTTGTACGCCCGATCCAAAACTTGGTCCTGCGATTATGGCGAAAGCAAGATCTTATGGTTTAAAAGTGGTTACAGTTGATGATCAGTTCTTAAATGCAGCTGGTGAGCCGATGACAAATGTGCCGTTAATTATGATGGCAGCCACCGAAATTGGTGAACGTCAAGGTCAGGAACTTTACAAAGAGATGCAAAAACGTAACTGGGATGTGAAAGATACTGCGGTGCTTGCAATTACTGCGGATGAGTTAGATACCGCTCGCCGTCGTACTGAGGGTTCTATTGATGCGTTAATTAAATCCGGTTTCCCTGTTGAGAAAATCTATAAATCACCAACAAAAAGTAATGATATTCCGGGAGCTTTAGATGCTGCAAACTCAATGCTTGTTCAACATCCTGAAGTGAAAAACTGGTTAATTGTCGGTATGAACGATAACACTGTATTAGGTGGTGTTCGTGCAACCGAAGGTCAAGGTTTTAAAGCTGAAAATGTGATTGGCATTGGTATTAATGGGACTGATGCGGTAAATGAGCTTTCTAAACCAAATCCAACAGGTTTTGTGGGTTCATTATTACCAAGCCCAGATGTTCACGGCTATCGTAGTACAGAGATGCTATATAAATGGGTTAAAGAAGGCATTGAACCACCAAAATTCACACCAGTCGGTGATCCAGTTCTGTTAAACCGTGAAAATTTCAGAGCCGAGCTAGATAAAAAAGGTCTTTAATTTTATCTAAAAGTAGTTTCAGTAAGGAGGATATATGGTCGCATATTTAGAGTTTGACAATATTCATAAAGAATTTCCCGGTGTTAAGGCTTTACAAGGCGTTTCATTTAAATGCTATGAGGGTAAGGTTCACGCATTAATGGGAGAAAATGGAGCAGGTAAATCCACCTTACTGAAAATTTTAAGTGGCAATTATTCTGCAACTCAAGGGAAATTACATATTGGCGGTAGAACGGTTAATTTCCGTAATACGAAAGATGCCTTGCTTGCAGGTGTTGCCATTATTTATCAGGAATTAAATATCGTTCCTGAAATGACGGTGGCTGAAAATTTATGCTTAGGTCAATTTCCACATTCTTTTGGTGTTGTTAATCAAAAGAAATTGGAAGAAACAGCACAATTTTATTTAGATAAATTGGAGTTAAATATTTCACCTTCTACTCAACTTAAAGATTTATCTATCGGGCAATGGCAGATGATTGAAATTGCAAAAGCATTAAGCCGTGGGGCAAAAATCATAGCTTTTGACGAACCGACCAGTAGCTTATCTGCCCCTGAAATCGAAAAGTTATTTTCTGTGATTAATGAGTTAAAAGCGGAAGGGAAAGTAATTTTATATATTTCTCATCGTATGGAAGAAATTTTTAGAATTAGCGATGAAATTACCGTATTAAAAGACGGACAATTTGTACAAACTTTCTCTGATTTATCTCAAATTACCAATGATGACCTTGTGCGTAGTATGGTTGGACGTAATTTAGGCGATATTTATAACTACCGCCCAAGAGAACTTGGTGAAGAACGTTTAAGAATTTCTAATTTATCAGGAACCGCACTTAAAGGTGATTTCAATTTAAGTGTGAAAGCTGGTGAAGTATTAGGTTTGTTCGGTTTGGTGGGGGCTGGGCGTTCTGAATTACTCAAAGTGATTTTCGGAGCAGATAAAATTACGCAAGGCAACATTGAATTAGATGGGGAGAAGCTCTCTATTAACTCACCTAAAGATGCGATTGCGAACGGTATTGTACTTTGCCCTGAAGATCGTAAAAAAGAGGGCATTATTCCAACAGCTACAGTTGGAGAAAATATCAATATTAGTGCCAGACGGTTACATAATTTTATGAGCTTTATCATTAATGATAAATGGGAAAAAGAAAATGCGGAGTTCCAACGCAAGCAAATGAATGTGAAAACACCTTCTATTGAGCAATTAATTGTGAATTTATCAGGTGGTAATCAGCAAAAAGCCATTCTTGGCAGATGGTTATCTGAAAATGTAAAAGTATTACTTTTAGATGAACCAACACGAGGAATTGATGTTGGGGCTAAATCAGAAATTTACGATTTAATTTTTAAACTAGCAGATGAAAAATTAGCCATTATTGTAGTTTCGAGTGATTTACCAGAAGTAATTGGTTTATCAGACAGAATAATAGTAATGAAAGGACAGAAAATTACAGGTGAAGTTAGTCGAGATGACGCAACAGAAGCTGGAATTTTAAAACTTGCTATGGTTAATCACTAGAATTTTTACAGACAGAGGGATTTATTATGTCAGATGTAATCACAAAAAATGTAAAATCAGCTACTCCAATTAACCGAATTTGGGCAGCCTATGGAATGTTACTGATTTTCTTCGCTATTTTTATTGTCGCTTGTATTTTTGTGCCTAATTTTGCTACAGCGATTAATATGAAAGGGCTAGGTTTAGCCATTTCAATGAGCGGAATGGTAGCATGCGGAATGTTATTCTGCTTAGCGGCTGGCGAAATTGATTTATCTGTTGCTTCAGTCATTGCTTGTGCTGGAGTAGTAACTGCAGTCGTAATTAACCTAACCCAAAATGTATGGTTTGGCGTGTTAGCCGGTGTTGGGTTAGGTATTGCAGTTGGTTTATTAAACGGTTTTATTATTGCAAAACTGAAAATTAACTCACTTATCACTACACTTGCCAGTATGCAGATTGCTCGTGGTTTAGGTTACATCATTTCTGATGGTAAAGCGGTAGGTATTACTAAAGAAGAATTTTTTGAAATCGGCTACCAAGATTTCTTAGGTGTACCACTTCCAATTTGGTTTACTGTCGTGTGCTTTATTGTATTTGGCTTCCTATTGAGTAAAACTACTTATGGTCGCAACACGTTAGCCATTGGTGGTAACCAAGAAGCTGCAAGATTAGCCGGGATTAACGTAGATCGCACAAAATTAATGATTTTTGTAGTATCTGGTTTTATTTCTGCAGTTGCTGGTGTAATTTTAGCTGCTCGTATGACAAGTGGTCAGCCAATGACATCGGTCGGTTTTGAATTAACTGCAATTTCTGCTTGTGTATTAGGTGGTGTTTCATTAACCGGTGGTGTGGGGAGAATTTCATTTGTGATTGCCGGTGTGCTTATTTTAGGTACCATCGAAAATGTAATGAACTTACTGAATATCTCACCATTTGCTCAGTATGTTGTTCGTGGTTTAATCTTGATGGCAGCGGTAATTTTTGATAAATATAAACAAAAAATATTTAGATAAAATTATCGAGGGTAAAATGCCTCAACATCAACAAAACTCTCAAAACAATCCTTTACTTCCTGGGTACGACTTTAATGCTTATTTAGTGGCAGGTTGTACCCAAATTGAAAAGTCAAATGAACTTGATTTTCCTATCTATCGTCCAAACGGAATGAATGGTTATATTCTCAATTTAACCATAAAAGGAAAAGGATCTGTTTTTCAAAATGATCGCCAATTTGATTGTAACGTTGGCGATCTTCTTTTATTCCCACCAAATGCCATTCACGATTACCAACGTGCTATAGACTCCGTTTCTTGGCATCATCAATGGATTTATTTTAGAGCCAGAACCTTATGGAAAGATTGGCTAAAATGGAACGATACTATTGAAAATGTAGGCAGATTAACAATTCCAGATCAGGAAACATATCAAAATATTTTGGCTTTATTTCAACAAATTGAAAAAGAGTACAATTCTAACCGCTTGTTTTCTGAAGCAATGTCTATGTGCTTGCTAGAACAATTAATTATTACCTGCATTGAACTAGAACCTTCTAATCAAAAAAGGAAAATAGAACCAAGAATATTAGATGTGTGTAATTTGATTTCACAAGATATTCATATCAATCATAAAATTGAGGAATTAGCTGAATATATCCATATTTCACCATCTCGTTTAACCCATTTATTTGTTGAGCAAGTCGGTACCAGTATTATTAAATGGCGAGAAGAACAACGAATGATAAGAGCAAGACATTTATTACATACTTCCAATGCTCCGATTTATCATATTGCTCGCCAATTAGGCTATGATGATCAGCTTTATTTCACTCGTTTATTCAAACGTTATACAGGATTAAGTCCGTCAGTGTTTAGGGATTCGAGATAAAATTTCGATTTTACATATCTCTTACATGTCTAGGACAACATTTAAATTCATTTTTAAAACAGGTAGAAAAATAGCAACTATCGTTAAAACCGCTTTCGTACGCAATATTTATAATAGATTTATCAGTGTAACGTAATTGATAATAAGCGTGAGCTAGCCTCAATTTGGTCAAAAATACTTGGGGAGTACAACCGGTTTGTAATTTGAAATAACGGTGTAATGTTCTTAATGATAAATCAAATCGTTCAGCAAGCAATTCCCAATCAATTTCTTCCGCAAAATGATGTTTTAGCCAAATTAATAATTGGTTAATTTGGCTATCTATGCCCCCACTTCCTATTTCATCAAAAGCATTTAATTGTAATAATCGAAGCAGTTGGAGGAAATCAGCCTCTAATGGCATACCATCTGAAGATAGTGAGCAATTCTCGATGAGTTTTATTGATGCCGATAAGGTTTTATTATCCACTAATTTACAATGCCCTTGGGCTGGTTTGAAGGCTTTTAGCATTGATTCAATATTGTGAATAAATTTGAAGTTATTATAGGATTGCACCAAAATATTGGTTAAATGCAGTCCTTCTACATTTTCATATAAATGCCGATCTTTAGATTCAATATATAGCACCATTCCTTGATGCAGTTCGCAAGGATAGTCATTTAAAATATGTCGCCCGTGCCCCTTATTAATAATGATTAATTCATTAAAATTATGCGTATGCTCAGGGAAGCTATCTTGTGGAGCTCTTGGTTCAATAGCTAAGGGCTGAGTGCTTGAATGAAAAAACTCACTTGCAGATAATTTTAATACCATATCTATTTCCTCGCTCCAAAATAAGTGAGCAAAATATAGCCCATTCAGATCAATCAAAACAAGATACCCGATTGATAAAATCCGCAGTAAAACAGACTTTTTTCTCGATTTGTGAGTCAGATCACTTTAACTTTTAAAATTTTGCCAAGTTAGTTTAAATATTGGCATTTATTTAAAAGATAAATTTCCTTTTCGTTCTTACACTGCCTTCATCTTAATAAGAGGAACAGTGTATGACTATTCTAAATATTGCAGCGGTGGATTTAGGGGCTTCCAGCGGACGTGTAATGCTGGCTTCTTTTGATACGCAATCACATCACCTTTCATTGAGCGAAGCTCATCGTTTCAAAAATCAGTTCATTGAGCAAAACGGTCATTTTTGCTGGGATTTAACCTACCTAGAACAAGAAATTATTGCTGGGTTAAGAAAAATTCTTGCTGATGGTAATTCACTTCATAGTATCGGAATTGATACTTGGGGCGTGGATTATGTTTTATTGGATAAACAAGGTGAAATCGTTGGGCAAACGTATTCATATCGTGATCATCGTACCAATGGTGTGATGCAAGCGGTTCAAGATGAACTTACCAAAGCACAAATTTACCGTAAAACAGGGATTCAATTTCTGCCATTCAATACGCTTTATCAGTTAAAAGCGATGATGAATGAAAATCCGGAATGGTTATCACAAGTCTCTGATTTTATTATGATTCCTGACTATTTAAACTTCCGTTTAACCGGTGTTATCAATCGTGAATACACCAATGCAACCACCACTCAATTAGTCAATGTAAATACTGATAGCTGGGATACGGCATTGTTGGATTATTTAGGGTTGCCGGCAAGTTGGTTTGGACGAATCCGCCACCCTGGTCATCAAATTGGATTATGGGAAAACAATGTGCCTGTAATGTCAGTTGCCAGTCACGATACCGCCAGTGCGGTTATTGCCTCCCCTCTTTCTGATGAACATTCTGCTTATCTGTGCTCCGGTACTTGGTCATTAATGGGGCTAGATAAAACCTCACCTTGCACTTCCGAAAAAGCAATGAATAGCAATATTACCAATGAGGGTGGCATTGATGGGCATTATCGAATCTTAAAAAACATTATGGGACTTTGGCTGTTCAATCGCCTTTGTGCTGAACGAGATGTGACGGATATCGCCGATTTGGTAAAAAAAGCGGAAAAAGAGACCGCTTGTAGAAGTCTGATCAACCCAAATGCAGAGTGTTTTCTTAATCCACCATCAATGGTTGAAGCTATTCAACAATATTGCCGAGAAAACAATCAACCTATTCCTGAAACAACACCCGAGTTGGCTCGCTGCATTTTTGACAGCCTTGCAATGCTATATCGCCAAGTTGCGGAACAATTGGCTGAATTACAAGAGCACTCCATTTCCGTTTTGCATGTTGTGGGTGGTGGTAGCCAAAACGAATTTTTAAATCAAATTTGTGCAGATATGTGCGGCATTGAAGTGGTTGCCGGCCCTATTGAGGCTTCGGTGCTTGGCAACGTGGGATGTCAATTAATGGCATTAGATCAAATTCAAAATGCCCAACAATTCCGTGAATTAGTTTGTAAAAACTTCCCTTTAAAACATTTCAAACCAAATTCAGAGTTCATTCACTCTTCAGTTTTTCAAGAGAAATGGCGTGAATTTAATCAATTATCTTAACAGAAGGAACTTAATGATGAGTACAGTAAATCAAGCATACGAACTCGCCAAACAGCAATTTGCGGATCTTGGCGTAGATACTGAAAAAGCAATGTCATTATTATCCACATTACCTATCTCAATGCATTGTTGGCAAGGTGATGATGTGTCAGGGTTTGAGCATCAAGAGGGCGGATTAACAGGCGGTATTCAAGCAACCGGCAACTACCCGGGTAAGGCTCGTTCACCGCAAGAATTACGTTCCGATCTTGAAGTTGCTTTCTCACTCATTCCCGGAGCGAAACGTTTGAATCTTCACGCTTCTTATTTAGAAGCAGACGGAAAGGTCGAGCGTAATGAAATCAAACCACAACATTTTTCACATTGGGTGGAGTGGGCGAAAACCAATAAATTGGGGTTAGATTTTAATCCGACCTACTTTTCTCATCCATTAAGTGCCGAAGCGACTTTAACGCACCAAAATAAAGAGATTCGTGATTTTTGGATTGAGCACGGTAAAGCGTGCCGCAAAATTTCAGAATATTTTGGTAAAGAACTCGGCACGGCTTCAGTAATGAATATTTGGTTGCCTGATGGAAGCAAAGATTTAGTTGTCGATAAATTTGCCCCTCGCCAACGTTTGGTTGAGTCGCTAGATGAGATTATTAGCGAAAAAATTGAGCCGAAATATCATTTAGATGCGGTTGAAAGCAAATTATTTGGTATCGGCGTGGAGTCTTACACCGCCGGTTCAAATGAATTTTATGTTGCCTATGCTGCTACCAGAAAAACTGCTTTGTGCTTTGATGCAGGGCATTTCCACCCGACAGAATCTATTGCCGATAAAATTTCTGCCGTAATGCCGTTTATCCAGCATTTATTACTACACGTTAGCCGCCCTGTACGTTGGGATAGCGACCACGTTGTTTTACTTGATGATGAAACACAAGCCATCGCCAATGAAATCGTTCGCCAAAAACTCTTTGAGCGTGTGCATATCGGCTTAGACTTCTTTGATGCTTCCATTAATCGTATTGCAGCTTGGGTGATCGGTACCCGTAATATGCAAAAAGCCTTGCTTAAAGCCTTACTCGAGCCAACAGCACAACTTAAAGAGCTTGAAAATCGCCGTGATTTTACCGCTCGTTTAGCCTTGCTCGAAGAACAAAAATCCCTGCCTTGGCAAGCGGTCTGGGCAATGTATTGTGAGCGTAATGGCGTACCGGCAGGAAGCCAGTGGCTAGAAGATGTGCGTGATTATGAACGTAAAGTGTTAAATCTGCGTGGGTAAGGGGGAAATTATGCAACAAATTATGAATTCTTGGTTCGTGCAAGGGATGGTAAAAGCAACCTATGATATGTGGCTTAAAGGTTGGGATGAACGCAACGGTGGAAATGTCAGCCTACGTTTACTTGATGATGATATTGCCTCTTACAAAAGTGATTTTTACCAAAATCCACAACACATTACGCTAACGCAAGATGTTACGGCTCTTGCTAAACAATATTTTATTGTGACCGGCTCGGGCAAATTTTTCCGTAATGTCATTTTAGACCCTGCTGACACACTAGCTGTGATTCGTATTGACGAAGAGGGGAAAGGTTACTATTTGATGTGGGGGTTGGTAAATGGTGGTGTTCCAACTTCCGAACTGGCTTCACATCTGCAATCCCATATTGTTCGGATGAAGGTAACGGGTAGTAAAGACAGAGTCATAATGCATTGCCACGCAACCAATTTACTCGCTTTAACCTATGTAATGGATCTCGATTATAAAACCATTACCAAAGAGCTTTGGGAAATGAGTACCGAATGCTTGGTGGTATTCCCTGACGGTGTTGGGGTGCTGCCTTGGATGGTGCCAGGCAAAGATGAAATTGGCTATGCAACATCAAAAGAGATGCAAAAGCATTCATTAGTATTGTGGGCTTTCCACGGCGTGTTTGGATCAGGCCCATCACTTGATGAAACCTTTGGGTTGATCGATGTTGCGGAAAAATCAGCAGAAGTCGCAGTAAAAGTACGTTCAATGGGAGGTAAAAAACAGACGATTACTACCGAAAACTTTAAATTACTTGCAGAACGCTTTGGTGTAACACCTATTGCAGGCATTTTGGAATAATCAATATCAAGTTTGGTCAGCTTGATATTGATGAGCTGACCAATTACTTAACAGAAGGAACATTCTTATGGGTAGCTCAATTTTATTAGGTATTTTCTGGCACTTTGTCGGTGCTGCATCTGCCGCCTGCTTCTATGCACCAATGAAAAAAGTCACCAACTGGTCTTGGGAAACAATGTGGGCGGTTGCAGGTTTATTCTCTTGGATTTTACTGCCTTGGTCGATAAGTTATTGGTTATTGCCTGATTTCGGGGCGTACTATTCCTCTTTCAGTAGTAGTGTTTTACTTCCTGTATTTCTCTTCGGTGCAATGTGGGGAATTGGGAATATCGGTTATGGTTTAACAATGCGTTATCTTGGTATGTCTATGGGTATCGGGATTGCTATTGGGATTACCTTAATCGTAGGTACATTAATGACTCCGATTTTGCAAGGTCGATTTGGTGAGTTACTGTCAAGCTCAGGCGGACAAATGACCCTGCTTGGCGTAGCCGTTGCGGTGGTAGGGGTAGCAATTGTCTCCTACGCAGGATTATTGAAAGAAAAAGCCATCGGTATTACTGCTGAAGAATTTAACCTCAAAAAAGGGTTAGCCCTTGCGGTAATGTGCGGTATTTTCTCAGCAGGTATGTCTTTTGCAATGAGTGCGGCAACACCGATGCACGAAGCTGCAAGCAATTTAGGCGTTGATCCACTTTATGTAGCCCTACCAAGTTATGTTGTGATTATGGGCGGTGGTGCAATTATTAACTTAGGTTACTGCATTATTCGCTTAATGATTCGCCCGGAACTTTCGTTCAAATCAGATATGGGCGTAGTAAAAGGCTTACTCATCAGTAATATTTTCTTTGCTGCCCTTGGTGGAATTATGTGGTATCTCCAATTCTTCTTCTACGCTTGGGGGCACGCTAATATTCCTAATGAATATGGATTTATCAGTTGGATGTTACATATGAGCTTCTATGTTTTATGTGGTGGAATTGTCGGCTTAGTGTTAAAAGAGTGGAAAGGAACTGGGGTAAAACCAACCCGAGTATTATGTATCGGTTGTTTAGTTATCGTACTTGCCGCCAATATTGTTGGCTTAGGTATGGCAAATTAATAAGAGGATTACATTATGATTAGAAAAGCTTTTGTTATGCAGGTTAATCCCGATGCACACGCTGAATATAAAAAACGCCACGATGAAATTTTCCCTGAATTAGTTACGGAACTCAAAAATCACGGAAGTCATCACTACTCCATTTTTCTTGATAAAGAACGTAATCTGCTTTTCGGCTATGTTGAAATTGAAGATGAAGCTCGCTGGAATGCGATTGCCAAAACGGAGGCTTGTCAAAAATGGTGGGCGTTTATGAAAGATATTATGCCGTCTAACCCAGATAACAGCCCGATTTCACAAGAATTGGAACAGGTGTTTTATTTAGACTAGCTAAGATCCCTTTATTACAAGCGGTTATTTTCCCTGAAAAATTTGCAAATTTTTTTAGGAAAATGACCGCTTGTTATTTATAAATTGTGATCTCAATCTCATTTAAAATAATGTAGCTGTTTTATCCATATAAATAGCTATTTATCCCCTAACTTTATTTATTTTTGAGTGCTAGTCTAACACTCACTTAAATATGGTTTAGGGGATTTTTTTATGTCAGAAGCACAACAAGCCATTATTGACGGCAATATTTCACTTGGGATTGAATTTGGTTCAACCCGTATCAAAGCCGTGTTAATTGATACTAAAGGAAATATTCTTTCTGTTGGTGGATTTAACTGGGAAAATCATTTTGTCGATGGTGTTTGGACTTATCCTTTAGAGGATGTTTGGACAGGTGTTCAAGCCGCATTTAAGGAATTAGCAGATGATGTATATAAACAATATGGACAACCATTACAAAAAATAGCCAATATTGGTATTAGTGCAATGATGCACGGTTATTTAGCCTTTAATCAACAAAATGAATTGCTTGTGCCATTCCGTACTTGGCGAAATAACTTTACCGGTGAAGCCTCACATCAATTAACTCAACTCTTTAACTATAACATTCCACAACGTTGGAGTATCGCTCATCTCTATCAAGCCATTCTGAACAATGAATCTCATTTGCCCGAAGTTGATTTCATCACTACTTTAGCAGGTTATGTGCATTGGCAATTAACAGGCGAAAAAGTATTAGGTATTGGTGATGCTTCAGGTATGTTCCCGATAGATTTAGCTACGCAAAACTACAATACTCAAATGCTTTCTCAATTTGATGATCTGGTCAAAGATAAACAATTTGGTTGGTCTTTATTAGATATCTTGCCGAAAGTTTTAGTAGCAGGAGAAAAAGCAGGTGTTTTAACTGAGCAAGGAGCTTTATTACTTGATCCAACAGGTTCATTAAAAGCGGGTTCTATACTTTGTCCACCAGAAGGCGATGCTGGTACAGGAATGGTGGCAACGAATAGTATTTCAGAGAAAACAGGGAATATTTCCGCTGGAACTTCTGCTTTTGCGATGATCGTACTACAAAAAGAACTCTCAAAAGTGTATGAAGAGTTGGATATGGTAACAACACCAACAGGTAAGTTGGTTGCAATGGCACATTCCAATAATTGTTCTTCAGATATTAATGCGTGGGTTGGATTATTTAAAGAAACCTTGTCTGCTCTCAATTTATCTTGTGATACCGATACCTTATATCAAACGCTCTTTTCAAAAGCCTTAGAGGGCGATGCCGATTGCGGTAATTTGCTCTCTTATGGTTTTTATTCGGGCGAACATATTGTGGGATTATCAGAAGGTTGTCCTACCTTTATGCACCCAGCCAATGCAAATTTCAATTTAGCGAATTTTATGCGAGTTCATCTCTATACCGCTTTTGCAGCAATGAAAATCGGAATGGATATTTTAATGCAGCAAGAAAAAGTAGAAATTAGCCAAATTCTAGGGCACGGCGGTATTTTTAAAACTCAAAATGTCGCTCAAAAATTCTTAGCTTCTGCCCTAAATGTACCTATTGCCACAATGCAAACTGCAAGCGAAGGCGGTGCTTGGGGAATTGCGTTATTAGCTAATTATCTCAATGAACATCAAAAAGGGATTTCGTTAGACGATTATCTCAATCATCAAATTTTTAATACTACGTCTGTTTCTGTTGCAGAGCCTGATGCTGAAATATCAGCAGGTTTTGATACTTTTATGCAACGTTATAAAAAAGGACTAGGAGTAGTGAAAGAAGCCGTTTTAGCATTTAAAGAATAGGAGTTTTCTGATGGAATTTATTAAATCACTAGAGGCTTGGTTTATTGTTGGTAGCCAACATTTATATGGGGCTGAAGCGTTAAAACAGGTGGAAAAAGATGCAAAGGAAATTGTAGATTATCTTAATCAACAAAATCCGTTTGTTAAGATCAAACTAAAACCTGTTGCAACAACACCTGAAGAAGTATTCGCTGTATGTAAGGAAGCAAACAACCAAGAAAATTGTATCGGTGCAATTGCGTGGATGCATACTTTTTCTCCTGCAAAAATGTGGATTGCAGGACTACAAACATTCTCTAAACCGTTAGTTCAATTCCATACTCAATTTAATCGCCATATTCCGTGGGATAAAATTGATATGGATTATATGAATTTGCATCAAACTGCTCACGGCGACCGTGAATTTGGTTTCCTTGTCTCTCGCCTGCGTTTACCAAGAACGATTGTAGTAGGGCATTGGCAAGATGAAAGCGTATTAGATAAATTTAATCGCTGGATGCGTGTAGCCGTTGCAATTTACGATCATAAACAACTTAAAATTGCTCGCTTTGGCGATAATATGCGAGAAGTGGCAGTAACAGAAGGCGATAAAGTAGAAGCTCAAAAAGTCTTTGGTTATAGCGTGAACGGATACGGTGTTTATGAGCTAGCAGACGCGATTGATACTGTCTCTGATGAAGATGTTCGCAAATTATTAGCAGAATATGACCGCTTGTATAATGTTGAAGAGAGCTTGAAAGAAAAGGGTTCAGCAAGAGAATCCTTAGAATATTCAGCTCGTATTGAAATTGGTTTAAAAACATTCTTAGATAACGGAGGTTTTCAAGCCTTTACCGATAATTTCCAAAACTTAAACGGCATAAAACAATTACCCGGCTTAGCTGTACAACGCTTAATGGAGCAAGGCTATGGTTTTGGTGGCGAGGGTGACTGGAAAACCGCAGCCCTTGTGCGAGCCGTTAAAGTAATGGGATATGGCTTACCAAATGGTTCTTCTTTTATGGAAGATTACACCTACGATTTAGATGAGAAAAATCAAGTCGTGCTAGGGGCTCATATGCTTGAAGTTTGCCCATCAATTGCAAAAGAAAAATCGAAGTTAGCGATTAGACCACTCGGCATTGGCGGTAAAGCAGATCCTGTGCGTTTAATTTTCAGTGGAAAAGCAGGTAAAGCTGTTAATGCAACAGTGGTTGATATGGGAGAGCGTTTTAGAATGGTTGTAGCGGATTTAGATGCTATCGACCCACCAAATCAAATGCCAAATTTACCTGTTGGACACGCATTCTGGAAACTTCAACCAAACTTTGATGTTGGCACGCAAGCATGGATTTTAGCAGGCGGGGCACATCACAGTGCTTATAGTTTAGATATTGATGCTGAAATGCTCCGAACCTTCGCAGAATATTTCGGTATTGAATTTATTCACATTAATGAAAAAACAGAACTACCACAACTTAAAAATGAATTACGTTGGAATGATTTAGCGTATAAATTTGCTAAGTAAGTTGTGAACATTTAAAACGACCGCTTGTAAAATCAAATTACAAGCGGTCATTTTCTTTTAAAATTTTACTACTTTGCCAAAATCGTCTTAATCAACAGCATTAATGCCGCGGCATCATCAACCAATCCAAGAGGGCCTAAAATGGCTTCAGGCAGAATATCGACAGGGCTGAGTAGATAGATCAAGATAACCGCAATTTTAATCCATTTGGCTTTGTTTTTCGGCAAATTCATTGCATTTCCCTACAAGTTTTCAACAAAAGCCGGCAGCCATTCTTCGGCACTGCTGTCGTGGTCAAAATTGTTCACCACATCAATGCGTAGCGATTCACACACTTGAGTTGCCCCTTTGGCTTTTAAGGCATCTTCCACCAAATTAACGGCATTGCAGAAGGTGTCGTAATCAGAGCTGCCTAAACCGATGACCCCAAATTTCATTGAGCTAAAATCAGCTGAGCTTTCCGCTAGATCGGCAAACAGTGGCTGAATATTTTCCGGTAGCTCGCCTGCTCCGTGGGTGGAGGTTACTACAATTAAGTGCGATTTCCCTTCAATATCCGAAAGTTGAGCTTGATTGAACAGTTCCACCTCAAAACCTTGATCGGTTAATACTTCATTAATATGATCGGCGACATATTCTGCACCGCCTAAGGTGCTGCCGGTGATAATGCAAATAGACGTCATCATTGATTTCCTCTTAAAAAGTTTGGCTATTCTAACTAAGATGACTTTGTTTGCAAATTATTCTTTATTTATTGAAAAAAACACCCCAAACAGTTAGTGTGCTTGAGGTGTAAATTGCTAAGGAAGTATCGTTATTATAAGTTATAGGAATTTCGCTTTTAACTCTTTCGCACGAGCTAATTGTTGCTCGGTCGCTTTCGCAGTCATTGGTTCACGGCAGTAGCCTGCGTCCACGCCTTCTAGTTTTAATAACTCTTTAATCGTTAAGTATAAGCCGTTCGCTAAAATGCCTTCGATTAAATCATTTGTAACGTGTTGGATTTCTAAGGCTTCTTTCACTTTGCCTTGTTGAGCTAATTCAAAGATTTGGCGAGCACGCACACCGTTTACGTTGAAGGTTGAGCCGATTGCACCGTCCACGCCGAGTGAGGCTGCAGGTAACATCATTTCATCGAAACCAGCCCAGATTAAGTGGTTCGGGTAGGCTTTTTTCAAGCGTTCTAAGAGGTAGAAATCGCCAGCGGTGAATTTCACGCCTAATACTTTCGGATTTTTGTAAAGTTCGCCGAATTGCTCAATGCCCATATTCACGCCGGTTAAGAACGGAATAGAGTACACGATCATATTATTGCCGGTTTCTGCAATGATGGTGTCGTAGTAGTGTTTGATTTCCGGGAAGCTGAATTTGTAGTAGAACGGCGTAACCGCAGAAAGGCTGTCGTAGCCTAATTCGGTTGCATATTTACCAAGCTCTACCGCTTCTTTTAAGTTTACGCTACCCACTTGAGCGATTAACGCAATCTCATCTTTTGCTTCGTCTTTTGCGATGCGGAAGATCTCTTTTTTCTCTTCCGTTGAAAGCATAAAGTTTTCACCGCTTGAGCCGCCAACGTATAAGCCGTCCACTTTCATTTTGTCGATGTTGTGGCGGATAATTTGGCGTAAGCCTTTTTCGTTGATTGAACCGTCTTCGTTGAAAGAAACGAGTAACGCACTAAAAATACCTTTTAAATTTTTCATTTGAATCTCCGGAATGGGAATTTGTTAGAGAGTAAATCCTTGCTTGAGGCAGTTTTCTGCCCACCAAGCTGCACCAATTAAGCCGGCATCTTGTCCAGATTGTGCATTTTCCAACGCACATTGATACACCGTCGGCATTTCAGATAAGTAACGTTGAACCAGCGGCAAATACCCTTCCGCCAAGCCAACACTACCGCCTAATACCACTTTTTGAATGTCTAAGCTGATTTTGAGATCCGCAATCAGGTTGGCAATCGCTTTTGCAGATTTTTCCACTAATTCGACCGCTTGTGGGTTGCCTTGTCGGAAGCGTTCAAACACTTCTTTTGGCGAACAAGGGGAATCCCATTTGCTTGCCACCGCTTCAATCGCACGCCCCGCGGCAACCGCTTCCACACAACCTACTCGACCGCAACCGCACACTGGGCCATTCGGATCGGCTAATGTATGCCCAATATGCCCTGCAATGCCGTTCGGGCCAGTTTGCAGTTCACCGTTTAAAATAATGCCGCCACCGACACCGGTTGAAACGGTAATAAATACAAAGTTTTTGACCGCTTGTTGGTTTTCCACCAAGTATTCTGCACACACCGCCGCTTGCACATCGTTTAATAACCCAATTGGTTTATCGGTGTGGCGAGCAATGCTTGCTTTCAGCGGAAATTCCGCCAATCCACCCAAGTTTTTCGGGTTGAGAGCGGTGAGCACACCTTGGTTAATAATGCCGGTTGAAGCCACCGAAACAAAATCAAATTGCCCTTGGTAGCTCTGCATAATTTCTTTGATCACTTGGTGCAAACTCGCCGCTTGATCGGCTTGAGGTCTATCCGTTGGCGTTTGCACTTGGCGGCGTTGCTCAACCTGACTATGCTGAACAATCGCCGTGGCTATTTTTGTACCGCCAATATCAATGGCTAAACAACGCATAATGAACCTCTATTTTTGAGCCGATTTAATGGAATCCGCAAACCAGCTGACAATATGCTCCAAACGGGTTAATGCTGAACCGACAGTAACGTAATCCGCCCCGATTTCAATCGCCACTTTGGCAAGTTCAGGCGTGTTATAACGCCCTTCCGCCATGACATTACAACCAGCGGCTTTTAAATCTTTTACTAATTGATAATCCGGTTCGTCCGGCACTTTGCCTCCGGTATAGCCCGACATTGTGCTGCCGACAATATCAAAACCGAGCTGCTGGCAGTGCAAACCTTCTTCGATGTTTGAGCAATCCGCCATCGCTAAACAGCCTTTTTCGTGAATGCGTTTTACCGCATCTTCAATGCTAACAGGGCGTGTGCGGAACGTGCCGTCTACAGCAATAATATCCGCTCCAGCTTCGGCTAAAGCGTCAATATCTTCCAAGAAAGGGGTAATACGAACTGGAGAATCCGGTAAGTCACGCTTCACAATGCCGATAATCGGCACTTGAACGGCTGCACGAGCGGCTTTTAAGTTTTCTACACCTTCAATGCGAATCCCTTTCGCACCGCCAATGACAGACGCCGCCGCCATTGCAGCGACAATTTCAGGTTTGTCCATCGGGCCATCATCGACAGGTTGGCAAGAGGCAATTAAGCCGTTTTGGATTTGATCTAAAATAGAATCATGAGATAGTTTTGACATAATGCTTCCTTTTTTGATTTTAAAAGGTAATCAAAAGACTAGATTTATGAAGAAATACTCCAAATAATTATAAACCTATAAATTTTTACTACAAATAGAAAAATAGGAAAATGTGAGCTAGATCTCATTTTTTAGAAAAACTTTTGGGAGGGAAATAGAAAAGTAGAAATAAAAAAAGCTATTGAATTTTCAACAGCCTTAGAATTTGGCGGAAGTGAATGGGAGTCGAACCCACCCGAGAACGCTGGCGTCCTCAACAGGATTTGAAATCCTGCCACCTCACCGGAGATGACGCACTTCCGAATGTGTGGCAATATTCTACTTTATTTATTAGAATTGTTCAAAACTTTCGCCAAAGAAAATGATTATGCAACAACTATTCCGCCAACTTCCCTCAATTGATGCCTTACTGAAACAGCCACAAGCGGTCGAATTATGCCAAAAATTTACACTTTCTTCCGTTGTGGAACAAGCCCGAATTTTGCTTGAACAAGCTCGTAAACAGATTATTGAACATCAAGCCTTGCCTGACTTTATCGCTGATGAAAACGCTTTTTTTGCGATGTTGGGAGAAAAACTCCAAGCGTTGAGTGAGGTGAAAATCCGCACCGTGTTTAACCTTACCGGCACGGTGTTGCACACCAATTTGGGGCGTGGATTGTGGTCGGAAAAGGCGATTTCCGCCGCCACCAACGCAATGCGACATAATGTGGCGTTGGAGTTTGATATTGATGAGGGCAAACGCTCGCACCGAGATAATTACATTTCCGAACTCATCCAGCAATTAACCGGAGCGGAAGCGGCTTGCGTGGTGAATAACAATGCGGCAGCGGTGTTGTTGATGTTGGCGACTTTCGCTCAAGGTAAAGAGGTGATTGTTTCTCGTGGCGAGTTGGTGGAAATTGGCGGGGCGTTCCGCATTCCCGATATTATGGCTCAGGCGGGCTGTAAGTTGGTGGAAGTCGGCACCACCAACCGCACGCATTTGAAAGATTATCGCAATGCGATCACCGAAAATACCGCCTTTTTGATGAAAGTTCACACCAGCAATTACCACATTCAAGGCTTCACCAGCTCGGTGTCGGAAGAGGAATTGGTCGCTCTAGGAAAAGAGTATAATTTGCCGGTGGTTACCGATTTAGGCAGCGGCTCGCTCACTGATATGAAAGCCCTAAACCTACCTGCCGAGCCGATGGTGCAACAAAAAGTTGCTACAGGTGTGGATTTGGTCTCTTTCTCTGGCGACAAACTATTGGGCGGCCCGCAGGCCGGTATTATTGTGGGGAGCAAAGCGATGATAGAGCAGCTGCAACAGCACCCTTTGAAGCGTGTGCTACGTTGTGACAAAGTGATTTTATCCGCCCTTGAGGCCACGCTCCGTCACTATTTATTCCCAGAAAAATTAACGGACGAGCTGCCAACATTCCATTTACTCACCCAATCGCTCGACAGCTTACAACACAAGGCGGAACGCTTGAAAAACGCCCTAAGCAAGCGGTTAGATTCTTGCTATATTTTGCAAATTGAGCCAAGCCTTGCCCAAATCGGCAGCGGAGCGTTACCCTCTGAAACCTTGCCCTCGCTGGCAGTGACGATTTCCGCTGAAAAACAGAGCGATCTGCTCGCTCTCGAAAAACAGTTCAAAACCTACCCAAGCCCGATTATCGGACGCTTCGCTCAGCAAAAATTCTGGCTGGATTTAAGATCGGTGGCGGAGTTTGAAAAATTAATTGAAATGTTGAGGAGGTAATCAAATGGATCTTCACCACATTAGAGAAGATTACACAAAAAAGCACTTTCTATTAAAGATTGTCACTTAAGTCCAATTACACAATTTGAGCAATGGTTGAGTGAGGCAATCAACGCTAGAGTGAATGAACCGACCGCAATGAATATTGCTACTATTGCAAAGAATGGTCGCCCGAGTAGCCGAATGGTATTACTAAAAGAAGTTAATTCGCAGGGATTTGTATTTTTTACTAATTATCAGAGCCGAAAAGGTCTGGAGATTGCTGAAAATCCGTTTGGTAGTCTTACTTTCTTTTGGTCGGAACTACAACGACAAGTACGAGTGGAAGGGCGAATTGAGAAAATTCCAGAAGTTGAGTCCGATATCTATTTTGCTTCTCGTCCCTACACTAGCCGTTTAGGAGCTTGGGCAAGCGAGCAGAGCCAACCGATTGATAACTACAAAGTTTTATTATTGAAATCAGCTAAGTTTGCGTTGAAATTTCCGCTGGAAGTACCTCGCCCACCACATTGGGGTGGTTATATTTTAATGCCAGATTGCATTGAATTTTGGCAAGGAAGAAGTAGTCGCCTGCATGACCGCATTCAATATCGATTGATATCAGGGGAATGGGAAAAGGTGAGGCTATCACCATAATTATTGCAAAAGTATAGAGGCAAATACTATTTGCCTCTGTTCGTTTTTTATTAGATACCATCAAACAATGATTTATGATTAGAAGGGTTATTTATGATTATCTGCACCGCCGGTCATGTCGATCACGGCAAAACCTCGCTTTTACACGCCTTAACCGGCACGGATACCACTCATTTGCCCGAAGAGCAAAAACGAGGGCTGACCATTGATTTGGGCTATGCTTATTTACCGATTGAGAACGATATTTTAGGCTTTATTGATGTGCCGGGGCATCAGCGGTTTTTATCGAATATGTTGGCCGGCTTGGGCGGCATTAAACACGCTTTGTTGGTGATTTCTGCCGAAGAGGGCATTAAACCGCAAACCGAAGAGCATCTGGATATTCTCCGCTTGCTGAATTTTCAGCACATTATGGTGGTGATTACCAAAGCCGACCGTGTTGAAGCCGAGCAAATTTCTGCATTAATCGAAAAGGTGAAAACCACTTATCCGTTCTTGGCGGAGGCAAAAACCTTTGTGACCTCTGCTAAAACCTCGCAAGGTATTGAGGAGCTGAAAGCCCACTTAATTCAACTCAATCAGCAAAATCCGCAAATCAATAAACCGTTCCGTTATGCGATTGACCGTGTATTTAATGTAAAAGGGGCTGGCTTGGTGGTTACGGGAACAACGGTTTCAGGCAAGGTAGCGGTGGGCTCGGAGCTGTTTTTATCCAACGGCAAAAAAGTGCGAGTGAAAGCGATTCACGCTCAAAATTCGCCGTCTGAAATCGGTGTGGCAGGTCAGCGTTTGGCGTTGAATATTGCGAATGTGGAAAAAGAGGAGATTCAGCGTGGCGATTGGATCACCGAGCTTGAGCCGAAATTCGCCACCGACCGCATTACCGTTGCCCTCACTGCCAACCAAACCTTTAAAGAAAACTGCGTGGTGCATTTTTACCACTTCGCTTCGCACATTACCGGCAAACTCAATTTGCTTGAGGCAAAACAAGCGGTCAAAAATCAGCAATTTTTTGCAGAAGTGATTTTAGACGAGCCGCTGCACATTGCGGTGGGCGACAAAATCATTTTACGCAGCGGCGATGACAGCCAAACTTTAGCCGGGGCGGAAGTGTTGGAAATCCACTCGCCGAAACGTCATAAACGCACTGACGAGCGTTTGGCGTTGGTAAAAAATCTGGCAAAAACGACCGCTTGCAACGATTTTGCCGCTCGGGTCAAATGCGTTTTAGAGAATAAAGCGGCGGCGTTGGATTTCCTCTTATGGGCGGAACAATGTTTTGCCAACGATGTGGCGGCGTTGGATTTCGACACTTCTTCAAAATGGGTATTTAATGCGAGTTTTAAAACCGAAGCTCAGCAGCGTGTGATGGCGAAAATCGCCGAATATCATCAGCAACATCAAGACCAAATTGGGGTGACGAAAGCCCGCCTGTATCGCATTACGTTGTTAGATTTGCCGGAGCTGTTGGCGTATCAATTTATTGATGATTTGGTTGAGCAAAAACAGTTAACCAACAGCCGTGGCTGGCTACATTTACCCGAGCATCGCATTGAATTTACGGTGAGCGAATTGCAACTTTGGCAACAAATTCGACCGCTTTTCGAGGCAACTAACCAAGCCCTTTGGGTGCGTGATGTGGCAAGTTCGCTCTCGGTTGATGAAACCGAAATGCGGAATTTGCTCTACAAGGCTGGCAAGCTCGGCTATTTGATTCCGATTGTGAAAGACCGATTCTTGTTGAGTGAACAGATCGCTGAATTTGCGGTGTTGATTAAAGAATTTGTGGCGGAACACGGTAGTATTTCGGTGAACCAGCTGCGAGATCAACTCAATTATGGACGAAAACTCACGGTGCAGTTGATTGAATATTTCGACCGTTCGGGCTTTTTAAGACGCAAAGGCGATGTGCATTTACTGAGGGATAGGGAGACGTTTTAAATCCTTTCTTCGCTGTATTAGATGATAATGGTGGGCATATCTGCCCACCACTTCTTTCTATATAGATTTTATTAATAAGGCTTATAACCTTACTTCGTCAGCAATTTAGAATTTATAACTTGTGCTAAATACTACAGTTCTCCCTCTTGCATAATTATTGAGCGTATAAATAGGTTCATCACTGATATCAGAATTGTAAACCCTCTGACTTGCTGCATCATTATTGGCATCAAGAGGATCAATGTACTTTTTGTCAAAGGCATTTTGTAGTTCTAGCTTTAATATAAGCGACTTGATTGGTTCATAGCTCACGTAAAAATCAACAATCATAGGTTGTTTATTTACAGTTTCTTCGAGTCGGTGAGTTTCTTTTACAATGTATGTTCCAGGATAATAAGTGTAGTTAAACTCATCTATCGCAATACGTTTGCTTTTTCCGTAATATTTTACCATTCCACCAATTTGTAGTTTTTGATCAAGCCATCTTGTACCTAACTCCAATGAGCCATAGTCTCTTGGTAACGCTGAAATTTTGCTGGAACCAAAACCTTGAGTTTTAAAACCATAAGCAGAAGAGGCATCTACCCTTGAACTCGCATCTGTAAAGGATACGGGTTGATTCGTATTTTGACGGGCATAAGCTAAATTGGCATAGAAAGAACCTATATCATAACTAAATTCTAATTCTATCCCTTTGGTATTTACTGGTTTTTCATAGTTTTTGTGGAAAATGAATAAACCTGGGGCACTACCAACAGCGGTATGTTGTATATTATAAATATAGTTTTTTAAGTGAGTGTTATAAAATAGCACTTTAAATCCTAACTTATCTTTTTCACTGAATACCCCTTCTTTGAGTCCATTAATACCAAACTGAGTTGTTTTGGCCTGCTCCGGTTGTAGTGCGGTATTTACACCATAGTCACCTAAGTTAGAGAAGAATATCTCTTTAATATTAGGAGCTCGATGTGTTTGAGAATAACTAATAAAGGGTGTAAATAAATCGTGAATGTAAGCAGACAAGGTTGCTGAGTAATTAATTCGTTTATGTTTTCCTGTTGCTGTATGAGGAATATTGACATCAGGACAGTTAAACTCTCCCCATTCAGGATCATTAGGAAAATCCTCATCTGGAATATATGTACAATGTTTTTTTCGCAAGTTGTCTAATTGAGATTGTAAGGACTTTAAATGTTCAAACTGCCTGTTTCTATTTGCCTCCCTAATATTTGATTCCAATTCTTCAATCGTAAAAGGGAAATATTTAAAACGTTGACCAATAAACCGGGCGGTATTAATATTTGCGTTTATATCCAATCCCCATATACCATAGTTAAAGTGATTATCGAGATAAAAAGTATCGAACTTCTGTTCGCCATCGGGCTGAAAAGTTGAAGTATAAAGCGATTTACGAACGGCTGTCATTCCCACAGAATCATTGTTTTCATTAGTTTCGCCATTCTCTAAGTTATAGTTTAATTCTGCAGGATGCCTATTTTTACTATAGCGGTTCTTTAAACGATTAAAACCTAATGTAGCTTCCCATTCTCCATCTTTAAACGGAGACATTTTAAAGGTATTATTTAAATCTAAGGTTGTCGCTTTGTTGTTAATTGCCAAACCTTGAATTAAATATTTATTATTAACTCGGCTCCCTTTATTGTAGTTTTGTTTGCCTTGGTTTTCCGCATAGGCCACTTGAACATCTAACCAAGGTGATTCGGGCAAGTGAAAACGATAATTTAACTGGTTGTTTCGGTTTTTTAAATGCCTACCAGCTACCTGACTTTGGTAATCACGATAAGAAAGTGTGATGGTTTGGTATTTATCGCCATATTCCAATTTAGCCAGGCGGCTAATTGGTTTTTGTTTTAAATGAGCTGCATTAAATGGTGAGGTGGTAGAACTTTCTTTATCTAGATCATTAATTTTACTAAGGTCAATTGAACTATCCGTAACTTTTCGTCCTCCCCCTACTTTATAATCTTGAGAGATTTTGCGCCAACTATGCCCAAATAATGCTCCTATCCAAGCAGAGTCATTGAATTGGTATTTGCTAGCAAGCATACCCATATAATTTGGGCCTATTGCATTATTACCAAAAGTCATTTTAGACATAGCACCTACGGAATTTCCTTGTGTAACTAGATCATTGACACCGATGGTTTTAAAGTTTGCTGCTCCAAGTAATGCATTGGCACCACTACTACCACTGAAGGTTCCTCTCTCCACATTAACAGACATTAAAAAAGCAGGATCAATAAAAGCTCCAAATTGAGATGTGCCTCCTGATCGCCCTCCATCATCTGTCGAACTACCATAGAAAGTTTGGCTAATTCCATCAATAACAGTATTAGCTCGCCCAAACCCGGAACCTCCTCGAATATTAACAGAAACCACACCTTGAGATTTATCCATTTGTGTAAATGCACCAGGCATAGAGCGAACGATAGCCTCTAAGCTTTGGTTTGATTCCAATATTTTATCTCGGGTGCTTATTGCCCCTGTTTTAATGAAAACTTCATCTGTTTTTTTTATTGCTTGGGCTTTGACCTCAACCGTATCTAACATATAACCTTCCTCTGCTAATACTTTAGGTAAGGGGCAGAGTAGGGTTGTACAGGTCAGATGGAATACATATTTTTTGATTTTCATTTTTTCTTAATTTTCCTATAAAAAATGTAATTAAATTTGAATCGCCACTCTAAAAACACTAAAAAAAGTGTGCCTTTATGGCGCGGGCTGAGTATAGCAAAAAAAGGAAAAAAATGATAATTACTTGCATAATTGAATAAGATCTTGTGTTAGAAGAATGGCCAAATAGAAATATGCTCTAATCTAAATAGGAATATTATAAAAAATAATTTTACTAATTAAAAAATCTATGCTAAAAACTTGGAATTAAGAGGCAAATGCAATTCAAAGAAGTTTTGTATCTCTTGTTATGTTTGGGCAATGTTCATAAATACATTCCTTTTCTAATCCTGATAATGTAGGAGTTAAAAATGAAAAAATTAGTCAAACTTTCTTTCCTTGCAAGCCTTGTGATGGGAACAGCTTCAGTTCAAGCTGCTGAAACATTTGTAACTATCGGTACAGGTGGTCAAACCGGGGTTTATTATGTTGTGGGTCAATCAATCTGCCAATTAGTAAACCGTGATTCAGCGAAAACAGGTTTAAAATGTAATGCACCTTCAACCGGAGCTTCGGTTGCAAACCTAAACTCAATTGCAGCGAAAGAAATGGATATGGGTATTGCACAATCAGATTGGCAATATCACGCATATAATGGCTCAAGCTCATTTGAAGGTAAGAAAAACGATAAGATCCGTGCTATTTTCTCACTTCACCCTGAACCATTCACCGTAATGGCTCGTACTGATGCGAATATCAAATCTTTCGATGATTTAAAAGCAAAACGTGTAAACGTGGGTGATCCGGGTTCCGGCACTCGTGCAACAATGAATGTTATCTTAGCTGCAAAAGGTTGGACGGATAAAGATTTCAAAGTGGCTTCTGAGTTAAAACCGGCTGAAATGGCATCGGTAATGTGTGATAACAACTTAGATGCAATCACTTATAACGTAGGTCATCCGAACGGTGCGTTAAAAGAAGCAGCAGCATCTTGTGATGCAAAATTAGTACCGGTAACTGGTCCTGAAATAGATAAATTAGTGGCAGATCACTCATACTATGCAAAAGCAACTATTCCGGGCGGTTTATATAAAGGTTCTGATGAGCCAACAGAAACCTTCGGTGTGTATGCAACCTTAGTAACTTCTGCCGATGTTGATGCAGATAAAGTGTATAACGTAACTAAAGCGGTATTTGATAACTTCGACCGTTTCAAACGTTTACACCCTGCGTTTGAACATTTAAAACAAGAAGAGATGATCAAAAATGCACTTTCAGCACCATTACATGAAGGTGCAGCTCGTTACTATAAAGAGAAGGGTTGGATTAAATAATCTGATTTTATCTTAGGCTTCTACGTAATCAGCACGTTTTCTAGCGTGCTGGTTTTTTGCGTTTATAAGGCTGTTGATAATTTATCGATTTTTCCTTTTGATCTATAAGTTATCCATAGTATTTTGTTTAGCAAGCGGTGTTTTTTTCGAGAAAATTTGCAAATTTTTTATCAAATATGACCGCTTGTCTTTTTGAGGAATTATTATGTCGGTTGAATCTAAAGCTGATTATGATGACCTACAAGATATGGTCGCTTCAAACGATACAGGTGGTCGAACTCCGTCCGGTTTGGCGAAAAAAGCCATTGTGTATGTCGCTATTCTTTGGTCTATCTTCCAAATTTACTACGCTTCTCCATTGCCATTTGTTTTCCAAGAATGGCTTACCCAAGCAGGTATTAACTTGAATGTGGTGGTAGATGACACCAAAGCTCGTTCTATCCACTTAGCCTTTGCGATGTTCTTGGCTTTCCTGTCTTATCCTGCCTTTGCAACTTCGCCAAAACATCGTATTCCAAAGATTGATTGGGTGTTTGCGATAGTCGGAGCTTGCTTGGCGTTGTACTATATTTTCTTCTATGAAGGCTTGGTAAAACGCTTTGGTGCACCTAATACACAAGATATTATCGCAGGTTGCTTAGGGATTTTATTAGTGCTTGAAGCTACTCGTCGTAGCTTAGGCTTGCCGCTTGTTATTATTGCTATTGTGTTCCTGATTTATAACTTCTTCGGGCAATATTTTCCGGCTGATTGGATTGTAAGCCATCGCTCAGGTTCACTTTCCCAAATTATTAACCAACAATGGATTACCACCGAAGGTGTGTTTGGTGTTGCACTCGGTGTTTCAACGAAATATGTGTTCTTGTTTGTGTTGTTTGGTGCATTGTTAGACAAAGCTGGTGCAGGTAACTATTTCATTAAGACCGCTTTTGCTTATTTAGGGCATTTGCGTGGTGGTCCTGCAAAAGCGGCGGTAGTCTCTTCTGCATTAACAGGTTTAATTTCCGGTTCATCAATTGCGAATGTGGTAACTACAGGTACGTTCACTATTCCAATGATGAAACGTGTTGGTTTTACTAAAGAAAAAGCGGGTGCGGTGGAAGTGGCATCTTCCGTGAACGGACAGATTATGCCACCGGTAATGGGAGCAGCGGCATTTTTGATGATTGAATATGTGAATATGCCATATAGTCAATTGATTACGCACGCCTTCTTACCGGCATTGATTTCTTATATCGCATTGGTTTATATCGTGCATTTAGAAGCCTGTAAGATGAATTTACAAGGCTTACCAAGAGCTGAAGAACCAAGCCCGATTTTAGTTTTCTTGTTAAGAACTGTTGCTTCAATTTTAGTGATTGTTGGTCTGGCTATCGGGGTTTACTACGGTTTAGGTTGGATTCGTAATGTTGCTGAAAATTATGCCTTCATTATCGTTTGCGTATTCTTAGGCTTGTGGTATTTATTAGCTATTCGCCGTGTAGCAAACTACCCTGACTTAGAAGCGGACGATCCAAATTCAGAGATTGTCTCTCTACCAAAAAGAAAACCAACCGTAAATGCAGGCTTACATTACCTCATTCCTGTTGTTGTGTTGCTTTGGTGCTTAATGGTGGAAATGCTTTCGCCGGGTTTATCTGCGTTCTGGGGAACAATTACCTTAATTTTCATTCAATTAACCCAACGCCCGTTACTCAATTTCTTCCGTAAGGAGACGGTAACTAAAGAGATTATCAAGCAAGGTATTCGAGATGTGGTAGATAGCCTTGAGGCTGGCGGTCGTAATATGACGGGTATTGCCCTTGCAACTGCAACCGCAGGTATTATTGTGGGGGTTGTTGCATTAACAGGTTTCGGTGTGCAGCTCTCAAGTGTGATTGAGTTACTATCAATGGGCAACATTGTACTAATGTTGATTTTAGTTGCCATCTTCAGCTTGATTTTAGGTATGGGGCTGCCAACTACTGCAAACTACATTGTCGTATCATCATTAATGGCAACGGTTATTGTGGAAGTCGGTCGCCAAAACGGTTTAATTGTGCCATTGATTGCGGTGCATTTATTTGTGTTCTACTTCGGGATTATGGCAGACGTAACTCCACCTGTTGGCTTAGCTTCTTTCGCTGCAGCAGCAATTTCAGGTGGTAGCCCAATTAATACGGGTATGGTTGCGTTTAAATATAGCTTAAGAACAGCAATTTTACCGTTCTTATTTATCTTTAATACTGACTTATTGTTAATTGATTTACGTTATCCAGGACACGGTTGGGTAGTATTTATTACCGCAACTGTCGGGGTGCTCGCCTTTACCTCTGCAACAATGCAATATATTGTTACCAAAAACAAATGGTGGGAGACTTTATTGCTTGTAGTAGCTGCATTTGCATTGTTCCGTCCAGGTTTCTTTATGGATAGAATTTATCCGTCTGAACGTCATATTGAACCAGTGCATTTTGCAGAACAGTTACTTGAAAGCAAGGTTGGTCAGAATGTTACTTTAAAAGTAGAAGGCTTGAACCCGTACGGTAAAGAAATTGAGTTCTACGCTCAATTACCAGTACCAGAAGGTTCAACCGGCGAAGAGCGTTTGAAAAACTTAGGTTTAACGCTTATTCAAACTGATGAAAAAATCGAAGTTGATGGCGTAGAAACACCAAAAGTGGTGATTGATATGGTGGAGATTGATTCCCCAGCGGCTAAAGCAGGCTTAAACTGGGATCAAACTATTCACTATGTTGCAGTTCCACAAGATGCACCATCGAAAGATTGGATTTTCATTCCAGCCTTGTTAGTGGTGTTTGGCGTGGTGGCAAACCAACGTCGTCGTGTGAAAAAATCATAAGTAAATGGGAGGGCATTCCCTCCCTATAGGAATTATTATGTATAACAAAATACTTATTGCCATTGATTTAACTGATCTTAAAAGTGCGAAATATGTGGTAGATACTGCGTTAAAAATGACTGCAAATAATCCAAATGCAGTTTATCGTGTGGCTTCTATTATTGAACCTGTGGATAACAGTCTCATTTCAGCGTTTTTACCAAAAAACTTTGATAAAGAAGTTGTAGCAGAAGCTAATCAAAAACTGCACGAATTCACTAAGGCACATTTTCCTGAAGGTTCAAAAGTGCAACACATTGTTGCGTATGGCACAATTTACGAAGAAATTTGCCGTATTGCTGATGAGAAAGCGGTTGATTTAATCCTAATGCTTGCAAGTAGTAAGCCGGAAGCAAAAGGATTAAGCTCTAATACGGTAAAAGTTGCTCGTAATACAAACAAGCCAATTTTAGTTTTAAGATAATCTCGCATTCAGTTACAATAGTGCCATTCTGTCGAATGGCATTTTTATTTATGAAAAAACAATCTACAAAAGCACTTTCTTCTCGAGCAGTAAGTGCAACTATTATTTTACAAGTGTTAGATCAAGGGAAATCGCTCTCAACCCTTATTCCTGAAGCTCAAAAACAGCTTGACCCAAAAGATTTACCTTTGGTACAAGAAATCACTTTTGGGGTGTGCCGAGTGTTGCCTCGCCTTGAATCGATCATCAAATTATTGGTAGAAAAACCGCTTAAAGGCAAAACCCGTTTAGTACATTGCTTATTGCTGGTGGGTTTATATCAATTGCTTTATATGCGAGTACCTGCCCACGCAGCGGTTGATGAAGTAGTTAATGCAACCAAATCGCTAAAATTAGATAGTTTCCGAGCTTTAACCAATGGTGTACTTCGCCGTTTCTTGCGAGAGCAGGACGAAATTTTGGCAAAGGTGGATAAACATTGGCAAACGTTACACCCTGAATGGCTGGTGAACAAACTTAAAAAAGTCTATCCAAATTGGCGAGAAATTGTGGAGGCAAACAACCAACGTCCACCAATGTGGATTAGGGTCAATCAGCAACATATCAAAGCAAAAGACTATGCCGTATTACTTGGCGATGTAGTTGCAAAAAATTCAGCAAATCTGACCGCTTGTTCCCCTCATTGTGCCTTGCTATTAGATAAGCCGGTTAGCGTAAATCAACTACACAATTTCGAGCAAGGTTGGGCAACGGTGCAAGACGCTCACGCACAATGGTCGGCAGAATTGCTGGGAGCAGAAAATGGTGAAACTATTTTAGATGCCTGTGCTGCTCCGGGCGGAAAAACCACTCATATTTTAGAAAAAGCACCGAATGCAAAAGTTATCGCATTAGATATTGAAGAAAGCCGTTTAAACCGAGTGCGAGAAAATTTAGTCAGACTTCAGCAAAGTGCAACTGTGATTTGTGGTGATGCTTCAAAGCCTCAAGAATGGTTAGACGGTGATGTAATGTTCGACCGTATTTTATTAGATGCCCCTTGTTCCGCAACAGGGGTTATTCGTCGCCACCCTGATATTAAATGGTTACGCCAAGAAAATGATATTGCTGAATTGGCAGAACTTCAGGGCAAGATTCTCAATTCGTTGTGGAATAGGCTCAAACCTAATGGCATTTTGCTGTATTCAACTTGTTCCGTGCTACCTGAGGAAAATAGCGAACAAATTCAACGCTTTGTGCAAACAATGCCAAATGCAAAATTAGTGGAAATGGATTTTAATGGCGAAAAGATATTGGAAAAACAGTTTTTCCCTCAACACAATGGTGGCGATGGCTTCTTCTATGCAAAATTACAAAAAGTGGCAAGTTAGATGAAAATTATCATTTTAGGGGCGGGGCAAGCAGGTTCTACGCTCGCAGAAAATCTGGTGAGCGATGACAACGATATTGTTTTGGTCGATAACGATCCTGCTCGTTTAGATAAGCTAAAAGACAAGCACGATTTACAGGTAATTCGTGGCGAATTTGCCTCTCCGCAAACACTTCGAGATGCTGGGGCAAATGATGCAGATTTATTAGTCGCGGTAACGAGCAGCGATGAAGTGAATATGATTGCTTGCCAAATTGCCTACACGCTCTTTAACGTGCCAACTAAAATTGCTCGAATCCGAAATGCCGATTATGTGAGAGAAAAAGAGCGACTATTTAACGATGATGTACTACCTATCGACCATATTATCGCCCCTGAAATTTTGGTAAAAGAAGATATTTTACGCCTAATTCACTATCCAGGTGCATTGCAAATCACGCAGTTTGCTAATGAATTAGTGAGTATTGTAAACGTAAAAGCCTATTATGGCGGACCTTTGGTCGGCTATCCAATTTCAGCTTTGAAGGATCATCTTCCCCATATTGAAGTTCGCATTGTTGCCATTTTTCGCCAAGACAAAGCAATAGTCCCACAAGGCACAACTATTATTGAAGCGGGTGATGAGGTCTTTTTCATCTGTGCGACTCAACATATCCGAGCGGTAATGGGGGAATTACAACGCCTAGATAAACCGCATAAACGCATTATGATTGTAGGTGGGGGTAGTATCGGATCATCTTTAGCACGAGATTTGGAAAATCAATATCGAGTTAAAGTGATTGAACGTAATCCAAAATTAGCCGAAAAATTAGCCGAAAAACTCTCAAATACACTCGTTTTAACTGGTGATGCTTCTGATGAAGAATTATTGTTTGAAGAGCATATCGAAAATATCGACTTATTCCTTGCAGTAACGAGCGATGACGAAGCCAATATTATGTCAGCATTATTGGCAAAACGGCTCGGGGCAAAAAAAGTAATTATTTTAGTGCAGCGTCCTGCTTATTTGCATCTCATTCAAGGTGGAACCATTGATATTGCTATTTCCCCTCAACAAGCGACTATTTCAGCTCTTGCAAGCTATGTTAGAAAAGGCGATTTTTTGCAAGTATCCTCACTGAAGCTTGGTATTGCAGGGGCTGTTGAAATTATTGCCCATGGTGATGAAAGCTCCTCAAAAGTGGTGGGTAGACATATCCGTGAATTAAAACTCCCACAAGGAGCAATTGTCGGAGCTGTGGTGCGGGGTGAAGAGGTTATTATTGCTCACAAGTCCACGATCATTCAGGAAAATGACCGAGTGATTATTTTTGTGAATGATAAAAAGCAGATTGATGAAATTGAAAAACTATTCCAACTTAGTGTATTTTTCTTATAGAGAGAAAGAGCATTGTGGTGATACAATGCTCTTTTTGTTTGGTAAATTTTTAGTGAAATTTAACCGCTTGCAATAGATTAACGGAATGGTTGATCTAATGGTACTTCTGCATCCGGCTCACGGGTAATGCGGTTACGCAGATCACGGCGGATAACCTCAATTGTCCAGAACCAGAAAATATGGCCTACTAATTCTGAAATATGTTCGTATAATGGCCACTCAGCTACTGGTGGGGTTAAGCCTAATGCTGGGAAAGTGATGTAGTGTACGCAGATATTTGCGATTAAACCTGCACCGATACCTTGCCAGAATTTAATTTTCGGGAAAATTTCCGCCACGATGCAGTAGCCGATAGCAAACACTAACGAGAAAATCATATGGGTCACACCGATTGAGTTGAATGGGTGATCTGCAAAGGTAAAGGCAACTGTGTTATAAGGGTCGATGCCGACATAATCACGCAAGAACACTGCTGGTGGGTTTAAAAATGCACGTGAACATTCTTGTAATGCAATCGCTTTTGCAGCGGCTTGATCTGCAGCAGCATTCATTGCATCTAATACAGGTTGTGGGCAAGCTGAGGTGAATAAATCAATCGGGCTGCGTGGTGGGAATGGGTGTTCTGCACCCCATTTTACGAATGCAGAGATGATCCCTGCAATAATGCCGATAAAAGCCGCTAAACCATAACGGCGGCGATTTGGGTTTGTTTGTTGGAAAATACTCATAATGAAATCCTAATTTGAAAGAATTGTTGTGTTGCTCTATTTTATGAAACATCATTTCATAATAGCAAAGGTATTTTGAACCTAATTAATTCAAATAGCAAATTAAATAACATAAAAGAGTTAATTCTAAATAATAGATTAACATTTATGTAACGATTTATTATCTTTCTTCTCAATTTACTTACAAAAAAACCTCCTTCTGAGGAGCGAATGAGGTTTTGCACTTATCTTAATGTTTAAATGTTATCATCAAATTGCAGGTAAACTACCTGAGTTTGGAGGTATTCTTCTAAGCCGTGTTTGCCGTCTGCACCGCCGATACCTGATTTGCGCCAGCCAGCGTGGTAGCCTTGCATTGCCTCGAAGTTTTCACGGTTCACATAGGTTTCGCCGAATTTTAGACGAGAAGTAACTTTCATTGCTTTATTGATATTTTGGGTGTAAACCGATGAGGTTAAGCCGTATTCGCAGTCGTTCGCTAAACTGATCGCTTCATCAATGGTTTCAAAAGTTGCAACAGGAATTACCGGCCCAAAAATTTCGTGACGCATAATGTCCATTGTGTTGTCTACGTTTTCGATAATTGTCGGCTCGAAATAGTAACCCGTGCCTTCAATAGCTTTACCGCCAAGCACTAATTTACCGCCTTGGTGGATAGCGTGGCTCACCATTTCTTGCACTTTGTGTAAGCCTTTTTCGTTGACCATCGGCCCCATATCAATATCATCACGCTCTAACGGGTTGCCGTATTTCACCGCTTTCATACGCTCAACGAGTTTTTGTACGAATTGATCTTTGATGGAGCTATGCACGTAAATACGCTCCGCACAGTTACATACTTGCCCTGAGTTAATGACACGAGAGTTCACTACCGCCGTCGCTGCAAGGTCTAAGTCTGCATCGTCTAAGACGATAGCCGGTGCTTTACCACCTAACTCTAGGTTCACTTTAATGATGTTTTTGCTTGCCGCTTCCATCACTTTTTGACCGGCAAATTGGCTACCAGTGAACGACACCATACCCACTTTTTCATTGCCTGAAAGTTCCGGACCAACTTCGTTACCGTAACCGGTCACTACGTTAAATACGCCTTTCGGTAAGCCGATTTTGTGCACGATTTCAGAGAATAAAATCGCATTGTTTGGTGCATCTTCACTCGGTTTGATAACAATGGTGTTACCTGTTACCAATGCCGGAGCCGCTTTACGAGCGATTAAGAAGAATGGGAAGTTCCAAGGTAAGATACCGGTGGTAACACCGATGGCTTTTTTGTAGAGGAAAATATGCTCGTTCGGGCGGTCGCTTTGGATAATTTCGCCTTCGTAACGGCGTGCCCACTCCGCCATATAGTCCAAATAGTCGGCAGTAAAATGCACTTCAACGGTAGCAAGTGATAAGGTTTTGCCCATCTCTTCAGAAATAGTGCGAGCGATTTCATCTGCACGCTCACGAATGCCCACCGCAATTTTGCGTAAATATTTACCACGCTCAACCGCCGGCAAACGCTCCCACGCCTCTTGAGCCGCTTCTGCTGCATCAATCGCAATTTTAGCATCCGCTTCGCCACCACGAGGTACTTCAGAAACAGCCTGCTCAGTGGCCGGGTTGTAAACCGCTAATGTGCGGCCATCTAACGCCGGGACAAATTCACCGTTAATATACATTTGATACTGTTTTACCATAGGTTTCTCCTTGTTATTATCCACTGTGGAAAATTCATTATTATCATTGGCTAAGCAGTTAAAATTTGCAAACAAATTGTTGTTTTCTTGTTAATGTTGATACATAAATGTGAATAAGATCACATTCCTCACGTTGAAAATCATAAAGAAAATGCCCGATTTTTCCGTAAATATGGAAAAATCGGGCATTTTCTCGGTAATATCTGATATGTGATGTTGGTGATAAGCCCCAAAAAAACAAGCGGTCGGTTTCTTGCAAATTTTTGCAAAAAGATGACCGCTTGAGGTTCAAGGAGAATTGAAATTAGAATGCGGTTTTATATACTTCTAATAACTCTTCCGGTGTGCAATCACGAGGGTTGCCGCCGGTGCAGACGTCGTTAAACGCATCCACAGACAATGCAACCAAATCTTCTTCTTTCACGCCGATTTGGTGGAGTTTCGGCGGAATGCCGACATCTTGTGAGAGCTGTTGCACCGCTTGGATTGCCGCATTGCGGTACTCTTCTTGAGTCATCTCATCAACGCCTTTCACACCCATTGCACGGGCAATTTCACGGTATTTTTCGCCGGTGTAGTTTTTGTTGAACTCCATCACATACGGCAGCAGCACGGCGTTGGCAATACCGTGTGGGGTGTCGTAGTAAGCAGAAAGTGGGTGAGCCATACTATGCACCACGCCTAGGCCCACATTCGAGAAGCCCATTCCCGCAACATATTGACCGAGTGCCATTCCTTCAATATCTTTTGGATTTTTCTCTACCGCACCACGTAGTGAGCGACTGATTAATTCAATCGCTTTGAGGTGTAGGGCGTCGGTTAATTCCCAAGCGGCTTTGGTGATATAGCCTTCAATAGCGTGGGTTAATGCGTCCATGCCGGTTGCGGCAGCAAGGCTTTTCGGCATTGACTCCATCATATCAGGGTCAACCACGGCAACGGCTGGCACATCGTGGACGTCCACGCAAACGAATTTACGTTTTTTCTCTTCGTCTGTGATAACGTAGTTGATGGTCACTTCCGCCGCCGTACCTGCAGTGGTTGGCACGGCGATAATTGGCACGCATTTTTGGTGGGTTGGGGCAACACCTTCGAGCGATAATACATCACTAAATTCCGGGTTGTTGATGATGATCCCAATCGCTTTGGCACTATCAATCGGCGAGCCGCCACCGATAGCGATTAAATAATCTGCTCCTGAGGCTTTAAATTTTTCTACCCCTGCTTTAATGACATCAACCGCAGGGTTAGCTTTTACTTCATCAAAAATCTCATAAGGTAAGCCTTCTGCATCAAGTAGCGAGGTGACTTTTTGTGCCACGTTGAATTTGATGAGATCTTTGTCGGTTACCACAAGGGCTTTGTTGAAACTGCGACTTTTCACTTCGTGAACAATGTGTTGAATTGCTCCTTTACCGTGATAGCTGGTTTCATTGAGAATAAGACGATTAGCCATAGTTATTTTCCTCTTAATTTAAAAAAATGAATTTAGTTCTATCAACCTTGCAAGCGGTCATTTTTCATAATTTTTTTGCAAAAAAGCGGGCTATTTTGCCCGCTTATGTTTGTTTATTTTAATAATACTTTCCAGCAACGATAGCCGTAGATTGCAATTGCTACAAAGCAGATAAGTGGAAGAATGAATGAGAAATTAACCGCTGGCATTCCAGCTACTGTACCTTGGTCGATAATCCAACCTTGTAGAGGTGGCATTAATGCACCGCCAACAATCGCCATGACTAAACCTGCTGCACCTAATGTAGATTCTCCGCCTTGACCGTCTAATGCAATACCGTAAATAGTTGGGAACATGAGAGACATAAAGCCAGAGGTTAATACTAAGCAGTATAATCCGCCCATACCATCAATGAAGATTACGCCAAGAATGCTGAAGAAACCACCTACTGCGAAAAGGAATAGCATTAATTCAGCTTTTAAGTATTTCATTAATGCGGTACTAATAAAGCGACTACTGATGAATAATGCCATTGCCGCAATGTTCCAGTTTTGTGCTTCCGATTTAGTTAGACCAATACGTTCTGCATATTGAATGATGAACGTCCAGCACATAATTTGTACACCCACGTAGAATACTTGTGCAATAACACCTTCACGATAACGAGCATTGGCAATTAAGCGATTGAAAGATTCTTTAGCAGAAATACGGTTTGCTGATTCTACTTTTGTTGCTGGCATTTTGTATAACGCAATGATGATAAATACTGCAACAACCACTAAACCAATTACAACGTACGGGTTACGAATCATTGTTAAATCGTGTGTTTTAACAATAGCTTTCTCTGCAGCAGATAAAGAGTTGAATAGTAAGTTACCTGCGGCATCACGTTTTTCGGATTCTAAGTTTGTTAATACGATTTGTGATGCAACAAACATACCTGTGATAGAGCCTAGCGGATTAAAGGATTGAGCTAAGTTTAAGCGGCGTGTTGCAGTAGCTGGATCTCCCATTGAAAGAATGTATGGGTTTGCTGTCGTTTCTAAGAATGCTAAACCAAAAGTTAAAATGTAAAGCGACCAAAGAAAAAACGAGAACTGCTCATACATTGCGGCAGGAATAAATAAGAACGCCCCGATAGCATAGAGTGCTAAGCCTAATAACACTCCTGCTTTATAATTATAACGGCTGGCAAAAAGTGCTGCAGGAATTGCCATTGTGCCGTAACCCCCATAGAAAGCGAACTGAACGAGAGCTGCCTCAGAGGCGGGAATTTCCATCACAGTTTGGAACACCGCTACCATAGGGTTGGTAATATCATTTGCAAAACCCCAAAGAGCAAATAATGTGGTAATTAAAATAAATGGCACTACAAATTTTTTCTCAAGAACTTTAGCTGTCATAGGACATTCCTTCTATTGATGTGATTTAGTTATTATTTTTCTTCCACCCAAGAACCGTAGGATTTAAACTTCTCTAATACAACATCCATCTGTTCTTTATTTAATGTTGGAATTGGTTTACCCGTCGCAAGGAGTTTTAAGTACCACTCTGCAATCACTTCTACCTCATGCGCTATACCTAATGCTTTATCTAGGCTTTTATCTGCGGTAATTAACCCATGGTGGGCAAGTAAAATTGCTTTACTGCCTTTAATCCCTTCACGTACATATTCAGAAAGTTGGTGAGTCCCAAATGGCGCATAAGGTACGCACGGAATATGATCTGTGCCGGTACATGCAATCATATAGTGGATAGCAGGAATCGCCTCCCCTAGAATTGACACTGCTGCACAGTTTTTTGCGTGGTTGTGAACTACTGCATTTAATTCAGGACGGGCCTCATATACAGCTAAATGGAACTGCCACTCACTTGACGGCAGTTTGCCCTCTTCGTGTTTACCATTACTATCTACGAATACGATGGAATCTTCCGTCATCTCCTCATAAGGTGTGCCGGTTGGGGTAATAAGCATACCGTCTTTATAACGCACACTTACATTACCTGCTGTGCCTTGGTTTAAACCGAGACGGGTCATTTCTAAACAAGTATCAATAATTTGTCTTGCAAGAGCCTGTCTTTCCATTTTTGAACTCCTTTTAATATTGTATTTGTAAAAATTCTGATTTCTTAACCGCTTGTACTTAAACAGGCGTAACCCCTTTTTTAATGATAATGTTGCCGTATTTTGCTAATTCGCCAGTAATGACGACCGCATAAGCGGTTTTCGCTCTATCGTAGAAAGCAAAGCGTTCTACACGCTCTACTTTCGGAACAGTACCGTTGACTTTAGCAATGGCGGCAAGATAGCGTTCTTCTACACTTGGATCTAAGCTGTCACCCAGTACGGCTTGCATCATTGCTAGTGGAGCTTCAACATATTGGTCAAATTCAAATAGGGCAGAAATGCCTTCTAATAAGGTGGCAACGCTTAAGCCATCTGCACGGATTACTTTTTGATGAATAGAGTGTGCAGGAAAATGAGCATCTGAAAGCACTAATTCGTCTCCATGCCCCATTTCGGCTAAGGTTTTTAATAATTCCGGTGAAATTGCCGGATGGATACCTTTTAACATTTTTAACTCCTCTTTATATTTCCTCTCCCTTAGAGGGAGTTAGAGGGAGAAGAAAAAGCTTTATTTATAAAACTCACTATTGGCGGATGGATCAACCCGTTTCACATTTGGCTTCATCGCCTGTTGTGCTGCATTCGGGCTGTCAAACACGCCAGCTCCGGCAAAGGTAAACATGGCTGCACCTAGCACGGTACTTTCTGGGAAATCCACCACATCAATCGGGCGGTTTAAAACATCTGCTCGGATTTGGTTCCATAACGCATTTTTGGAGCCACCACCCACGCAAATTAAACTTTCCGCATTAAAGTTGCCGACTTTTTGTAATACGTTCAGTCCGTCTTTTAGGCGGTGAGCCATGTATTCCAAACCTGCTCGGTAAATTTCGCCACGCGAGGTATGCATGGATAAGCCAACAATAGAACCTGTTTGGTTGGTTGTGCCGTCAAAATTACCGACTAATTTCACACCATTTGCACCTGCAGGAACCTCTACGGCTTCTTTGATCATCGTTAAGTAGTAGTTATCTGTTGTTGCGACATCAGAGAAGAATAGTTTGCCGAACCATTCCATTACCCCTGAAGCCACCCATTGCACGCCTGGGTTGAAGTAACCCGCTTGGCTGTCAAATTCAATGGTTAAGCCGTTTTGCACGAATTGCCATTCCGGTTTCGCTTGTGGTGTACGCACCATTAAGATTTCCCAAGTACCGGAGCTTAAGACTGGTTGGTTATAACCAGCACCTGATCCGAAAATCGCAAATTGGGTGTCGTGTCCGCAAGAAATTACCGGAATTTGACCGCTTAAACCGAGCTCGTGGGAAATGTCTCCTTTTAATGTTCCCACAACCTCCCCGGCACTTTTCATTGGTGGGAAATGGTTTTCAGTTAAGCCAAGTAGGTCTAACACTTCTTTATCCCAAGAGTCATTTTCAATATTTGTCATCATTGAGGTACCTGCCATTGTGCGGTCGGTGCTTTGCATGCCGGTTAAACGGTAGGTCAAAATGGACGAAATAAATAAGAAGCTCTCAGCTTGTTGGTAAATTTCAGGTTTGTTCTCTTTTAACCATAATAGTTTGAACAGCGTATTGAAGCTGTAATGCCCCACGCCGTTGCGGCGATATAAGGCTTCCACATCAATATGGTTGGCGAGATTTTCCATAATTGGCAAGGTTCTCGGGCATTTCCACGAGATAATCGGGTAAAGCTGCTTGCCGTTTTTGTCAAACAATGCACCGTCCACGCCAAAGGTGGTGACCGAAATCCCAACAATCTCTTGTCGTTGTTGTGCTGAAAGCTGGGAAAGCGTCTGCTTGGCACAGGTCATTAGTTTTGACCAAATTTCTTCAATATCCCAAATGTGAAATTCAGGATTTTCCGCATCAGGTTGCGTGTTATTCGGTAAGTGATGTGCCGCCACAATTTGACCTGTTTGGTTGATTGCAATAGTACGAAGGTTTGTAGCACCACAGTCAAAAATAAGGGCAATAGACATAGGTTTTCCCCTTGTTATTTCCTTGTAGGGACGCACTGCGTGCGTCCGTATCGTTTTAGGTTTGATCAAGCGGTCTTATTTGCAAATTTTTTTACAAATTTAACCGCTTGTAAGTGCTTATTTATAAAGCGGTCCAAAGTTTGCACACGCACGGTAGTCTTGACCTTCTTTGTCTTGACCGAAACCGTTCCACGCACTTGGACGGAATACATCTTTATCTTCCACGTTGTGCATACAAACCGGAATGCGTAACATTGATGCAAGGGTGATTAAGTCTGCACCGACGTGTCCGAAAGTGGCTACACAGTGGTTTGCTCCCCAGTTTGCCATCACGCTATACACATCTGCGAATGCACCTTTACCGGTTAAGCGAGGCACGAACCAAGTGGTTGGCCAAGTTTCATTGGTACGTTTGTTTAAGGTGTCGTGAACGTGTTCCGGTAAGTCGATTGACCAACCTTCCGCAATTTGTAATACAGGACCAATGCCTTTGATGAGGTTGATTCGGTGCATCGTAAACGGCATTCCGCCTTTGGTTAAGAATTGAGAAGATAAACCGCCGCCACGGAAGTATTCGTGAACTGCCGGACACCAGCGAGTATTCTCTAAGCAACGTTTGCCATCTTCTTCGGTGACTTCCCAAACCGGTTTGATAACAGGTTTGCCGTCTTTGTCGGTATGCTGACCTGTGCCGTCTAATGCTGCTGAACCTGAGTTGATTAAGTGGATAAAGCCACTTTCCGGACGCCAGCCGGTAACACGTTCAACAGAATCTTCGCTCCAGTAAGTACGCACATCCGCAAACACTTGGGCTTGACCGGTTAATAAGTTACCGAACAACATATTCACGCCATTTAAGCTGTCATTTTCAGTTGCCATAATGTATGGTGCTCGCACACCGTTCCAGTCATAGGTGGAGTTCAGTGTTGCCTCTAAGAAATCGCCGTTTGGTAAATGGTCTGTCCATTGGCGTTGCCCTTGGAAACCGGCAGCAATCGCATTATGACCTAACGCTTCTTCGCCATAACCTAATTCTGCTAAACGTGGGTTGCCGACCATTAAATCACGGGCGATGATGGTCATTTTCACCACATCTTCCCAAAGTTTGGCACGTTCTTCTGGGCTACGTTGGTTTTCCGGTGCATTCACATCAACACCTTCTTTGCAATAGGTTTTTACCCATTCCATCGCTAATTTAAATTCTGCGTCATCGTAGATGTTGCGATCTAAACGGCGTTTAATTTCAGTCATATCTACGTATTCATTACGCATACCTAAATATTCTTGGAAGAATTGTTGGTTTACGATAGAACCTGCGATACCCATTGAAACTGAACCGATAGATAAATAAGATTTGCCACGAAGGGTTGCCACCGCTAAGCCTGCACGAGCAAAACGCAATAATTTTTCACGAACATCAGCCGGAATGGATTGGTCGCCTGCCTCTTGCACTTCAGTGCCATAAATGGAGAATGCTGGTAAACCTAATTGGCTATGACCTGCTAAAGCAGCGGCTAAATACACTGCACCCGGGCGTTCTGTACCGTTAAAGCCCCAAATTGCTTTTGGCATATGCGGATCCATATCAATGGTTTCAGAACCGTAGCACCAACAAGGGGTTACAGTAATTACAGCACCGACATTTTCACGTTTGAATTTTTCGGCACAAGCCGCAGCTTCGGCAACGCCACCGATGGTGGAGTCTGCAATCACGCATTCGACAAAATCCCCATTTGGGTGGCGGATTTCAGATTGAATTAATTGTGCAACGGCTTTCGCCATATTCATTGTTTGATCTTCAAGTGATTCACGCACTCCTAAACGGCGACCGTCAATAGTTGGGCGGATACCAATTTTTACGGGAGTTGATTTGAGGGTTGTCATAATAAATTCTCCTTATTGGTTAAAAAATTTGATTGATGAATTTATTATGCACAGGCAATAGGTGTGATGAAGAAAAATTCCAAAATCATTTAAATTTTGTGAGTGGGATCACAAAATTTGTGCCTTTTTGGAGAGAAAATCGAAAAAAAGTATGCCCGATTTTGCTTTTTTTCGGGCAAAATCGGGCATATTAAACTGAAAAAAGACTAAATAATAATTTGGATTTGGTTCTCTAAACAGTAATTTTTTAATGGCTCAGATGGCATTTGATCAACAAATAATTTATCAATGCAAGAAAGAATTTCCATTTGGATTAAATCTTTACGGTCAAATTTGCTGTGGTCTGCCAACAAAAAAATCTCTTTACTATTTGATAATAATTTACGCTTAAATGAGATATTTATTTCATTAGATTCCCAAATTGCACCATCTGCAATACCCGTACAAGAGATAATAGCAATATCAATTTTCAAACGGGATAAGAGCTGTTCCGAAAGAGGACCATAAAAGGCATCATATTTCTCTGAATAAACTCCACCAGTCGCAATGGTTTTTATGTGTGGTTTATGGGAAAGACTACGAATAATCCGCATTGAACTACTCACGATAGTACAAGGAATATTTGGAATTCGTTGTGCGACATTCCAAGAGGTAGAGCTGGCATCAAGAGCAATAACCGATTCTGGTGATAAATGAGAAAGTACATTTTCTGCAATATTGCGTTTGGCTTCACTGTTAGCCCTTAAACGAGTGCTGAATGAACGTCCGATATCTCGCTTTTTATGACTTACTGCACCTCCGTGTGTACGATGTAATAGCCCATTTTTATCTAGTTTGTTTAAGTCTCGACGAATGGTTTCAATTGAAACGGCACAATACTCCGCGAGTTCCTGCACTCTCGCTTCATCAAACTTTTCTAAATAGGTAATAATTTGATTGTGTCTTCTTTGCATAAACTATCCTTAGTAAATTTCTAACTAAATTTAACCGCTTGTTATCTTTCTGTCGAGAAGACAAGTCTGATTTTTAGAACGTGATCACATTTTGTTTTACAGGCGGTCAAATTTCGGGAACTTTTTGCAAAATTTGTAATATGTTTTGTGGAATTTCATTTCAGACTAATTGACAATCATTTTTATCTCTGTAAAATCGCCGTGTTTGGTGTTGAGAATTATTTTTAATACCAAATTTGGTAATCCTCTTAAATAACTTACCTAAGGAATAAATAAATGAAAAACTTTAAATTACTTCCAGTTTCAGCTGCGGTATTAAGCATACTTGCGGCAAATGCCCTTGCTGAAACAGCTTCAACAGAAAATATGGCGGTGTTAGATACTGTAACAGTAACAGATAACCAAGGTTTGAAAGTGCAAAGTAATGTGGTAACCACCGCGAAAAAAGACGAAAGCACACAAACTGATTTACGTGGTTTATTAAAAGATGAGCCGGCAATCAGCTTAGGTGGTGGTAATGGTACATCACAATATCTCTATATTCGTGGTATGGGACAAAACTCCATTGATGTAAAAGTGGATAATGCTTACTCAGACAGCCAAATTCACTACCACCAAGGCCGCCATATGTTAGATCCTGCACTGGTGAAAATTGTTTCTGTACAAAAAGGTGCGGGTAGTGCATCTGCAGGTATCGGTCAAACTAACGGTGCAATCGTAGCAAAAACCTTAGATGCGTTAGATTTATTGAAAGATAGTGATAAAAACTTTGGCGCAAGACTAGGTACAGGAATCAGTACTAACCACGCTCATAACTTCAATGCTGCAGTATATGGCAAAGGAGAAATCTTTGATGTTTTAGTGTCAGGAAATCAAGTAAAAGAGAGCGACTATAAAGGTGGTAAAAATTATTTTGATGTTGCTAATAAGAATAGCCGTGTAGCAAATAGTGCATTGAATAAAGTTAGCTATTTAGCAAAATTAGGTGCTACTTTGGGTAATCATCGTTTAGTGTTGAGCCACTTAAATGAGCAACATGAAGGTGTGCGTAATGTTCGTGAGGAATTTCAAACCTTTAGCAGTCAATCGCCATCTGATCGCAAAATGTCGGTCACTAATACTAATTTAGAGTACATTGGTAAAAATCTAGGTTTTGCTCAAGAAATTACAGCTAATTTATATCGTTTGGAGCATAGCCGTTGGTCTGCAGATGATAAAGGCAATAACTATGCTGGTGGCGACCGCAATCAAAGCCCAACTAAAACGAGAGTCTTAACTCATGGTGCAAACCTGAACCTTGATTCAGCGGTGAATGATAGTATTTTATTGAAATATGGTGTGAACTATCGTCACCAAGAAATTAAACCTCATGCGAAATTTGATCCAAAATCAATTAATCAGGAGAAAACAGATACTGGTATTTATGTTGAAGCAATTACTGCTCCTGTAGATAAAGTGACTTTAACAACGGGTGTTCGTTATGATCATTTCAACTTTAAAGCGATGGATGGTAAAACGCGCAGTGATGGCACATTTAATCCTAGTGTAGGATTGATTTATGAACCAATCCAGTACTTAAGTTTGAGTGCAAGCCATAACTATGCAAGCCGTAGCCCTCGTATGCAAGATGCATTAATGTCTCACGGTGGTCGAGCGTATACTATAGGTGATAATACTAAAGCAGAAAAAGCTCGCAATACTGAAATTGGCTTCAACTATAATAATGGAACATTTAGTGTTGATGGTAGCTACTTCTGGCAAGATATTAAAGATGCATTAGGTACTAACACAGGTCGTAATCAACATGGTCCAGCTCAAGTTATTATCAATGCAGGTAAAATTAAAAACCATGGTTATGAGTTAAATGCGGGTTACCATAATAGTGGCTTTACAGCTCGTGTTGGTGTTGCTCATAGCAAACCTAAATTCTACGGAGACAATCTAAGTAACAACCCTGAATATGCTACAGTAATTGGTCGTACTTGGACGGCTTCTTTAAGCTACCGTTTCGAACAGCCAAATGTGGAAATTGGCGTACACCACCGTATTGTGGAAAAAGTCAAAGCTGAAGATAACTTCCTTGTAAGAAATGACAATGGTACACCGAAAATTGGTCGCTTTGAAGGCACACAAAAAGATGGTTATAACGTGACCGATATTACAGTGAACTGGAAGCCATTTAATAATGACAATTTGAATGTAAACTTCTCAGTTGATAATGTAGCCAATAAACTCTACAAATCTCACGCACAACGTAGTCAGTTGCCGGCTCGTGGTCGTGAATTCCGTGCAGGTTTCAACTACACGTTCTAATTTCTTAAATAAGGCCAAAACGCCCGATTGAATTAATATTCAATCGGGCGTTTTTTATGTTACAAGCGGTCAAATTTCCTAATTTTTTTACAATTTCTTCTTTAGCTTTATCAATAAAGTGATTTATGGCAATCGTTTGCGTTATTCGATATAATAAGCCCCAATTCTTATCCATTTCTTAAAAATACGGAATCAAATCAAATGACTATGCAAATCTTTCGTGGCTCGCCAGCCCTTTCTGAATTTCGTTTAAACCAACTTCAACAAAAATTCGCCGCAGCGAATCTGCCGGTGAAATCTGTCTATGCGGAATATGTGCATTTTGCTAATTTAACCTCCGCACTTTCTGCCGAACAAGAAGATAAATTAGTCCAATTATTACATTACGGCCCGACCCTTGCGGAGCACGAGCCCGTGGGCGAAACTTTCATCGTGATTCCTCGTTTGGGCACGATTTCCTCTTGGTCTTCAAAAGCGACCGACATCGCCCACAACTGCGGTTTGGAAAATGTGGCTCGTGTAGAGCGTGGTTTAGCCTACTATTTTGAATTTGAGCGTGACTTAACTGCTGAAGAAGAAAGCAAACTTGCTGCTTTATTACACGACCGTATGATGGAATCGGTGATTCGTAATGCTGATGAAGCAGCAGTTCTGTTCGCCCAACAAGAGCCAAAACCTTTCACTAGCGTAGATATTTTAGGCGGAGGTCGCAAGGCTCTCGAAGAGGCAAACGTGAATTTAGGCTTGGCGTTAGCGGAAGATGAAATTGATTATTTGGTGGAAAACTTCACTGCCCTTGGTCGCAACCCGAACGACATTGAGCTATATATGTTTGCTCAAGCGAACTCAGAACACTGCCGCCACAAAATTTTTAATGCCGACTGGACGATTGATGGTGTGAAACAGGAAAAATCCCTGTTCAAGATGATTAAAAACACCTTCGAGAAAACCCCAGACTATGTGCTTTCTGCTTACAAAGACAATGCGGCAGTAATGGAAGGTTCAACCGTTGGTAGATGGTTCCCGGATCAAGACGGTCAATATCGTGCTCACCAAGAAGATGCTCACATCTTAATGAAAGTGGAAACCCACAACCACCCAACCGCTATTTCGCCATTCCCGGGGGCGGCGACCGGTTCGGGCGGTGAAATTCGTGATGAAGGGGCGACAGGTCGTGGGGCAAAACCGAAAGCCGGTTTAACGGGTTTCTCTGTATCTAACTTAGTCATTCCAAACTTTGAACAGCCTTGGGAAAATCCACTGTCTAAACCGAGCCGTATTGCGTCAGCACTCGATATTATGATCGAAGGTCCACTTGGTGGTGCTGCGTTTAACAATGAATTTGGTCGTCCTGCTTTATTAGGTTACTTCCGTACTTACGAGGAAAAAGTGAATAGCTTTGCAGGCGAAGAAGTGCGTGGCTATCACAAACCGATTATGCTTGCAGGCGGTATCGGTAACATTCGTGCCGAACACGTTCAGAAAGGCGAAATCCCTGTGGGGGCGAAGTTGATCGTACTTGGCGGTCCGGCGATGAATATCGGCTTGGGAGGCGGTGCGGCATCGTCAATGGCATCGGGCAAATCGAAAGAAGATTTAGACTTCGCTTCTGTACAGCGTGAAAACCCGGAAATGGAACGCCGTTGCCAAGAAGTGATCGACCGCTGTTGGCAAATGGGCGATGAGAACCCGATTTTATTTATTCACGATGTGGGTGCGGGCGGTTTATCTAACGCAATGCCGGAGTTGGTACACGATGGCGAGCGTGGCGGTAAGTTCGATTTACGCAAAATCCTGTGCGATGAAAAAGGGATGTCGCCGCTTGAAATTTGGTGTAATGAATCGCAAGAGCGTTATGTGTTAGCGGTTGCCCCTGAAAAACTCGAACTTTTCACCGCACTTTGTGAGCGTGAGCGTGCCCCGTTTGCGGTGATTGGTGAGGCGACCGAAGAGAAACATTTAACCCTACACGATGAACATTTCGGCAATGATCCGATTGATTTACCGATGAACGTGTTGCTCGGCAAAACCCCAAAAATGCACCGTGAGGTTTCGCAAAAAACCGTTGAAAATGCACCGCTTGCAACGGACGGTATCGACCTGAAAGAAGCATTACACCGTGTATTACGTTTGCCAGTGGTTGCAGAAAAAACCTTCTTAATTACGATTGGCGACCGCTCGGTAACGGGTATGGTAGCACGGGATCAAATGGTCGGTCCGTGGCAAATTCCGGTAGCGGATTGTGCGGTAACAACAGCCTCACTCGACAGCTACCACGGCGAAGCGATGTCAATGGGCGAACGTGCGCCGGTTGCATTATTAGATTTTGGCGCGTCTGCTCGCCTTGCTGTGGCGGAAAGCATTACCAACATTGCGGCGACCAATATCGGCGACATCAAACGCATTAAACTCTCGGCGAACTGGATGTCGGCAGCGGGACACGAGGGCGAAGACGCAGGTCTTTACGAAGCGGTGAAAGCTGTGGGTGAAGAGCTCTGCCCAACGCTCGGCATTACCATTCCGGTGGGCAAAGACTCAATGTCGATGAAAACCACTTGGGAGGAAAATGGCGAGAAGAAAACCGTGACTGCTCCGCTTTCACTTGTGATTTCCGCATTTGCTCGTGTGGAAGATGTGCGTAAAACTGTTACGCCACAACTTCGCACCGATAAAGGGGCAAGCCGCTTATTGTTAATTGATTTAGGCGAAGGCAGCAACCGCTTAGGGGCAACCGCATTAGCACAGGTTTATAAACAGCTTGGCGACAAACCTGCGGATGTCGTAAACGTTCAAACCTTAAAAGATTTCTTCAACGCAATGCAAGCCTTAGTGGCAGAAGATAAATTATTAGCCTACCACGACCGTTCAGACGGTGGTTTAATCACCACCTTAGCGGAAATGGCATTTGCGGGTAACTGCGGTGTGGATGTTGATATTTCAGCCCTTGGCGACAATGATTTAGCGGTGCTATTCAATGAAGAGTTAGGTGCGGTAATCCAAGTCGCTGACAGCGAACTTAATGCAGTGCGTGAGGTGTTAAAAGCTCACAACTTGATTCACGTAACCAAAGAATTAGGTGCGGTGAATGCGGATAACCGCTTTGAAATTAGCCGTGGTTCTCGCAAACTGTTAAGCGAAAAACGCTCTGAATTGCGTGGTATCTGGGCGGAATTAACCCACCAAATGCAACGTTTGCGTGATAACCCAGAATGTGCTGACCAAGAGTTCGCAGCGAAAAAAGATGAGAATAACAAAGGCTTATCGGCATTCTTAACTTTTGACGTGAACGAAGACATCGTCGCACCGTTTATCAACAAAGGGGCAAAACCAAGCATTGCGATCTTGCGTGAGCAAGGCGTAAACAGCCACTACGAAATGGCGGCAGCCTTCGACCATGCAGGCTTTAAAGCGATTGACGTGCATATGTCCGATTTAATCGCAGGCAGACGCAACTTAAACGACTTCAACGCAATGGTAGCTTGTGGTGGTTTCTCTTACGGTGACGTACTGGGTGCAGGCGGCGGCTGGGCGAAATCAATCCTATTCAACCCAATGTTGCGTGACCAATTCAGCCAATTCTTCGCTAACCCGAACACCTTAGCACTCGGTGTATGTAACGGTTGCCAAATGGTATCGAACTTGGCGGAAATCATTCCGGGTACAGAAAACTGGCCTCGCTTTGTTCGCAACAAGTCCGAACGTTTTGAAGCCCGTGCAGCGATGGTCAAAATCAACGACACCAACTCACTCTGGTTCAACGGAATGGCAGGTAGCCATATGCCGATTGCGGTTTCACACGGTGAAGGACAAGTTGAGTTCAAAAATCCACAGCAATTAGCTAACTTGCAACAGCAAAATCTCGTGATCGCACAATATGTGGATAGTCATCTCAACCCAACCGAACAATACCCAGCCAACCCGAACGGCTCAGCGTTTGGTATCACGGCAATCGGTAACACAGACGGCAGAGTAGCAATTATGATGCCACACCCAGAACGTGTATTCCGTGCGGTCAGCAACTCTTGGTGTCCGGAGGATTGGACGGAAGAAGGGGCATGGATGAGATTGTTTAGAAGTGCGAGAGTGGCGTTGAAATAATTTTAAACGAATCATAGTACGCATTTTTGAATGCGGTGCGTACTTTATCTGATAAAATACGGTGAATTTATGATAAATTTCAATTCGTTGAGAAGTAATATACCTCTTCAAATAGAACCTCAAAAGTTATTTACTACCTTAACTGGACGAGTGGAAAAATTTAAGCGTCCTCATGATGAACAGGGAGATATACTAAAAGATTGGTTTTCTAAAAGAGACCAAAAAGACTTAGTAATAAAAATGAACACAGGCGGAGGAAAGACCGTGGTGGGATTATTGTGTTTACAAAGTTCTTTAAATGAAAAAGTATTCCCAGCGGTATATATAACTCCCGATATTAATTTATCTCAACAGGTTATTCAAGAAGCCAACGATTTAGGAATAAAGGTTACAGATGATGAGCAAGATGTCAATTTTATATTAGGGAAGTCAATATTAGTAACCAATATTTCTAAACTCTTTAATGGAAAAAGTGTTTTTGGAGTAGACAATAAAAAGATTGAAATAGGGGCTATAGTTATTGATGACGCTCATTCTTGTTTAAGTATAGTGGAGAACCAATTTTCTATTTCATCAAATAATGATTCTCAATTATATAAGCAACTTTTTAACTTATTTGAGGAACCCTTATCTCAACAATCTAGATCTACATTATTAGATATTAAAGCTTCCGATCCTTTATCATATCTAACTGTACCTTATTGGGCATGGCAAGAAAAATATTCTGAGGTATTAAGAATATTGCACTCTATAAAGGATATGGATGAATTACAATGGTCTTACCCTCTTTTAAAAGACCATATAAATCTATGTTCATGTATTTTCTCTGGTACTGCTATTGAAATCAAACCACCGATTTTACCGGTTCATAAACTCCCTTCTTTTTTTTATGCTAAACGCCGTATATATATGACAGCTACATTAGCTGATGATAGTTTATTGGTTACTAATTTTGGAGCAGACATAGAGTCAATAAAAGAGCCTATTCGTCCCAGTGGTGGTGGTGATATGGGAAATAGAATGATTTTAGCTCCGCAAGAAATTAATCCTTTATTATCAGATGATGAATTAAAAAGTATGATTGAGGGGATATCTAAAAATCATAATGTAACTATTATTGTGCCCTCGAAGTATAGAGCTGGTTATTGGAGTAATATTGCTGAACAAGTGCTTGATAGGAATAATATTTTTGAAGGTATTTCAAAATTGAAATCAGGTGAAATATCTAATGGTATTACAGTATTAATCAATAGATATGATGGTATTGATCTACCCGGAGATGCATGTCGGCTATTAGTTATTGATGGTTTACCTGAGGTGTATAATCTTCATGAAAGAGAAGAAATAACTTTATTAGATGGTACTTATTCTCAGATAGCAAAACAAATACATAGAATAGAGCAGGGAATAGGAAGAGGAATTCGTTCTAGTGATGATAATTGTGCAGTTATATTATTAGGTGCTAAATTGATTCATAAAATACACTCACCACAAGCTAGAAACATATTTTCTCCTGCAACTCTTGCTCAATTAGAATTGGGAAATGAGATATCTGGACAAATTAAAGATGCATCTATAGAGATGATTCAGGAAACGTTAAATTATTCATTGAATCAGGATAGTACGTGGATCCAGACTTGTAAGGAGAGAACCCTTGAAGCAATTATAAGGGAGCCATATTTAGATAAATTTAGATTATCATTAAAGAAAGCCTATGATAATATAAATATTAATCAGATTGATTTGGCAATATCTGAGCTACAAGAAATAGCTAATTCAAATTGTGAAAATAGATTGAAAGGTTTTATAAAACAGAAATTGGCAGAAATAGTAAGTTTAAAAGATCCTGCTCAGGCTCAAGAGTTACAGCTGTCTGCATTAAAATTAAATATGAATTTACTAAAGCCAATAAATGGTATCACTTATTCTAAACTAGCTAGAATGGCTTCAACACAATCTATGCAAGCTAAAGATTATTTAGTTAAAGAGAATTTTGTTAATAAAAATGATTTTCTGATAGAAATTAACAAGGTTTTATCCGATTTAGTTTTTAATGAGAATAGTGCGAATAGTTTTGAAAAGGCTATTTCTGATTTAGGACGAATATTAGGTTTTTTATCTCAAAGACCAGAAAGTGATTTTGGAAGAGGACCTGATAACCTTTGGTCTACTGGAAACTCTAAATATTGGGTTATAGAATGTAAAAGTGGTGCTGTACGTGCACAAAATATATCCAAACATGATATTAACCAACTGAGTGGTTCTGCTCATTGGTTTAATGACGAGTATGATGCTAGTTGTCAAGGAATTCCTATAATGATCCACCCTTTAGATAATTATGAAAAGGAATCTACCCCTCATCCTCAAATGAAGGTAATTAATCGCAATTGTTTAGATACTTTAAAATTAAATGTAGAAAAATATGCTAAAAATTTACGCTTGGATATGTCAGTAGCAGAAATCCAGAAGTTATTAGAAGACTACAACTTAACTAATGATAAATTATTAGAAACTATCACGGTATCTCCTAAATTAAAGACTACCTCATCATAATATCTTTCCCCCGATGGCACTCATTTCTGACGAGTGCCTTCTTCTTCCATCTTAACAGTAACTTTTCTTTCCTTAAATTACAGTTCTTGTTGGAGGGGAGCACTATTCTCTCTGTTGAAAAATGAGGATTTTCCACATATCTGCCAGAAAATTTTATGTAAATTCTACTTATTTTCTTTTATTAGAAGGCATTCTGTGAGTGGATAACTCAAATGAAAATGGCGATATAACTTATTCCTACCCAGCAATTAATTCCCTCTTTTATGTACCAGATCAAATTATTTACACTGATTTATCGGTATGATCTCTTTAGTTTTTTTAATTAAGGAGCCTTATATGAAATTCAAAAAATTAGCATTAGCAGCAATGTTAGGTGGTTTATTTGTAACAGCCAATGCGGCAGAATTACCTAATATCACTATTTTAGCGACAGGCGGAACTATTGCCGGTAGTCAGCAGAATGCGAATAGCAGTGCATATCAAGCGGGGCAATTGAATATTGAAACCTTAATTGAAGCTGTGCCAGAAATGAAAGCATTGGCGAATATCAAAGGTGAGCAGATTGTGAAAATTGGTTCACAGGATATGTCGGATAGTGTGTGGTTAAAATTGGCTAAAGCGATTAATCAACAGTGTGCAACAACAGATGGCTTTGTGATTACACACGGTACTGACACAATGGAAGAGACGGCTTACTTTCTTGATCTGGCAGTGAAATGTGAGAAACCTGTGGTATTAGTAGGAGCTATGCGTCCGGCAACAGAAAAAAGTGCCGATGGTCCATTGAATTTGTATAACTCAATTGTGGTGGCAAAAGATCCAAAATCTGCTGGACGTGGTGTGTTAGTGGCAATGAACGATGCGGTACTGGGTGCAAGAGATGTTACCAAAACCAGCACGACTGCGGTGCAAACATTTAGTTCGCCGAATTTTGGTTCTTTAGGTTACGTCCATAATAGTAAAGTAGACTATGAACGCTCTCTGGAAAGCAAACATACCGTTAATACCCCATTTAATGTGAATGAATTAAATGAATTACCTAAAGTCGGTATTATTTATGCTTATGCGAATATGCCGACAGAGCCGCTTAAAGCCTTGTTAGATGCGGGTTATCAAGGCATTGTAGTGGCAGGTGTTGGTAATGGTAATATGAATGCGGAAAATCTTGCATTATTAGAGGAAGCAGCGAAAAAAGGCGTTGCGGTTGTGCGTTCTTCTCGTGTACCAACTGGCTATACTACTCGTGATGCAGAGGTTGATGACAGTAAATATGGCTTTGCTGCTTCCGGCACGTTAAATCCGCAAAAGGCTCGTGTGTTATTGCAATTAGCTTTAACCCAAACGAAAGATATCAAAACTATTCAGCAATATTTTGAAGATTTTTAATAAAGGTTGAAGCATATAAAAAATGGCATAAGTAAGTAAACTTATGCCATTATTTTTTGTATGTGGTTTGACTACTGCAAGCGGTGTAATTTTGCTATTTTTTTGCAAATTTAGCCTGTATTTTATGAGCAACGATAAACAGCACTAAGACTCCAATGATAATTGGGTCGAATGTTACGCTTTTTACCGACCAATAATAATGCACCATAGCCAATACTAATGCAGGATAAGCCCACTGGTGAATCGTCCCCCAGCGTTTTCCTAATTTTCGTTTTAGCATTGGCAGCGAAGTTATAGCCATTATGCTTAGAATGAAAAAAGCAGCAGCTCCTAAAATCAAATATGGGCGACCGGCAAGCTCGCTAAAAAATAATTTTACATCAAGGCTTAATTCTAACAATAGATAGCTTGAAATATGTAGAGCTGCCCATGCAAACGCCCATAATCCCAATGGACGGCGTAAAATTTGATACTGATTTTTCTTTAAGTATTGTAGGGCAATACCAAGTAGAAACATTATACAAAAAATGACGATCGCACCATAACCGAGAAAATGCTCCAGCTCTTTAATCGGATCGGCACCTAATACCGTTTCATTACCTGTATATAATAGCTGAGCCACCCAAACTAGCGGTAATAAGCAGCCGAGATGAATGAGTATGCGTAATCCGGTTAGCATTAGTAGTTCACCTTTAAATCTAAGCCACGGTATAAATTTGCCACTTCATTTTCGTAGCCATTAAACATTAGTGTTGGTTGGCGTTTGACGGATAATAACCCGCCTGCACCAATTACTCGTTCAGATGCTTGCGACCAACGTGGATGATCAACATTCGGGTTTACGTTAGCATAAAAACCGTATTCGTTTGGAGCAAGACTTTCCCAAGTAGTGAGTGGGCGTTTTTCGGCAAAGGTGATTTTCACAATCGACTTAATGCTTTTGAAGCCATATTTCCAAGGCACGACTAAGCGAATAGGTGCACCGTTTTGCGGTGGCAAGGTTTTACCATATAAACCGACAGACAGTAGTGTTAGTGAATTTAAGGCTTCATCTAAGCGTAAAGCTTCTACATAAGGATAATCAATCCCACCGCCTAGCAAGCGATTTTTTTGCCCCGGCATTTGTGCAGGATCATATAAAGTGTGAAAGACCACATATTTGGCTTTACCGGTTGGTTTTGCCATCTCAATTAAGCGAGCTAACTCAAAGCCGATCCACGGCACAACCATTGACCAAGCCTCCACACAGCGGAAGCGGTAAATGCGTTCTTCCAATGGAAATGTATTAAGCAATTGTTGATGATTTAAACTAAACGGATTTTCAACTTCACCGCTAATTTCTAATGTCCAAGGATCAGTTTTAAAGTTTGCCGCATTTTTGGCCGGTGCACTTTTATCAACACCAAATTCATAGAAATTGTTATAGCCGATTATTTTGTTTTCCAGAGTGAGTTCAAGCCCTTTATTTGGATCCGGTTTAAACTGTAATGATTGCAAGTGTCTTTTTGTTTCTGCCATACTTACTTTAGGCAATGCAGAAGCTGCAATACCTAAACCTAACGCGGTAATAATTTTACGGCGTTGGTAGAAAATAGTTTCGGGTGTAACATCTTGAATTGTTAATTTTTTCATCGAACTATCCTTTTTTTATGAATTGTTGTTATTATTTTGGACTCAGCTGATCTAGAATTCTTACAAAATAAGTGTAATTTTTTATTGGGTATTCCCTAAAGGAGATATATGAAAAGTCTATCTTCTACACAGATAGAAGAGATTAGAAAGCAAATGGTTAAATTTGCCACCCTACAACTAGCCGATAAAGATTTAGCCGAGGATGTTGTACAAGATGCCTTAACCAATGCCTATAAGCATTCAGCCTCTTTTCGGCGAGAAGCTGCACTTAAAACTTGGATTTTTGCTATTTTAAAGAACAAAATTTTAGATTTACTCAGAACACGAAAACGACATATTCCGGTCAGTTCTCTATGTGAGGAAGAAGAATCACCAAGTGCTTTTTTCGATCGCCAAGATCATTGGTTGGAGCATCAAGAAGTGACCGAATGGAGGGGAATAGCTCAATCGACTTACCAGAAAGAATTTTGGGCAATTTTTGATATTTGTTTAAATAAGTTATCCGCTCAGCAAGCACGAGTATTTATGATGCGCGAACATTTGGAGATGAGTAGTGCGGAAATTTGCCATGAATGCGAAATTTCTCTCTCTAACTTAAATGTGTTACTTTATCGTGCTCGTTTACGTTTACAAGACTGTTTATCTCGCAATTGGTTTAGAGAGGAATCAAAATGAAATGCAGGCAAGCAACAGAACTTATTTCACAGTCCTGTGATGAGAAACTTCGTTTGCAACAACACATGCGTTTGCAGTTGCATCTTTTAATATGCCCTAAATGTCGCAATTTTAATAAAAATACCAAGAAATTAGGCAAGATATTAAGAGCCTACTGTAACGATAAAGATGCTCCGTTCTGATTTATTGTTGGTTGAATAAAGTTCAGAACCTTAAAGGTATAACCACTTAAAATTTTTCGAACATCACTTAATATGTATAGTTAAACCTAGGATGCCTACAATAGATCGTTTTTTTATACATTTCATTAAAGGAGAAAAATATGCGTTATTGGTTAATAAGTTTAAGTATGCTATTAAGTAGCTGTGTCGTGCCGGTTACTCCTACAGGGCAAGCCGGTATCCCTATGCCGATTATCATTGGCGTATCAGATCCACTTGATTCTAAAGAGGTTCACATTTGTACTCTAAAGCCATTTACACAGGAATATCGTAGTGAACATAGTAGCCGAGGCAGAGCCAAATTAAATGTACAAAAGCAATGCCTTGCAAACCACAGTGAAATGTTTTGTGAAGAAAAAGATATTGTTTGCAAAACCTATGATTAGTTAAACAAGCGGTCGTATTTTATCTGTTTTTTGCAAAATTTTCCTAAAATTTGACCGCTTGTTTATTTAAGCAGATAACATCAAAATTTTATGAGGATTTTCTATGCAACCCATCAATATTGCCATCGCCGGTGCTGGCTTTTCCAGCCGAGTTTTTCATATCCCGTTTTTGAAACAAGATGCTCGTTTTAATATTGTAAAGGTGTGTGAACGTACTTCTAACAATGCGGCAGAATGGTTGCCGAATGCAGAAACAGTGCGGGATTTCAACGCTCTTTTAACGCCAGAAGTGGATTTAGTGCTAATTACCACACCGAATCAAACTCATTATGCAATGGTAAAAGAGTCATTGCTTGCAGGCAAACACGTTTTAGTTGAGAAACCGTTAGTGGCAACAGTGGCTGAGGCGGAAGAGTTGGCGGAACTTGCAAAGCGACAAGGAAAGGTACTTTATGTGTACCAAAACCGCCGCTGGGACAGTCATATTGCGACGGCAAAATCGCTAATGGAGCAAAATTTACTGGGAGAGTTGGTAGATTGCGAAATTCGTTTTGACCGTTATGCGAAAGAGAAAAATGCTAAAGTATGGAAAGAATCAGGTGAGCTTGGTACAGGTTTAGTGTATGACTTAGGCGTACATTTAATCGACCAAGCCTTGTATCTGTTTGGGAAGCCGGAGGCGGTGTATGCTGATGTGCGTTATCAACACGAAGGGGCGTTGGTTGATGATAACTTTGATATTCAGCTCTATTATGCTAACGGTTTTAAAGTGGTGCTGAAAGCCAGCCGATATGCTCGTGAACCCAGTCCGACATTTGTATTACACGGAAAATTAGGTTCTTATCTGAAACAAACGTCAGATAATCAAGAAGATTTGCTGAAAAATGGCGTACAACCTATTGGCAAAGATTGGAATATGGAGGAAAAAGAGAACTGGGGAATTTTACATACTGAAATGGAAAGCAATGTGGTCCGCCAGCCTTACCCAAATGCAGAAGCCAGCTATCAAAATCTATTTGATGATTTATATCAAGTGATTGCCCACAATGCTGAGCCGATTATCAAGCTAGAGGAAGTTATTTTTGTGCTAAAAGTAATTGAATGTGTATTTGAAAGTGCAAAATCGGGGCAAAAGATAAGACTTTAATCCTGAAAATAATAGTTCTATTCTAAAAAGAGGAAAGCCCTATCTTACAAAATAGGGCTTTATTTATATTAAATTTTTCGGCCTGTAATTCTACACCATTCCTCTTTTTCCACCACCGGATCAAGGTTGAAATCACCGGCATAAGCCTCGCAAACGGATTCGGCTTGTGTGGCGAGAATACCTGATAATCCTAAATCGCCTTGTGGTTTAACAAGTGTAATGATATTTGGAGCTAACTCTTTGAGAGGACCTGCCAAAATATTGGCGACCACGACATCTGCTACTAAATCTTTCGGCTGATCTTTAGCTAAAAATAGCTGCAAGCGGTCAGAAACCCCATTCGCTTCTGCATTATTTTGGCTGGCAAGAATCGCTTGAGGGTCGATGTCAATACCGATAGCTTGTTTCGCCCCAAGTTTGAGGGCAGCAATCGCTAAAATGCCAGAGCCGCAACCGAAGTCGATCACGGTTTTACCTTCTAAATCCAAGCCATCTAACCATTGCAAGCAAAGTGAGGTTGTTGGGTGTGTGCCTGTGCCGAAGGCTAAACCGGGGTCAAGCATGACATTCACTGCATTTGGATCTGGCACTTCACGCCAGCTTGGGCAAATCCATAGACGTTTGCCGAATTGCATTGGGTGGAAATTATCCATCCATTCACGTTCCCAATCTTTATCTTCGATCTGCTCAATTTTGTGGCTGAAATCGGGCGTCACTAAAGTGCTGATAATCAACGCCTCTACCACTGCTTTCATATCGGTTTCCGCATCAAATAGCCCCACCACATCGGTATTGCCCCATAAACGAGTTTCACCTGGCAGTGGCTCAAAAATCGGTGTGTCTTGGCTGTCCATAAAAGTAACGGAAACCGCCCCAATCTCTGTTAAAAAATCGCTGATTTCCTCAGCGTGTTTGTCTGTACTGTTTAAACGAATTTGTACCCAAGCCATTGTTTTTCCTTTTTTTTTGATTGCCCAGCACGGCAAGCCGTACCGGGTTAAGCATAATTCAGTCCCTCTGGGACTGGTAAATTAAAGATCTTTTTCAAAAAACTGCTCATTGATTTTAATGCCGTTTTCGGTCATTAACTGTTTGATTTCATTTAAAAAATCGTGATTTTTGTGATGTGTTTTTTGATTTTTAATGTAATTTAAAATCTGTTGTTTATCTCGCCCACTATACGTCAATGCACAATAGCCAGCAGACCACGAGGTAAAAAACGGAAATTCCGTTTTATGCCGTTCTAATAAAAGATGTGTTGCATTTTTTAGCTGCTGTACAAAATCAGCGATGGCAATTTTAGGGTGGAGATCAACTAATAGATGAATATGATCAGGCATTCCATTTATACGATATAGCACCGATTTTCGCTTTTTCACAAATTGCCAAATAAACGTATAGAGTATTGTTTCGTGTTCTTCGCTAATCGCTGGCACACCTGATTTTGTACGAAAAATAATATGATAAATTGCTCGTGTATAACTCATTACTCCCCCTTATCTATCAGTCCCAGAGGGACTGACTTATGCTTAACCTTGTACGCTGCAGCGTGCAAGGTATCAAGCAGAGATGTTTGATTTTTCGAGCAATATCACAAAATTTTACCCTCTTCCCCCTACCGTAATCTTATCTAATTTCACGGTAGGTTGTCCGACTCCCACCGGCACGGATTGCCCTTCTTTGCCGCAGGTGCCGATGCCGGGGTCGAGTTCCATTTTTTTGCCGACCATTGATACCTGTTGCATCGCTTCAATGCCGCTGCCGATCAGGGTAGCACCTGTCACCGGTTTGGTGATTTTGCCTTTTTCGATTAAGTAGGCTTCGGCGGTGGAGAACACGAATTTGCCCGAAGTGATGTCCACTTGTCCGCCACTGAAATGTGGGGCGTATAAGCCGTATTCGACCGATTCGATCATCTCTTCAAATTCGTGGTTGCCTTCGGTGAGGTAAGTGTTGGTCATTCGAGGCATTGGTAAATGGGCGTAGGACTCTCGTCTACCGTTGCCGGTTGGAACAACGCCCATTAAGCGAGCATTGAGTTTATCCTGCATATAGCCTTTCAGAATACCGTTTTCAATCAATATGTTGCGTTGGCTCGGCACGCCCTCGTCATCAACGGTGATGGAGCCACGCATATCAGGTACCGTGCCGTCATCGACAATCGTACAAAGCTCGGAGGTCACCATTTGCCCGATTCTGCCGGTAAAGAGAGAGGACTCCTTACGGTTGAAATCGCCCTCTAAGCCGTGTCCGACAGCCTCGTGCAGTAGAATGCCCGGCCAGCCAGCACCGAGTACAATCGGCATTGTGCCTGCCGGTGCAGGAATTGCGGTTAAATTCACCAACGCTTGGCGAACTGCTTCTTTAGCGAGAGCCTCTGCACGCACCAAACCGTTTTCGTTCGGAGCTAAGAACCACGTTAAGCCGAAGCGTCCGCCAGCTCCAGCCGAGCCACGCTCACGCTTGCCGTTTTGTTCCACCAACACGGAAATGGATAACCGCACTAACGGGCGAATATCTGCCGCCAAAGTGCCATCGGTGGCTGCCACTAACATTTCTTCGTAAACCGCTGATAAATTGGCGTTCACCTGAATCACTCGAGGATCTTCTTTTCGGGCGATATTATCCACCAAATGCAGCAACTCAACTTTTTGCTCACGGCTAATGGTATCCAGCGGATTGATTGCCAGATAGCGTGGGCAAGCGGTCGTTTTTTTGAAATTTTTTACCGATAATTGACCGTTTGTCGGGCTGATGGAGCGAGCGGCTAAGGCACACTGCTCAAGCTGTTTGAGGGTGATTTGGTCGGCATAGGCAAAGCCGGTTTTTTCGCCCGACACCGCACGTACGCCGAAGCCACGGTCGATATAAAATCCGCCCTCTTTGATAATGCTGTCTTCCAAGCTCCAGCTTTCATCTTGGCTGAGTTGAAAATAGAGATCGGCGTAATCAATATCACGCCCTGAGAAGTGGTCTAAGACGTTGCTTAAATGAGAGAGTTCCAGTCCGCTTGGGGCAAGCAGGCTGTTTGACACGTTGTTTAACATTGTGATTCCTAAAAATAAAAGACGGTAGATTTTAACACAAAATCTACCGTCTAACCTATTTGCGATGAAGATTAACCCTTTAAGCCCTCTTGGCTTCTCACATTATCTACGCCTTTATCTGCTTCCACTCGTTGCATAAAGGCAGAAAGTTGGGACAGATGAGAGAAGTCCAAACCTAAGCGGCGGCACCAGTTAAGCATAATGTAGAGATACACGTCTGCCACGGAAATCGTTTCACCAAAGAAAATGTGATTTTCGAGGTGATCGTTCGCAACCGTAAGCAGCTCTAATACTTGCTCGGCAGCTTGTTGGCGAATCATTTTCGTCAGTTCTTCATTATCTGCCGCATAGCTCGATAAACGGAAAAGCGGTGTGAAGGCCTTATGTACGTCCGAGTTGAAAAAGGCTAACCAGCGAGCAGCTTTAGCTTTATCACGAGCGGTTTTGCTGCCGAACAGTTTGACTTCGGGATAAAGTTCGTCCAAATAGTGCAAAATGGCTTGGTTTTGCGAAAGTGCTAAATCGCCATCAACCAATAGCGGCACGGCACCACGAGGGTTAAGGGCTAAAAATTCAGGTGATTTGATAAATTCACGGCTAACCGCTTGAAATTCGTAATCTTGATTCGCGTGCAGTTTTACCCACTCTAACGCCACGTGTGGCACAAATGAACACGCACCCACTAAACCGTATAATTTCATTTTGATGTCCTCTTAAGGTAATAATTTTTCCAAACGCCATAAATCGGCAAAGGTTGCTCGGGCTTTGATTAAGTGAGCTTGGTTACCGTCCACCATAATTTCCGCTGCTTGTGGGCGAGAGTTGTAGGTGGAAGACATTGCCGCACCGTAAGCCCCTGCCGAACGCATTGCGATTAAATCTCCCTCGGCGACAGCGAGTTCACGCTGTTTGCCTAAGAAATCGGAAGTTTCGCAGATCGGACCGACCACATCGTAAACCGCTTTTTCACGGCTTAAGGTTTTGTCCACTTCAGTAATTTGCATATAGGCTTCATAAAGTGCCGGGCGAATCATATCGTTCATTCCGGTATCGACAATCGCAAAATTGCGGTCTTCACTCTGTTTTAAATATTCCACTTTAGTCACCAAAATACCGGCGTTTGCGGTAATTGCACGCCCCGGTTCGATGATGATTTCAAGGTTTTTGTAGCCTTTGAGTTTTTCCAGCAACGCTTTAGCGTATTCGGTTGGGTGAGGCGGTTCTTCGCCGTTGTAAGGCACACCTAAGCCGCCGCCTAAATCAAGGTGGTGTAGCTCAATGCCATCTTCACGCAGCTGTTCCATTAGCACAATCAAACGGTCGGTCGCATCTAAGAAAGGCTGCAATTCGGTTAATTGCGAGCCGATGTGGCAGTCCATTCCGGTAATTTTCACGTTTGGTAAGGTTTTCGCTAAACGGTACACTTCACGAGCTTGGGTCACGCTCACGCCGAATTTGTTCTCTTTTAGTCCTGTTGAGATGTATGGGTGAGTGTGGGCGTCCACATCTGGGTTTACACGCAGGGAAATTGGGGCGATTTTGCCTAATTTGCCGGCGACTTCGTTGATGCGGTGAAGCTCGGAAATGGATTCGATATTAAAGCAACGAATCCCCACTTCTAACGCACGTTGAATTTCGGTGTGCGATTTCGCCACGCCAGAGAAAACCACTTTGGCAGGATCGCCCCCAGCGGCAAGCACACGCTCCAATTCGCCTTGCGACACAATATCAAAGCCTGAACCGAGGCGAGCCATCACGTTCAATAAGGCGATATTTGAGTTTGATTTCACCGCAAAGCAGACTAAATGTGGGTGTGAGCCAAAAGCGTTGTCAAAAGCATGCCAGTGGCGTTCGAGGGTGGCTCGAGAGTAGATGTAAGCCGGCGTGCCGTGTTCAGCGATGATGTCGGCAATCGCCACATCTTCCGCAAAAAGTTGGTTGTTTTTATATTCAAAATGGTTCATTGAAAGCCTGTTGTGTTTGAGGATTCTTAAAGAAAGAGGTTAAAAGCGGTCATTTTTCTGAGATTTTTTGCAAAATTTAAGTAAAAAGTAACCGCTTGCAACTATTATTTTTGTTCGTGTTTAGGTGCTGACTCAGGGAAGTAAAGTGGGCCTTTTACGCCGCACGCACTTAAGCCTAGGGTTGCTATTAAGGTGATTAAGAGTAGTTTTTTCATTGGTTTTTCCATTTAAAAAAGATGTTTCATTCTAAAACAAAATAACTGCCCTATCTATAAAAAATTACACCCCAATCTGAATAGATTGAGGTGTAAATCACGTCACAGTATTTTCAGTTTATTTTAAACTGCCAACCATATCTTCCGGGCGAACCCATTCATCGAATTGTTCAGCGGTAACTAAACCTAAGTTAATCGCTTCCTCTTTTAAGGTTGTGCCGTTTTTGTGAGCTGTTTTCGCAATTTTCGCTGCATTTTCATAGCCGATATGGGTATTTAATGCAGTAACTAACATCAGTGATTGATCGAGCTGTTGCTTAATGCGTGGGTAGTTTGGCTCGATGCCGACCGCACAATGTTCGTCGAACGACACGCACGCATCGCCCAGCAGCTGTGCCGATTGCAGGAAGTTGAACGCCATTACTGGTTTATACACATTAAGCTGGAAATGACCTTGTGTGCCTGCAAATGAGATAGTTACATCGTTACCTAATACTTGAGCACAAACCATCGTCATTGCTTCGCATTGGGTTGGATTGACTTTGCCTGGCATAATCGATGAACCCGGCTCGTTTTCCGGAATTAAGATTTCGCCGATACCGGAGCGAGGACCTGAAGCCAGTAAGCGAACATCGTTAGCGATTTTGTAGAGTGAAACTGCAAGTTGTTTTAATGCACCGTGGGTTTCCACAATCGCATCGTGGGTGGCTAAGGCTTCAAATTTGTTTTGTGCCGTGACGAATGGTAAACCGGTGAATTTAGCGATATATTCTGCCACTTTCACATCATAGCCTTTTGGTGTATTTAAGCCTGTACCTACCGCAGTGCCACCTAGTGCCAGTTCACGCAAGTGAGGTAGAGTATTTTCTAACGCTTTAATGCCAAATGCTAATTGAGCTGCATAAGCAGAGAACTCTTGACCAAGTGTGAGCGGGGTCGCATCCATTAAGTGAGTGCGCCCGATTTTCACCACATCTTTGAACGCTTCAGCTTTGTCCGCCAAGGTTTTTTGTAAGCGTTTTACACAAGGAAGGGTGTGTTCAACCACCTTTTTATATGCCGCAATATGCATTGCTGTTGGGTAGGTATCATTAGAAGATTGGGATTTGTTTACATCGTCGTTCGGGTGAATAATCGATTTTTCGCCTAGCTTGCCACCGTTAATAACGTGAGCACGGTTTGCCACGACTTCATTCACGTTCATATTCGACTGCGTGCCGGAACCGGTTTGCCAAATCACCAGCGGGAATTGGTCATCGAGCTGGTTCGCCAAAATCTCATCGCACGCTTTTGCAATTAAATCGCGTTTTTCGACCGCTAGTACGCCGAGATCGTGGTTTGCATAGGCTGCCGCTTTTTTCAGATAACCAAAGGCTTCAATAATTTCAGCCGGCATTGAGGCTTCAGGTCCGATTTTGAAATTATTGCGTGAGCGTTCTGTTTGTGCTGCCCAATATTTATCAGCAGGAACTTGCACTTCGCCCATTGTGTCTTTTTCGATACGGAATGTCATATTTACTCCTAATTTTTAAAAAGTTAAATCAATAAGCCCTAATTATTTAGAGGTATGATAAATACTAGCATAGAAAGGAAAAAGAAAGGAACCAACAAAAGCAATTCCTCATTGGTTTTTTACTATTTTATGATGTGGATCACATTATTAAATGATTGGTATTAAATCTTTTTCTTAAACCAGAGGCATATAAAGCATCATTTGCTTCTTGCATTAATCCCAATTTTTGTTGATAGGTAAAAGTATAAATATATTGATGATTTAATGCACCATTTAGTTTGAATAGGAGATCTTCTGTTGGTTCAAATCCGTGAAGAGTAAGCCTGATAAATGTAGATATGTAACCGATCTGAATAAAATCTTGTATTGAATTTATGCCAACTTTCTTTAGCATCCTTTCCAATTTTAAGTTCATATTAGGAAGATTGCGAATTTGCGTCGAGCGCTTTTTATTTGTTTTTTGCTTTTCCGACTCTAGTTCGTTTATTGTCGATCGTATTAATGAACTGAACTTTCTGGTATCAGATAAAATAGAACTAGGGATAAAATGAAATTTTCTACTTTGTAACCCAATTTTATCATCTGATAAGTTATAGGTATTGGGGTGTTGAGATATATCAGCGATATCATACTGAGAAATACGTAAAAATGTGGCTTTGTTTTGATAAAGTGCGATCATGAAGTTATTCTTAAATATTGCGTAATAAGAAAAATAAGTTTTTATACGAATTTCTCCAATAATAGGTTCAAATAAAGGGATGATTTCTTTTCTGATTTCATTAATTGTTTGCATAGAAGCTCCTTCTTAAATAAGGCAATACAAGTAGTAAAGAGCATAGGTGTCATGAACAATAAATACCGTTATGAGTTAAATTTCAACAGGGATTTTCTAGATTTGTGAAGTCGCTCGAAAAGTTTTAGCAAAAAAAGGAAAAATCACTTGCTAGAAATGAGCAGATAGAGTATTATGGCTAAGCTATAAAATTAAATAGGTCTTTTTGCTATTTAATTTGCGCCATTTGATGTAATCATTTATCAAATGACATTACAGATATTGTAATGTAAAAATGTTCCTAATTTTGGAACTATATAGGTTTAACTGAGCTCCCTTAATATTTTTATTAAGTGGTAGTTTGGTTTTTTTATTAGCTAAATTTTTTAATTGGAGCTCTGGTCTAATGCAGAACCAAAGAATCCGTATCCGCTTAAAAGCTTTTGATCATCGCTTGATCGATCAATCTACTGCGGAGATCGTAGAAACAGCTAAACGTACTGGTGCACAAGTTCGTGGTCCAATTCCTTTACCAACTCGTAAAGAACGTTTCACTGTATTGATTTCTCCACACGTGAACAAAGATGCACGTGACCAATATGAAATCCGTACTCACAAACGTTTAGTTGATATTGTTGAACCAACAGAAAAAACTGTTGATGCATTAATGCGTTTAGATCTAGCTGCTGGCGTTGACGTTCAGATTAGTCTAGGTTAATTGGGAATTTTAAGAGGTTATTACAATGATTGGTTTAATCGGTCGTAAAGTTGGTATGACCCGCGTTTTCACTGAAGACGGCGTGTCTATTCCAGTTACCGTTATCGAAATCGAAGCCAACCGTGTTACTCAAGTTAAAACCCTTGAAAACGATGGCTATTCTGCAATTCAAGTTACTACTGGCTCTAAAAAAGCTAGCCGTGTAACTAAACCAGAAGCAGGTCATTTCGTGAAAGCAGGTGTTGAAGCTGGTCGCGGTTTATGGGAATTTCGTACTGAAGGTGAAGAATTCACTTTAGGTCAAGAAATCAATGTTGACATCTTCACAGATGTTAAGAAAGTTGACGTTACTGGTACATCAAAAGGTAAAGGTTTTCAAGGCGGTGTTAAACGCTGGAACTTCCGTACTCAAGATGCTACACACGGTAACTCTTTATCACATCGTGTACTTGGTTCTATTGGTCAAAACCAAACTCCAGGTCGTGTGTTTAAAGGTAAAAAAATGGCAGGACACTTAGGTGCTGAGCGTGTAACCGTTCAATCACTTGAAGTTGTTCGTGTAGATGTTGAGCGTAAATTACTATTAGTTAAAGGTGCCGTTCCAGGTGCAACTAATGGTGATGTTATCGTGAAACCGGCAGTTAAAGCATAAGTCTAGGAGATAGAGATGGAATTACAAGTTGTAGGTGCAAACGCACTAACTGTTTCTGAAACTACCTTCGGACGTGAGTTTAATGAAGCGTTAATCCACCAAGTAGTTGTTGCGTATGCAGCAGGTGCTCGTCAAGGTTCACGTGCTCAAAAAACTCGTGCTGAAGTGTCTGGTTCAGGTAAAAAGCCTTGGCGTCAAAAAGGTACAGGTCGTGCACGTTCTGGTGATATCAAATCACCAATCTGGCGTTCAGGTGGTATCACTTTTGCTGCGAAACCACAAGATCACAGCCAAAAAGTGAACAAAAAAATGTACCGTGGTGCAATCAAAAGCATTCTTTCTGAATTAGTTCGTCAAGACCGTTTAGTGGTTGTTGAGAAATTCGAAATTGACGCACCAAAAACTAAAGTATTAGCACAAAAATTAAAAGATATGGCGTTAACTGACGCTCTTATCATCACTGCAAATGTAGATGAAAATCTATTCTTAGCAGCACGCAACTTATACAAAGTTGATGTACGTGATGTTCAAGGTATCGACCCAGTAAGCTTAATCGCTTTCGATAAAGTGGTTGTTACTGTAGATGCAGTAAAACAAATTGAGGAGATGTTAGCATGATTCAACAAGAACGTTTGCTAAATGTGTTAAAAGCACCACATATCTCTGAAAAAGCGACAAACAACGCAGAAAAAGGCAATACTATCGTATTCAAAGTTGCATTAGATGCAAACAAAGTTGAAATTGCAAACGCAGTTGAACAACTTTTCGAAGTAAAAGTAGATTCTGTACGCACTGTAGTAGTTAAAGGTAAAACTAAACGCCGTGGTGCTAAAGTTGGTCGTCGTAGTGACTGGAAAAAAGCTTATGTAACCCTTGCCGAAGGTCAATCACTTGACTTCGTTGAAGGTGCAGCAGAGTAATCAGAGGAGATAAAATAAATGGCTATCGTTAAATGTAAGCCGACCTCCGCTGGTCGTCGTCACGTAGTTAAAGTTGTTAACACTGAGCTACACAAAGGTAAACCTTTTGCAGCACTTTTAGATTCTAAATCTAAAACTGGTGGTCGTAACAACTTAGGTCGTATCACGACTCGTCACATCGGTGGCGGTCACAAACAACACTACCGTTTAATTGACTTCAAACGTAACAAATTAGACATCCCAGCTGTTGTTGAGCGTTTAGAATACGATCCAAACCGTTCTGCAAACATTGCATTAGTTCTTTATAAAGATGGTGAACGCCGTTATATCTTAGCACCAAAAGGTTTATCTGCTGGTGATACGATTCAAGCAGGTGCTTCAGCTCCGATTAAAGTAGGTAATGCGTTACCAATGCGTAATATCCCAGTTGGTTCTACAGTTCACAACGTTGAATTAAAACCAGGCAAAGGCGGTCAAATCGCTCGTTCTGCAGGTGCTTACGTACAAATTATCGCACGTGAAGGTAACTATGTAACTTTACGTCTTCGCTCAGGCGAAATGCGTAAAGTATTAGCTGAGTGTACAGCGACCATCGGTGAAGTTGGTAACTCAGAGCATATGCTTCGCGTACTTGGTAAAGCAGGTGCAAACCGTTGGAGAGGTATTCGTCCAACCGTTCGTGGTACTGCGATGAACCCGGTAGACCACCCACACGGTGGTGGTGAAGGCCGTAACTTCGGTAAACACCCAGTTACACCTTGGGGCGTTCAAACCAAAGGTAAGAAAACTCGTCACAACAAACGTACTGATAAATTCATCGTACGTCGTCGTGGCAAATAATTTTATTCATTAACTAAAAGGTAAACACCAATGCCACGTTCCCTCAAGAAAGGTCCTTTCCTTGACCTACACTTGTTGAAGAAGGTAGAGAAGGCGGTGGAAAGCGGGGATAAAAAACCAATCAAAACTTGGTCCCGTCGTTCAATGATCATTCCATCAATGATTGGATTGACCATCGCAGTCCATAATGGTCGTCAGCACGTTCCTGTTTATGTTTCCGATGAAATGATCGGTCATAAATTAGGTGAATTTGCCCCGACTCGTACATACCGCGGTCACGCCGCAGATAAGAAAGCTAAGAAATAAGAGGTAAAAGATGGAAACTATTGCTAAACATCGTTACGCTCGTACTTCTGCACAAAAAGCTCGCTTAGTTGCTGACTTAATCCGTGGTAAAAAAGTTGCGCAAGCATTAGAAATCTTAACTTTCACTAACAAGAAAGCAGCAGATCTTGTTAAGAAAGTATTAGAGTCAGCTATTGCGAACGCAGAGCACAATGACGGTGCAGATGTAGACGATCTTAAAGTTGCTAAAATCTTCGTTGACGAAGGTCCAAGCATGAAACGTGTAATGCCACGTGCTAAAGGTCGTGCAGATCGTATTTTAAAACGTACAAGCCACATCACTGTGGTTGTGTCAGATCGTTAATTAAGTGGAGAATAACAAATGGGTCAGAAAGTACATCCTAATGGTATTCGCCTAGGTATTGTTAAACCTTGGAACTCTACTTGGTTCGCGAATACACAAGATTTCGCTGATAATTTAGATGGCGATTTCAAAGTACGTAAATTTTTAAACAAAGAGTTAGCGAACGCTTCTGTGTCACGCATCACTATTGAGCGTCCTGCAAAAAGTATTCGTGTAACTATTCACACAGCTCGTCCGGGTATCGTTATCGGTAAAAAAGGCGAAGATGTTGAAAAATTACGCAATGCAGTTGCTAAAATTGCGGGTGTTCCAGCTCAAATCAACATTGCTGAAGTGAAAAAACCAGAGCTAGATGCTAAATTAGTAGCAGATAGCATCGCTTCTCAACTTGAACGTCGTGTAATGTTCCGCCGTGCTATGAAAAAAGCGGTTCAAAACGCAATGAAATTAGGTGCTAAAGGTATCAAAGTTGAAGTTAGCGGTCGTTTAGGTGGTGCAGAAATTGCTCGCTCAGAATGGTATCGTGAAGGTCGTGTACCTCTACATACACTTCGTGCAGACATCGATTATAGCACAGCTGAAGCTCACACAACTTACGGCGTAATCGGCGTTAAAGTGTGGATCTTCAAAGGTGAAATTCTTGGTGGAATGGCTGCAGTGATTGAATCTGAAAAAGAACCAGCGGCACAGCCTAAAAAGCCAGCTCGCAAAGGTCGTAAATAAGGAGATCACTGAATGTTACAACCAAAACGCACAAAATTCCGTAAAGTACACAAAGGCCGTAACCGTGGTATCGCGGGTGGTACAGAAGTGAGCTTCGGTTCATTCGGTTTAAAAGCGGTTGGCCGTGGTCGTTTAACTGCGCGTCAAATTGAAGCAGCTCGTCGTGCGATGAGCCGTGCGGTTAAACGTCAAGGTAAAATCTGGATTCGTGTTTTCCCAGACAAACCAATCACTGAAAAACCATTAGAAGTCCGTATGGGTAAAGGTAAAGGTAACGTTGAGTACTGGGTAGCCTTAATCCAACCGGGTAAAGTATTATATGAAATGGATGGTGTTTCTGAAGAAGTTGCACGCAATGCGTTTGCTTTAGCAGCAGCTAAACTTCCGTTCAAAACCACATTTGTAACTAAAACGGTGATGTAATGAAAGCTCAAGAACTACGTAACAAAAGTGTTGAAGAGCTGAATGGCGAATTAGTAAACCTTTTAGGTGAGCAATTCAAACTGCGTATGCAGGCAGCCACCGGTCAGCTTCAACAAACCCACCAGTTAAAACAAGTGCGTCGCAGTATTGCACAAGTTAAAACTGTATTAACCGAAAAGGCGGGTGAATAATGACTGATAAAATTCGTACAGTACAAGGTAAAGTGGTTAGCGACAAAATGGACAAATCATTTGTAGTTGCTATCGAACGTACAGTTAAACATCCTTTATATGGTAAGTTTATCCGTCGTACTACTAAACTTCACGTACACGATGAAAACAATGAAGCTAAATTAGGTGATGTTGTTGAAATTAAGGAATGTCGTCCTGTTTCAAAAACTAAATCTTGGACTTTAGTTCGTGTAGTTGAAAAAGCAATTATTGCTTAATTAACTATTTAAATAGTAAAAAACCCAGCGTATATGCTGGGTTTTTTTATTTAATAAAATTTAGAACTAATACACATCTCTCATTAGCCTACCTTCTGCAACTAGCCTTGCGATAACATTATTGAAATCATCAATATAAGCTTCACCACCAATTTGATCTGCAATCTTGATAAGTTCGGCATCAACAGCCTTACTCATTGCTTTGCTGCCACAAATATAGAAGTAAGCTCCTTTCTTAATTAATGTCCAGATTAGTTCTGCCTGCTCAGCTAGAGAATCTTGTACATAAAACTTCTCTGCTTGATCACGAGAGAATGCGGTAAATAGCTGGGTTAATATCCCATTAGCAAGATAACGTTCTAACTCATTTTGATATAAAAAATCTTTCTCTCGATAACGTTCACCGAAAAATAAATAGCTCTCAATATTTGAGTATTGGCTTCCCAATGCTTGCAGGAATGCGATATGAGGCGCGATACCTGTACCCGAACCAATCATCACAACTGGAGCAGTTAAATCTTCAGGTAAACGGAAATTTGGATTTGCTTTTGCAAAAATTGAAACAAAATCACCCGCTTGTAATTTAGCTAAATAGTTGCTTGCAGTGCCTTGATAATCTCTACCATCTAGCTGGTAATAGACGTGGCGAATACATAAATCAACATAATCTGGGTGTGTTTTTCCGCAAGAGCTGATGGAGTAAGCACGAGCGGATAGGTTTGGCAGAATAGTGTCTAGATCTGCTAGTGTAACGGTTTTATTCGGATCAAAATCACGTAATACATCAAGCAAGTCGTGTCCATATAAGTATTGTTCTAGAGCCTTTTTATTAGAGATTTTAGTTAGATCTTTTAACTCCGCACTACCACAAATTTTCTGTACATCACGTAATATGTTTTTGCTTAATAGACGTAGTTCTTTGTGACGCAATTGTTCAATAGCGTTGGTATCATTAAACCAATTTGCATATTCGCTCAATAGAGAATCAGGTTGTGTTACTTTTACATAAATTAAATCCCCTGCTTGGTAGAAAATGCTACTCTCTTTAAGGGATAAGCGAAGGTGATAAACGGCAGGCTCTGATTGAGCGAGATGCTTAATTTCTATTACTTCTGCTTGGTAGGTGGATTCTTCCCCATACGCTTGAACAGAAAGTTGATGCGGTATCGGAAATTCATTAGGTTGAGCTAATGCTTGTTCAACAAGTGGCAGCCATTGTTTAAAAATTTCTTGGTAATTTAAGTCCGCATCAACCCTTTCAATAATTGCTTGAGCTTGTTTTGCCAACAATAGGCAGTCTAATTGTTTGCTATAGCCGCAGAATTTATCGTAAGTAATATCACCCAGTCCAAAAATGGCATATTTCACATTACAAGCGGTCAAATTTTCCAATTTTTCTGCAAATTCATCGGCATTTTCAGGTGGTTCGCCATCGCCAAATGAGCTGGTTAAAATCAGCAATAGGGTATTTGGGTTGAAAGCGGTTAAATCCGTTTCATTAAGGGTGGAAAGGCTCGTTGAGTAGTGATTTAAAAACGGTTGTTGGGCTAACTGTTGGGCAAGTTTTTCTGCGTTGCCAGACTCCGAACCATAGGCGATATGAATATGGGTAATGAGAGACATAAAAACTCCTCGAAAACAAAAAGGAATAAAAAATTGCGTGTAAAAGAGGGGTTCCTTTACACGCAATCATAGATTTTTAATTATTCGCCGTAGAAGTCATCAAAGATTTCTTTTGCTGATTCTACTGCTTCAAAGTTCGTCATTAAATCATTAATCACACGACGAATACTGATATAACCTGTGATATTGCCAGCAGCATCAAACATAGGCTGAACGGTCGTATCAACAACATAAACTACACCACCTTTACCGCAGTTTGGCACGATACCTGTCCAGATTTTACCTGCTTGAATAGTATCCCACATATCTTTATAAACTGCTTTAGGCACAGCAGGGTGGCGAACGATATTGTGGGGTTGTCCGATTAATTCTTCGCGAGAAAAGCCTGTTAAGCGACAGAAAAGATCATTAGCGTAAGTAATTACACCTTGTAAATCGGTGGTTGAAATTACTAAGGTATCTTGTACTGCTTTTAATATAGCTTCATTTGAAGGAACAATTTGTTCAGCCATTTTAAATCTCCCATTAGATAGATTAATGTTGTAATTTACCAGTATAAGTACTGATGAATGTAATTAGCATAATAGATAGCTACGGTGATGTAAATTAGAAATAGTGCGAATTTGTGAAAAATAACCTACTAAATTAATTAGGTTATTTAATTGTTAAATATTGGTTTTATTTCGTTTGTTTATATGTTGGTTGGGTTTGTTTTTTGTTAAAAATATGTGCATTTGAATATATTTTGCAATTTAATTAATTTAGCCTACAATCACTTTATTGAATATATAATATGCAAACTCGAAAGGAAAACCTATGTCTAGACCACTTAATTTTGTGATGATTTCACCTCATTTCCCAATGAACTTTGAAACTTTCGCTGTTCGTTTGCGTGAAACGGGTTTTAATACGCTTGGGATCGCTGATACCCCTTACGAGCAATTAAGCGAAAATCTACGCAACAATTTAACTGAATATTATCGTGTCGATAATATGGAAGATTACGAGCAAGTTTACCGTGCAGTGGCGTATTTTGCCCACAAATATGGGCGAATTGATCGCATTGAATCGCACAACGAATACTGGCTGGAATTAGATGCAAAATTGCGTACCGATTTCAACGTTTTTGGTTATAAATCTGATGATATGTTGGCGATCAAAACCAAAGCTCAAATGAAGGAAGTGTTCCGCAAAGCCGGTCTAAAAGTGGCTCAAGGGCGTGTCTTTAAAGATGCCGAAGATGCTCGCAAATTAGCTAAACAGCTAAAATTCCCGGTGATCATCAAGCCAAATTCAGGGGTGGGGGCAAGCGATACTTACAAAATCAAAACTGCTGAGGAATTAGAAGCCTTCTTTGGCTACAAAAATCCGAATGTGGAATACATTATGGAAGAGTTTATCGCCGGCGACATCATCACCTTTGACGGTTTAACCGACCGTGACGGCAACATCGTGTTCTACTCCAGCCTCGAATATTCCGAAGCGGTGTTAGATACGGTTTCGAAAGATGGCGATATGTTCTATTATGTGCCTCGTGAAATTTCCGAAAAATTGGTGGAAATGGGCAAAGTGTGCGTGAAAGCTTTCAATGTGAGAGAGCGTTTCTTCCACTTTGAATTTTTCCGTGTGAAAGGCGAGAAGGGAAAAAAAGAGGAAATCTTACCGCTTGAAATCAACTGCCGTCCACCGGGTGGCTTAACCATTGATATGTGGAACTATGCCAACGATTTCGATGTGTTCCGTGAGTTCGCCAATATCGTCAAAGAGAACAAATTTTACTCGGATATCCAACACCCTTGGAACGTGGTGTATATCTCACGCAAAGCAAACCAAAACTATGTGAACTCCATTGAAGCGGTTTGCGAAAAATTTGCAGGTAACATCATCAGCGTACAAACCGTACCGGGCGTTTTCGCTAAAATTATGGGTGAACACGGCATTTTAGCTCGCACTGAAACAATGGAGCAGATGCGTGAAATCGCTCAATTCGCTCAAGCTAAGCAATAAGGGGGCATTATGCATTTTGAAAGAAGAAGCCACTGGAGTGGTGAGTTAGGCAGAGAAATGTCGTTCAACGTGTACGGACACGCCGGCAAGCCGGTGATCGTGTTCCCGTCATCGGGCGGCAATCAAAATGAATACGGCAATTTCGGAATGATCGAAGCCTGCCGCTCGTTTATCGAAAGAGGCTTAATCAAATTCTACACGCCGGACTCTTACGATGCAGAATCGTGGCTCTCCAAACACAAATCCGGCCACGATCGAGCTTTAGCTCACAACGCTTACGACCGCTACATCATTCACGAACTGGTGCCGTTAATCCGCCACGAATCGCAATGGAACGGCACAATGATCGCAACAGGCTGCAGTATGGGGGCATTCCACACCGTGAACTTTGCCCTCCGCCACCCAGATTTATTCGACATCGCCATCGCCTTAAGTGGTGTGTATGATGCCCGTTTCTTCACCGGCGAATTTTATGGCGACAAAGCGGTGTACTTCAACTCGCCGATTGATTACGTCTGGGGAATGAACGATGATTGGTTCTTAGATCGCTACCGCCAAAACCACTACATCATCTCCGTAGGGCAAGGAGCTTGGGAAGAACAGCACGTGGAAGATACCCACCGCCTAGAAGAAGCCTTCAACGCCAAAGGCATTGATGCCTGGTTCGATTACTGGGGCTTCGATATCGATCATGACTGGCCAACCTGGCGTAAACAGATGCCATATTTCCTCGGCCAACTGGAAGAACAAGGCATTATTTAATTTCTGATCACAAGCGGTTATTTTTGGTAAATTTTTTGCAAAAAATAACCGCTTGATCGTTATTGATTTATTGGAGGAATCAAAATGATAAAGCTCTACGCCCTTAAACAGTCCAGGGCCTACCGTATCGCTTGGTTGCTGGAGTTGCTTGCGTTAGATTATGAATTGGAAATTATCGAACGGGATAAGGAAACCTTCCTTGCTCCTGCAATTCTTAAGAAAATTCATCCACTTGGTAAATCGCCTGTATTACAAGACGGTAGCTTAACATTGGCGGAAAGTGGGGCGATTGTGGAATATCTACTTGCTCGCCATAATCCAACACAGCAATTTAAGCCTACTCCAGAAAGCGATGATTACCCTAATTATCTCTACTGGTTTCACTATGCGGAAGGCTCACTGATGCCTCTTTTGGTGATGTCTTTGGTGTTTAACCGCATTGAGCAACGCAAAGTCCCATTTTTTGTAAAACCGATTGTGCAAAAAATTGTTGATAGCGTAAAAGGAAGTTATCTAACTCCGCAACTTAAATTGCATTTAGACCATATTGAGCAACAACTTAGTGGTAAACAATGGTTTCTAGGCGAGACACTTAGCGGTGCGGGTATTATGATGGGCTTTCCTTTACAAGCACTGGTGAAAAAAGGTTGGAAGGTTATCCAAATATTCAGGCGTATGTCGCTCGCATTGAGAAAAATCCCGCTTATGTGCGTGCAGAGCAAAAAATCGGCAAGTTTGTTATATAACCAAATCAACTAAAAAATAACCGCTTATTCTTTTTCAATTTACTCAAAACGACTTAAAGTAATCCCAACTTCATTTCAGGAAACAAAAATGAATTGGGATTATTTTTTTGCGGCAATTCCTCGTTTTATTGATGCGGCAGTGATTACGTTGCAGCTTTCCGCTTGGGGCATTGTGTTAGCGTTTTTAGTCGGGCTAGTGGTGGCGGTGGTGCTGACTTACCAAATTCGTCCGCTGATGTTATTGGCTCGAGGCTATGTAGAACTTTCTCGCAACACGCCGCTGTTGATTCAGCTCTTTTTTCTCTACTACGGCTTGCCGAAAATCGGCATTAAATGGGACGGTTTTACTTGTGGTGTGATTGCCCTCGCATTTTTAGGCGGAAGCTATATGGCAGAAGCGTTGCGAGCCGGGCTTCAAGCTGTGCCTAAAGGGCAGAGCGAAGCCGCAAAGGCGATAGGGCTTTCAGCGTGGCAACAATTTTATGCGGTGATTTTGCCCCAAGCGTGGGCGATTTCCTTGCCGGCATTAGTGGCGAATGTACTGTTTTTAATTAAAGAGTCTTCGGTTATCAGTGCGGTGGCGGTGGCAGAGCTGATGTTCGTCACCAAAGATATTATCGGAATGGACTACAAAACCAACGAGGCATTATTGCTACTGTTGTTGAGCTATTTAGTGATTTTATTGCCGATTTCTTTATTGGCTCGCTGGGCGGAAAAACGAGTGCGGAGTGCGAAATATGGGGTTTGAATGGCTGTTTGAAGGGCAAAATGCCGCCCGTTTAATGCAAGGCTTGTGGCTCACGGTGCAAATTTCGTTTCTCTCGGTTGGGATTTCGCTATTTAGCGGCACGCTGTTTGGATTGCTGATGCGGTCAAAATTTCCAATCGTGCGTGGATTATGCCAAATCTTGCTAGAAACTGTCCGCATTGTGCCGATTTTAGTTTGGCTGTTTATGCTCTATTTTGGGCTTTCAACTTGGTTTCAGTGGCACATTAGTGGCTTTTGGGTTTGCGTTTGGGTGTTTGTGCTGTGGGGAACAGCAGAAATGGGCGATTTAGTGCGTGGGGCGTTAGGCTCTATTGAAAAACACCAAATTGAATCGGCAAAAGCGTTAGGGCTCACCAACGCCCAAATTTTCTGGCAGATTGAGCTGCCGCAAGGCACTCGCCGCATTTTACCAAGCCTGATTAACCTGTTTACCCGAATGGTAAAAACCAGCTCGTTGGCAGCATTAATTGGCGTGATCGAGGTGGTAAAAATCGGGCAACAAATTATCGAAAACTCGCTGCTGACCAGCCCGAATGCCTCGTTTTTTGTGTATGGGCTGATCTTTATTCTCTATTTCTTAATTTGCTATCCGCTCTCGTGGCTGGCGATTAGGCTGGAAAAACGTTGGGAAAGTTAAAATGGCACTGCTTGAAATCCAAAATTTACATAAAACTTACGGCGAAAATGTGGCAATCGACAACCTCAATCTTCAGCTTGCAAGAGGCGAAGTGGTGGTGATTCTCGGGCCGTCCGGCTGTGGAAAAAGCACCCTACTGCGTTGCGTGAATGGTTTAGAAGAGAAGCAAGGCGGCACAATCCGAATGGAAAAGGTGGGCGAATTTGGGAAGGATATTAGCTGGGAGCAGGCTCGCCAAAAAGTCGGGATGGTGTTCCAAAGTTACGAACTGTTCGCCCATTTGAATGTGATTGACAATATTTTGCTCGGGCCGCTTAAAGCCCAAAAACGCAGCCGTACCGAAGTAGAAAAACAGGCAGATGTTTTGCTGGCTCGAGTTGGGCTGTTAGATCGCAAAACCGCTTTTCCCCGAGAGCTTTCCGGCGGACAAAAACAGCGAATTGCGATTGTGCGAGCCTTATGTATGAACCCGGAAATTCTGCTGTTAGATGAAATTACCGCCGCCCTTGACCCCGAAATGGTGCGAGAAGTGCTAGATGTGGTGCTGGAGCTGGCTCAAGAGGGAATGTCGATGCTGATCGTCACTCACGAAATGGGCTTTGCGGAAAAGGTGGCGGACAGAATCGTGTTTATGGACAAAGGGGAAATTATCGAACAAAGCTCGCCGGAGCAGTTTTTCCGCAGTCCACAAACCGAACGAGCCAAACAGTTCTTGCACGGAATGGATTACTAACCGACAAGCGGTCAAAAAAATCAAATTTTTTACACATTTACAAACACAACGAAGGAGATTTCTATGAAACTTAACACTATTATTACTGCGGCCATTGTGGCTCTAGGCTTAACCGCCAGCTTACAAGCGAAAGATTTGGCACAAATCAAGCAAGACGGCGTGATTCGTGTTGCTGTGTTTGGCGATAAGCCGCCATTCGGATACGTTGATGCCAACGGCAAAAACCAAGGCTTTGATGTGGAAATTGCCAAAGATATCGCCCAAGATTTACTCGGCAGCCCGGAAAAAGTGGAATTTGTGCTGACAGAAGCGGCAAACCGTGTGGAATATCTGCGTTCTGACAAAGTGGATTTGGTGTTAGCCAACTTCACCCAAACTCCACAACGAGCGGAAGTAGTGGATTTCGCCAGCCCTTATATGAACGTAGCACTGGGCGTGATCTCCCCGAAAGGTTCGCCGATTACCGACATTGCTCAACTGAAAGGCAAAACCTTGTTGGTGAATAAAGGCACGACTGCTGATGCATATTTCAGCAAAAATCACCCTGAAATCACGCTGTTGAAATTTGACCAAAACACCGAAACCTTTGATGCCTTGAAAGATGGTCGTGGAGTGGCATTAGCCCACGACAACGCTCTACTTTGGGCGTGGGCAAAAGAGAACCCGAATTTTGATGTCGCCATCGGCAGCGTAGGCCCGCAAGAGTTCATTGCCCCGGCGGTGCAAAAAGGCAATCAAACGCTGTTAGAGGCGGTGAATAAATCGGTTGCTGATTTCAAAGCAAACGGCAAATTAAAAGCCGCTTACCAAAAAACGCTGGTGCCGGTGTATGGTGAGAAAGAAGAGTTATTAGCAAAATAAAATGATACAATCTGCCCTACCATTTTGAGGGCAAATTTATCCCTACGATGATTTATCCCTCTTAATAGAGGGATTTTTTGTTTTAAACATTGGAAACGCTATGAAAATCAACAGAGCGATTGCCGACTGTATTGTAAAACGCACGATGCAGATTATTCCCAACTCCGTCAATGTGATGGATAGTGAAGGCGTGATTATTGCTTCCGGCGATGCTAGTCGTATTGGGCAACGGCATACGGGGGCGGTATTGGCATTGCGCCAAGATCAAGCGGTCGAAATTGATGAAAATCTTGCAAAACAGTGGCACTACGAGGCAAAAGCAGGCATTAACCTACCGCTACATTATCTCGGTTCTACTGTGGGCGTGATCGGTATTTCAGGACAACCGCAAGAAATTCGCCAATATGCTCAGTTAGTGAAAATGGCGGCAGAGCTGATTATGCAACAAGCCTTTGAGCTGGAACAAGAACGTTGGCAACGGCGTTATCGTGAAGAATTTGTGCGAGCTTTGCTCAAAGGTACACTCAGCACGGCAGAAATTCACGAACAAGCGGTCTTTTTTGAGCAAAATGTTGCAAAACCACTGTCGGTGATACTGATTAAAGTTAATACGCCAACCGCTGAGAAATTGCAACATTTGATCGATTTCTTTGAGCATCATTTCCCGACATTGCTCACTGCGGTGATTAGTTTAGATACCATCGCTTTATTGAATAATTTATCCAATGATAAATCACTAATTCGTAATACCTTAACTAAACTGGCGGAACCTGATATTTCCTTTAAAACGGTGGTCGGTTTGTCAGTTGAAAATCTATCACAAACCAATATTTCATACCAAACCGCTCGCCATACGCTTAACTATGCTGAGCAGATCCAAAGCCGTAAGCGGATTATTTATTTTGAAGATTTCAAATTACCGGCTTTGTTACATAGTTTTAGCCAATCTTGGGAAGCAAAAACGTTACTTGTCCCTTTCCAAGCCTTGCTGAATTCAGATAAAAAACAGGTACTACTGAAAAGCCTTCGCCACTATTTTTTTGCAAATTGTGATCTTGATCACGCTGCACAAAAATTGTTTATCCACCCAAATACCCTACGCTATAGGTTAGAGAAGATCGAGCAGATTACCGGCTTATCTTTAAATAACATAGAACAAAAATTTGTGCTTTATCTTGGTGCAGTTTTATCGTAAAAATTGTAGAAAAATACAAAACAAGTAGTTGTTTTTAAAATTTTTTTGAAATTTCATATAAAGATTTTTACCGGCAGATCTCCAATAATGGGTTGATTATTCTACAACGAGGAGACTGATTATGTCCGGTATTGCACTTATTCTCACCTTTGTGGTGGCAATCATCATTATGATCTATATGATTGCCAAACTGAAAGTTCACCCTTTCTTGGCATTAATGTCGATTTCATTGGCATTGGCTCTATTAGCCGGTTTACCGTTGGCGAAAATTCCGTCTATTGTCGGCGAAGGGTTTAGTAACACTTTTAAAAGTATCGGGATTGTCATCATCTTTGGGGCAATTATCGGAACGATTTTAGAAAAAACAGGAGCAGCCCTGAAACTTGCCGATATGGTAGTTAAAGTGGTTGGGCAAAAACGCCCTGAGCTTGCAATGCTCATTATGGGCTGGGTGGTCGGCATTCCTGTCTTCTGCGATAGCGGTTTTGTGGTGTTAAACCCAATCCGTGAAGCGATTCGTAAAAAAATCTTGGCAAATCCGGTTGGAATGGCAGTTGCACTGAGTGCCGGTTTATATGCTGCTCACGTTTTCATTCCACCAACACCGGGCCCAATTGCGGCAGCAGGTGCAGTGGGCTTAAGCCATAACTTATTATTAGTAATCGGAATGGGCGTTGTGGTATCAATTCCTGTGCTAATTGCCAGCTACTTCTTTGCAAAATATATCGGTAAACAAGTCTCGGTTAGCGAAGAAGCGGAAGCGGATAAAATCATCAGCCAAAGTTATGAAGACTTACTGAAACACTATGGAAAATTACCGAGTGGCTTTTTAAGCCTTGCCCCGATTTTTGTACCGATTATCTTAATGGCGTTAGGCTCTATTGCTAAAATCGCAGGTGTAAGTGGTAATTTCGGTACATTCTTACAGTTTGTCGGCAACCCGATTATCGCTCTTGCAGTTGGTGTCGTCTTTGCGATTTTCTTACTGGCTTCGAGCGGTAAAATGGCAGAGTTTGACAGCTTAACCAACGATACCTTGAAATTAGTCGGACCAATCCTATTCATTACCGCAGCAGGTGGCGTGTTAGGTAATGTGATTACTCAAGCAGGTTTTGTGGATTACATCAAACAAAACGCTCACATTATCAGCACCGCAGGCATTTTCTTCCCATTCTTGATTTCAGCTATTTTGAAAACCGCACAAGGCAGCTCAACGGTGGCGATTATTACAACTGCTTCTATTATGGGAATGTTCAACGCCCAGGATTCACTAATGAACGCCTTAGGTTTAACCAGCGAAATGGCAGCGGCTCTAACTGTGATGGCAATTGCGGCAGGCTCAATGTGTGTCTCACACGCCAACGATAGCTATTACTGGGTGGTTACTAACTTTACCAAACTCACGCCGCAACAGGGTTATCGCACACAAACCACGCTGACCTTTATTATGGGCGTAGTCGGTATTTTGACTGTGTATCTTCTCTCATTAGTGTTGTTGTAAGGAATTATGATGAAGATTGTAATTGCTCCCGATTCATTTAAAGAGAGCCTGACTGCCTTAGAGGTGGCTCAGGCAATTCAAACGGGCTTCTCTCGGATTTTCCCAAATGCCGAGTATGAACTTGTACCGATGGCAGACGGTGGCGAAGGATCGGTGCAATCGCTGATTGATGCCACTCAAGGTAATTTGCAAAAAATCAGCGTAAAAGCACCGCTTGCAAACCAAGTGGAAGCCTTTTTCGGATTGTCGGGCGATAAAAAAAACGCCTTTATTGAAATGGCGGCAGCAAGCGGCTTACATCTTGTGCCACACAACGAGCGAAATCCGCTAATTACCACCAGTTATGGCACTGGCGAGTTGATTAAAGCTGCTCTCGATTGTGGCGTGAAAAAAATCATTCTCGGCATTGGCGGCAGTGCCACTAACGATGGCGGAGTGGGAATGTTGCAATCCTTAGGGGCAACATTCCGCAATGCGGAAAAGCAAGAAATCGGCTTTGGCGGCGAAGCGTTAAATCAAATTCAACAGATTGATTTAAGTGGTTTAGACCCACGTTTATCTCAAGTCGCCTTTGAAGTCGCTTGTGATGTGGATAATCCGTTATGTGGCGAGCGTGGGGCTTCCTCCATTTTCGGCCCGCAAAAAGGAGCAACACCTGAGATGGTCAAAACCTTAGATAATGCTCTCCGCCATTTTGCTGAGCAAGCTCAGAAACAGCTTGGTGTGAATATTGCCGATACCGCAGGGGCTGGAGCGGCAGGCGGAATGGGGGGCGGATTATTACTGCTACCAAATGTAACGCTTCGTTCTGGAGTAAAAATTATTATTGAAGCAACCCATCTTGCCGAAAAAGTAGCAAATGCGGATTTGGTGATTACAGGCGAGGGCAGAATGGATGCTCAATCCATCGCAGGTAAGACCCCGATTGGCGTTGCCAAAACGGCTAAGCAGTTTGACAAGTCTGTAATTGCGATTGTCGGTTGTTTACGAGAAGACTACCCTGTGGTTTATCAACACGGCATTGATGCTGTGTTTCCGATTATTCGCCAGCTTAATAGCCTTGAAGATACTCTAAAACTTGGTAAAGAAAATTTGATTTCGACTGCGGAGAATATAGCGAGATTGTGGAAAATAACGGGTGGGAAGTAAGATAATAAAAAATTGAGTTCTAGCGATAGTTAGAACTCAATTTCCTTTATAGAGACAGATTAATTCCAGTATTTCTCAATTTCTGCACGAATCGCTTCGGCAGTTTGTTTACCTTTTTCGCCCACTAACGCACGGCCTGCAATGAATGCTTTAGCGTTTTTGATCTCTTTGAATAAGTGAATATCTTCCAGAACGATACCGCCGGTAATAGAGAGTTCTAAACCTAAGTTAGAAAGCTGTTTCATTAATTCCACATCTTCTGCTGTCCAACCTTTGCCTGCCAGTTCTGCATCACGAGAGCGGTGGTAAATCGCTTGGGTTACGCCTAATTCCACCCACTCTTTCGCATCTTTTTCAACTGTCCAGTTGCCGTAGATTTCAATTTGAATCTCTTTTTTCACTTTGAGTTCTGGGTGAGCTGCATTGAACTCATCAGCCACTTTTTTGCAAGCAGCTTTGGTTGCCGGGTGAGCTGCCGCGGAAACAGTGAGCCAGTCTGCCCCGGCTTCAAACGCCATTTTTGCTAAAATCGCTCCACCATCGGTGGTTTTTAAATCACACACGATGATGTGATTTGGGTGTAAGGCACGCAAGGTTGAAACCGCTTTCATCCCTTCCGCACAAGCAAGAATTGTGCCGCACTCAATAATTTCCACCAGGCTTTCTGCTTGTTTGGCATCTGCCACCGCTTTTTCTAAACTTAATGAATCTAATGCAATTTGCAGTAATGGTTTTGACATAGTCTGTTCCTTATCAATATTGAGATTTGTAAAATTTTAATAAAATTGAACCGCTTGTGGGCGGATAAATACGCCCGAATAAGGATTAGCTTAATGCTTGATCGATGACAGCATAGACCTCATCGGCGGTTTTGCAGCGAAGGATTTTAGCTAAATCCACGCCGGTTTCGCTGTCTGGATCATCAAGCACTTGGGTGATCTCCATTAAGCCTTGCATATGTTGGTCAGAGTCACTACCAGCAAGCGTGAGCAATACAGAGACTGGCTCATCTTCGCCATCAAAATAAACAGGTTCAGCGAGTGTCACTAACGCAAACGACGTTTTGATTACTCCTTCTTCCGGACGCGCGTGTGGCATTGCCAAGCCCGGTGCGAGAATGATATAAGGCCCCATCTCTTTGATTTTACTGATAATATTGTCGTAATAGCGAGGCTCAATAGTACCTGCTTTCACTAATAAGTCAGTTCCGATTTTAATCGCCTCTTCCCAACTAGCCGCTGATTGATTTAACAAAATAGAATTATTTTCGATAAGCGATTGTTTTAAATTCATAGTGTTATCCTTGATAATTTAATTTAAGCCGATGATTTCCCAACGATTATGCGATTTACCTTCAATCTTACCGCCTTTGACGTTGGTGATGTAGTCAATCAACATATTTTGGATTGTGCCTTTTTCAGACCCCATTGCCACTTTCGACTCCCACAGTGTCGGGATTTTTTGACCTTCCCAGATACCACCTTTTTTGGTCAATTGACCGAAACGATATGAGTTCATCCCCACTTTGTATTTGCCGTCTTCGGTAACAGCCTTGCCGTTTGCCAGTTTCAGATCGACAATTTTGCTACCGCTTGGGTTGCGTAGGTCGATTTTATAGCTTACGCCACCGAATAGGTCGAAGGTGACATATTTCGATTTGCCACGCACTTCGTTGTAGCGGTAGGCTTTGTCGCCCGGTTGAATGGTGTCGAAGTAGTCCGCCGACCATTCCATATACTGTTTGAGCTGTTTGCCGGTCAGTTCATACACGCTCACATCGCCACCTGCGTAGCGGTAGTTGTAGATGATGTCTTTTTTCTTGATGTCGCCTTTGTCTAAACGCACGGTTTCGTAGTCAAACGCAAAACTCACCACGTCCGCACCGCTGTAATGTTGTTGCACATCGTGGATCAGTGAAGACATACCGGTATCTTTGGCGAATGCAGTGGAAACGCCGTGGATTTTCACTTGCGGGATCATATCCTGTGCGGTTTCACCGATTTTGACGTTGTTCAGACGGCGTAATTCATCGTGATACGGTTGGTAAATTTTCTCGATTTCCGGATCGCTGGCGAGTTTTTTCACCGGCACGGTTTTTGCCGCTTTGGAGAGCAATTTCACTTCGCCTTTTTCATTCACATCAAACGCTAAATCCACTTCAGACACCACCGTGCCGTAGCGGTGGGGTTCGGTGATCAGGGTGTTTTTAATCGTTTCGCTCGGCACATCTTTGTGCATGTGGCCGGCGATGATCACATCTATGTCATCCACCGCATTCACCAAATCCGCCACGCCGGTGTCAGGAATGTTGTTTTCGTTCTCAATCCCCATATGTGCCAGAACAATAATCGCATCTACGCCCTGTTTTTTCAGCTCAGCGATTTGGGCTTTGGTCTCTTCGATTGGCGAAGTGAATTTCATTGTGTCGAGGTGGCCGGTGTCTTTCTCGAAAATCGCCGACATTGGGGTGGTGATACCGATAATACCGAGCTTCACGCCTTCACGCTCAATAATCGTGGTTGGCTCAACGTAGCGTCTACCGCTGTCTTTATAGTAGAAGTTAGCGGTTAAGGTTTTCGCTTTGATGTCTTCCACAATCGCATCAAGCTTGTCCATACCGAAGTTAAATTCGTGGTTACCGAGAATGAAAATGTCGTAGTTCATCGCATTCAGCACTTTCGGCACTGGGTTATCTTTGGCGTAGTCGATGGTTTTAGCAAACACTTCGACTTGGTTATCTTGAATCGCATCGCCAATATCAAACAGCAACACGTTTTTGTGGTTCGCCCGCACCTCTTTCACATAAGTTGCGATTTGGGCATAAGAACCGGATTTGTCTTCCACATCCGCCCCGTAGCTCCACGGCACAATACGGCCGTGAACATCAGACGTACCCAGTAGTTTGATGTTCACCTCTTTCGCCACAGCAACGCTGACAGCAGAGAGAGCAAAAAGAGTGGTGAGTAATTTTTTCATAAAATCATTCCTTAGTTGATGAGATTTAGTTTAAACATAATGTGTTGGAAACTAAGGGGCAAATATCTGCCCCTAACATGACCTATTTTGCATTATGTTTGTTGATTAACTCAACTAATTCATCACCGAATGAGTTAGGATTCAGCATATTTTGTACACCTAATACCGCTTTGCCTTCCGGCACTTCGATTTCACCGGCTAGGTGTTTACTTGATACAATAATATCTACTTCACTTAATTTGCCTTTGTAATCAGTAACCGCACAGGAATCCATCACATTTGGAATACCACGTTTGTCTAGGTAGCCTTTGATCTTCATTTTCATCATCATGGATGAACCTTGACCTGAGCCACATACTGCAAGAATACGGATCGGATTTGCAGAATTTCCACTATTTTCGACCGCTTGTTGTACTACTGCTTCCGCTTTTGGCTCTGTTTTCACTTCGTCTAAACCGTAGCCATCAAGTTGTTCAAGGGTTAAACCTTTCGCGGCAGCTTCCGCTTCTTCTGCACGAAGTTGTTTAGATGCGAAGAACATATATACAAGGGCAGCTGCCACAATCACGAAGAAGAAGCCTGGAACGCTGATGATACCTTGCAGGATTGGTGGGAAGAATAATGCCCAGTCAGCCATACCCATCCAGCCGTTGAAGGTTGTGCCTTGACTTGCAAGCATTTGGATGACCCATGCAGAGCCTAGCACTTCGATGATACCCATTACAAAACAGATTTTCATTACTGCTTTCCAGCCGCCGAATTGGTTTGCGAACACACCGATTGTCGCATTAGAGAAGAACATTGGGATAAAGCCCGGGATGATTAATACCGGTGAGCCAACCGCTAATAAACCTGCTACTGCTACGAATTGACCGATCGCCCCCCACATAAAGCCGAATACCATTGCATTTGGAGAGAAAGCGTAGATTGCCGCACAGTCAATCGCAAGTACAGAGTTTGGAATTAAACGCTCTGCGATACCTTTGAAGGCTTCTGACAATTCTGCTACGAACATACGCACGCCAGTAACGATGATTTGAATCGCCACCGCAAATTTCAAGCCCATTTCAAGAATGTACATAAACCAGTTGGTTTTGCCGGCAAGCTCTTTTAAATTATCTAAGCCAAAAGAGAGTAAGATAATGCCGAAGAAGACGGTCATTACTAAGGCTGTGGCAGAGATACTATCGTGGAAAATATTTAACCAGTTCGGTAATTTCATTTTATCCACAGTATCGTTTTTATCGCCAAGTTTTGGAGCAAGTTTTACTGCAATCCAAGAAGCAATTTGTTGTTGGTGACCGATAGAGAAACCTGCACCACCTGTTACCGCTTGGGTTGGTTTATACATAATGTTGGAAGAAATACCCCAGTAGAGAGCCATTAACACAGAGGTGTAGATGATGGTTTCCCACATTGAGGCACCGATGATCATATAGAACACTGCAACCAAGCCCGCTTGTTGGAACATAATATGCCCTGTAAGCATAATCGTGCGGATACCGGTTAAACGACGAAACACCACCAGTAAGATATTTAAGAATAATGCACCAATGACCGCATAACCTACCCAAGAATAGTTTTCACCCATTGTTTGAATGGTGGATTGCATACTGGTGTAAGGGTCGATTACTGCACCGGCAAGTTGGTGGTATTTTGCTAAGCCATCAATCACTGGCTTAAAGTTTGTTACCAGGAAGCCAGAACCTGCTTGCACAATCATAAAACCGACGATGGTTTTGATCGTACCTTTTAGAATAGTCGATGTGTCTTTTTTAAGTAGGATATAGCCTAAACAAGCCACAATACCTAGTAAAAATGGTGCTTTATTTAGCACCTGATCCTTTAAGAAAAGGAGAATTTCAGTTAAAAAGTCCATAATTTAGCCTCTTTTTGAGAGATTTGAATTTGAGAGAAATATAGCCTATTACGGCATCAATTAAATGATAAATGCTCTTATTAGATTGCAAAAGATTATTTTTTATTATTTGTGAGCAAGATCACATTTTATTTTTATATACTATGATTATTTAGTTTTACTATTTGTAAATAGTAAATAAATATTATTTTATATTTAAAATATAAATAAAGAATAAATATTTAAAATAAATTCTTACAAAAATGAATACTAAAATTAGACTTAGATCACATTTTTCTAAAAAAGTAGTTGGCTATTTTATTGTGATTATATATGATTTGTTTTGATTAAATTATTCTTTTAAATGAACAAAACAGGAGTTCACAATGAGCAAAATTCAAGAAATTACCCGTGAAAGCTGGATTCTTTCAACTTTTCCTGAATGGGGTACTTGGTTAAACGAAGAAATTGAAGAAGAAGTTGTACCTGAAGGCAATTTCGCAATGTGGTGGTTAGGTTGTGTGGGTGTTTGGATTAAAACTCCTGCCGGTGCAAATATTTGTATGGATTTATGGTGTAGTCGTGGTAAATCAACCAAGAAAGTAAAAGATATGGTACGCGGGCACCAAATGGCAAATATGGCAGGAGTACGTAAATTACAACCAAACTTACGAGCTCAACCAATGGTGTTAGATCCTTTTGCGATCAATGAAGTCGATTTCATTCTTGCCTCTCACTACCATTCAGATCATATTGATGTGAATGTTGCGGCAGCCATTTGCAATAATCCTAAACTTGATCATGTTAAATTTGTTGGCCCTTGGCATTGTGCGGAATTATGGAAAAAATGGGGCGTGCCGGAAGAGCGTATTATTGTCGTGAAACCGGGCGATGTAGTAAAATTAAAAGACGTAGAAATTCACGCATTAGACTCTTTCGACCGCACCTGTCTAGTAACTCTGCCTGTTGAAGGTGCTGAGGAACGTGGTGGCGAATTAGCTGGTCTGTGCCCATCAGATGAAGAAATGGGACGTAAGGCGGTAAACTATGTGTTCAAAACGCCAGGTGGTAATATTTATCACGGTGCGGATTCTCACTACTCCATCCAATTTGCTAAACATGGAAAACAATTTGATATTGACGTTGCCTTAAATAATTATGGTGAAAACCCGGTGGGTATCGCCGATAAAATGACTTCAATTGATTTACTTCGTATGGCAGAATGTTTACGTTGTAAAGTAATCATTCCTGTTCATCACGATATCTGGACAAACTTTATGGCAAGCACGCAAGAAATTATTGATTTATGGCGTATGCGTAAAGACCGCCTGCAATACCAATTCCACCCATTCATTTGGGAAGTGGGTGGAAAATATGTTTACCCTCGTGATAAAGATTTAATTGAATATCATCACCCTCGCGGCTTTGATGACTGCTTCGAACAAGAGCCAAACATTCAATTTAAATCAATGCTGTAATGGCAACTTAGAGGCGAATTTAATTCGCCTCTATCTTTAAGGTTCATTACGACTTAGATTAGAATAGCAATGCACACAAGGACGGAATAATGAACGAAACCTACAGACATAAAGAACTATTATCGTTGCTAGGAGAGAGAAAGGTTCTTTCTACCGCTGATATTATGCAACTGCTTAATATCTCACCTGCAACTGCACGGCGAGACATCAGTAAATTAGATGAGCAAGGTAAATTAAAGAAAGTAAGAAATGGTGCAGAAGCGATTTTTTCTAGCCCACTTAAGGAGCCTAAAAAAACCAATAATGCTGAAGAAAAACAACGTATTGCCGAAGCTGCTGGGCGTTTATGTAAAGATGGAGAAAGTTTAATTCTAACCTGCGGCTCCACAATGCAAATGTTGGGCAATGTGTTGTGTGGACGGAAATTGCAAATTATCACCAATTATCTACCGCTTGCAAATCAGCTAATTGAAGGATCACACGATGATGTGGTGATTATGGGCGGACAATACAATAAAAATAAAAAAGTGATGCTCTCGCTCAATACCCAAAATGAGATGAGTTATGCCGCCACCACAATGTTTACTAGTGGCAAAGGGCTGACCACGGAAGGGTTATTCAAAACTGATATGATCATCGCCAACGCCGAACAGCAAATGGCAATGCACGCTGAGCGGTATGTTGTCTTATTAGATAGCACTAAACTGGGTAAAAAAGTCGGTATGTTATTTAAAGAATTCAATAAAATTGATTTATTGATTACAGGTAAAGAAGCTGATCCAACCATTATTCAGGAATTGAAAGCGAAAGGATTAGAGATTATTCTAGCCTGATACAACAAGCGGTCATTTTTCACCAAAACTTTACAAAACAGGATCTTCTATGAGAAAACACAAACTCGGTATTTACGAAAAAGCCTTGCCGAAGAACATTTCGTGGCAAGACCGACTCTCCATCGCCAAAGTCTGCGGTTTCGACTTTGTCGAAATGTCGATTGACGAAACAGACGAACGTCTCGCCCGCCTTGATTGGAGCAAAAAAGAGCGTGCCAAATTAGTCAAAGCCATCATCAACACCGGCGTGACGATTCCGTCAATGTGCCTTTCCGGACACCGCCGCTTCCCGTTCGGCTCTCGTGATGAAGCCACTCGCCAAAAAGCCTATGAAATTATGGAAAAAGCCATTCAGTTGGCGGTCGATCTTGGTATTCGCACTATTCAACTTGCTGGCTACGATGTCTATTACGAAGAGCAAGACGAAGGCACGATCCAACGCTTCCAAGAAGGTTTGGAATGGGCAGTTGAGCTTGCGGCAAGCAATCAAGTGACGATTGCGGTGGAAATTATGGACACGAAATTTATGAGTTCGATTTCCCTCTGGAAAAAATGGGACGAGATCATCAAATCGCCGTGGTTCACTGTTTATCCGGATTTAGGCAACTTGTCTGCGTGGAACGACAACGTGGCGGAAGAGCTGAAACTTGGTATCGACAAAATCTCAGCAATTCACTTAAAAGATACCTACAAAGTCACCGAAACCTGCAAAGGACAGTTCCGTGACGTGCCATTCGGCGATGGCTGCGTGGATTTCCCAGCCTGCTTTAAAACCTTGGCAGAATTAAACTACCGTGGGGCATTCTTAATTGAAATGTGGACGGAAAAATCAGAAGAACCGATTACCGAAATTATCAACGCTCGCCGTTGGATTGAACAAAAAATGAAAGAGGGAGGCTTTACACTATGACCCAATTAACCGAATTAACCCCAGCATTACAAGCACTCAGGAAGCGTGTATTAAAGGCGAATTTAGAGCTGCCGAAATACGGTTTAGTGACTTTTACTTGGGGCAACGTGAGCGAAATCGACCGTGAAACCGGTTTGGTGGCGATCAAGCCATCTGGTGTGGAGTACGATGTAATGACCGTGGAAGATATTGTGTTGCTTGATTTACAAGGCAACCGTGTTTACGGTACAAAAAAGCCTTCGTCAGACACCCCGACCCACTTAGAACTCTACCGCCAATTCCCGGAAATCGGCGGTGTGGTACATACCCACTCACGCCACGCTGTGGGCTGGGCACAAGCCGGTGAAGATATTTTGGCACTGGGCACCACTCAAGGCGACTATTTCTACGGCTCAGTGCCTTGCACACGCCGAATGACCCCAGAAGAGATCGGTGGCGAATATGAACTCGAAACTGGCAAAGTGATCGTGGAAACTTTCCGCAAACGCAACATTGATCCAACGATGGTACCGGGCGTGCTAGTGCATTCTCACGGCCCATTCACGTGGGGTAAAAACGGACACGATGCGGTGCATAATTCGGTCGTGTTGGAAGAAGTAGCGTATATGAACTTCGTCAGCCACCAAATCCGCCCACAAATCGGCCCAATGCAGCAGGAACTGTTAGACAAACATTATCTGCGTAAGCACGGCAAAAATGCGTATTACGGACAGTAATTTTTAACACTTCATAAAAAATCAGCACTTTTACCAGTGCTGATTTTTTTATTTGTAATGGCTAACTTTTCCCTCGGATCTGAAAAGCAATATGTTGATTTCCTCCTTAGAATGTTGGGGGAAGATTTACATATTATAGATAAATCATTAATAGAAATGATTATTGTTTGATTTTTATCAAGTCATAAGAGGTTTAATTTTGTTATAAGTGATGTTTACTTATAACTTTATTTTTAACTAACTTATGATGATAAGAGATATTAATTGGGCGGCTAATCAAGCCTCTCCAAATGCTTTCCCCGAACGTCAGGCACTTATGCCTATTTGGGGTGGGGAAAATGTAGATCGTAGTGAATGGCAAGCATTATGGCAAAAGCAAGTGCCTTTTGCTTTGCAAGAAGACGGTTTAGCCTATTTCCATATTCCATTTTGTGCCAGTCACTGTATTTTCTGTGGTTTTTATCGCAATGCTTGGAAAGATGAGCATAGTAAAACTTATACGGATCGTGTGATTGCCGAACTTGCCTATGAAGCAAGCCTACGTCAAGACAAAGGTAAAATCCGAGCGGTATATTTTGGTGGTGGAACCCCAACAGCCTTACATACAGAAGATTTGGTGCGCCTTATTCGGGCATGTTATCAATATTTACCGCTTGCCGATGATTGTGAATTTACCATTGAAGGGCGCATCAGCCATTTTGATATTGAAAAAGCCAAAGCTTGTATTGAAGCAGGGGTTAATCGTATTTCAATCGGTATCCAAACCTTTAATTCTGCAATTCGCAAACGTTTAGGGCGAAAACATAGTGGTGAAGAGGCTCAAATTTACCTAAAAGCCTTATCGGGGCTCAATGCGGTTATTGTTGCCGATCTTATTTTCGGATTACCAAATCAAACCGATGAAGTCTGGCAGAAGGATATTGAGATTGCTTTCTCATTACCGATTGCAGGGTTGGATATTTATGCTTTCAATAACTATCCGTTTTTACCGATTAATCGCTTGATTGAACACGGCACTTTACCTTCCCCCGCTGGTTTTGACACTCAAAGTTTACACTATGCTTATGCGGTCGATAAATTAACTGCAGCAGGTTGGCAACAGGTGAGTAATAACCACTTTGCTTTCCCTGATCGTGGTGAACGTAATTGTTATAATACTTTGGTAAAATCCAATATGCCATGCTTAGCGTTTGGCTCAGGAGCTGGGGGTAATTTCGGTGGATTGAGTTATCAAGTGCAATCTGACTTAAAAACTTATCTTAATTCACCTGTTGAGCAAAAAAGTCTCTCTTATTTAAGCAAGCACGGTGAGCATAAAAGGCTACTTGGCACGATTCAGCATAGTATTGAACTGGGTTATTTAGACACCACACCTTTTGCTGGTAATCCCAAAGCGGAAAAATTATTACAGCAATGGGAATCCTTAGATTTACTTAAGTGTGACGGTAAGATGGCGAAACTGAATATCAGTGGTCGTTATTGGTCACCAACCTTAATTCGTAAGCTTATGCTTACTCTCCCTCAGACCAATAAGGAAAAAACAATGACAGCAATACTTACTACAGAATTAGAAAGCAAATTACGTGACAATTTAAAAGAAAATCCGGGACAAATTTTAGAAATGGTCGCAGGAATGAATCAATGTAGTTTAGAAAGTGTGATCAACTGTTTGCCGAGTGAAATGGTGATGAAAACGGATGGTGATCGTTTTGTGGAAATTATGCAAGAAATTGCTAATTGGAATGAAGCTGTTACTTTTATTATTCATACCCCAGATGCGATCGCTGAGGTGACGGGGAAATTACCACAAGGCAAAATTGGACGTGGTTTTTATAATTTTGAATCCGGTGAAGAAGGTGGGGTGCATGGGCATTTACGCTATGAAAATTGTGCCGCAATCTATTTATTAGACCGTCCATTTATGGGCAAACGCACGGTTGCACTGACATTCATTAATCAAAATGGCGAAGCAATGTTCAAAATTTTTGCTGGACGTGATGAAAAAGGGCAATTACGTGAACATCAAATTATTGCAATGCAAAAATTAATGCAGGGGAATTCATAATGATTTTAATATGTGGAGCAAATGGTTTGCTCGGGCGAGCCATCTGTGAAAAATTACCGGCAGAACAAACTATAGCTGTATTGCGTCAGATACCTACCGATTCATTTTTTAGTGAGCAGAATATAGCGGTCGAAACGGCTGATTTACTAGATATTGAATCTTGTCATCTTTTACTACAAAAAACACAACCAAAGCTGTTAATCACGGTGGTTGGCGGCAAAAACGAACAAGGCGTTCGTAGCGATAAAATCGCCAATATCAACTTGATACAAGCGGTCGAAAATCACTCGCCAAATACGAAAGTCATTTTAGTAACCAGTGTTGGTTGTGGCGAACAATGGGAGCAAATCAGCCCAATGGCTCAACAAGCTTTAGGTGAAGCCCTAGCAGCGAAAACCGAAGCAGAAAACTATTTGCGACAGACTGAACTAAACTGGCTGATTATCCGACCAGGTGGCTTAAATAATGAAGAAGAACAAAATAATTTCCGCATTGTTAAAGTGCTTCCCAAAGAACGGAAAATGTATGTTAGTCGTAAATCTGTTGCGACAGCTATCGTGAATTTAATCAATGAGGGTAAAAACCACAATATATATTCTGTTATTAGCCAAGAGTAGTGATTAGAATAGAATGGCAAGCGGTTATATTTCCTTTTTATTTTGCAAAAGAGAGTATGACCGCTTTATTTTTACCGAAATTTTTGCAAAAAAATCCCAAAAAAAGACCGCTTACAGGCTATAATAACCGACATTTTTCGACAATTTTTCAAATAATTCGTAGAGATAAACAGAATGACAGCAAAATTCAACGTAAAAACATTCCAAGGCATGATCCTTGCATTACAAGATTACTGGGCAAGCAAAGGCTGCACCGTGGTGCAACCGTTCGATATGGAAGTGGGGGCTGGTACTTCACATCCGATGACCTGTTTGCGTGCGTTAGGTCCTGAGCCGATGGCGTTTGCTTATGTACAACCATCACGCCGTCCGACAGACGGTCGTTATGGCGAAAACCCGAACCGTTTACAACACTACTACCAATTCCAAGTGGTGATTAAACCATCGCCGGACAACATTCAAGAACTCTACCTTGAAAGTCTGAAAATGCTCGGCTTCGACCCAACCCAAAACGACATCCGCTTCGTGGAAGACAACTGGGAAAACCCAACACTTGGGGCGTGGGGCTTAGGTTGGGAAGTGTGGCTGAACGGGATGGAAGTGACCCAATTTACCTACTTCCAACAAGTTGGCGGCTTAGAATGTAAGCCGGTAACAGGCGAAATCACCTACGGCTTAGAGCGTTTGGCAATGTATATTCAAGGCGTGGATTCGGTGTACGACCTTGTTTGGTCTGACGGCGAACTGGGCAAAACCACCTACGGCGATGTGTTCCACCAAAACGAAGTGGAGCAATCTACCTACAACTTTGAATACGCCGATGTGGATTTCCTGTTCCAATGTTTCGAACAGTATGAAAAAGAAGCCCAATACCTGTTAGGCTTAGAAAAACCGTTGCCACTGCCGGCTTACGAACGCATTTTAAAAGCGGCTCACAGCTTTAACTTACTTGACGCTCGTAAAGCGATCTCCGTCACCGAACGCCAACGCTACATCTTGCGCATCCGTGCCTTAACCAAAGGTGTTGCCGAAGCGTACTATGCAAGCCGTGAGGCATTAGGATTCCCGGGTTGTAAGAAATAAAATTGCCTAATGAAATGTAGGGGCGAATTGCAATTCGCCCTTACGGTAAGGATAACGACAATGAAACCGATTTTATACTTCGCCCACTGGTGCCCTGACACCGCCCCATTTTTGGCTGAATTAGAACGTCTGGGTGTAGCGTTTGACGAGTGCGACATCACAAAGGGCGGTTCAACCCTAAAACCGTTTTTACGCCTGCGTGACCAACATCCTGCTTTTGATGACGCCAAAGCCAACGGCTATATCGGCATTCCGGCATTGCTGTTGGAAGGGGACAAAGTGGTGTTGGATTTCGCCGAGCTAGAAGGGATTTTTGGCTAACAAGCGGTAAAATTTAGCGGAAATTTTGCAAAATGAAACCCTATGCGAAGTCGCTTAAACCCAATTCGCAAACGTTACGAAGTACACAGACCGAAGCTGAAAAACGGTTATGGTATCGGGTGCGAAATGATCAACTTGGCTTTCGTTTTTATCGGCAAAAACCGCTGTTAAGTTATATTGTCGATTTCTACTGTCCGAAAGCGAAATTAGTGATTGAACTCGACGGCAGCCAACATTATGAGCCTGAAAATCAGGCAAATGACAAAATCCGAGATGCGGAATTGGCATCGTTAGGATTGACAGTTTTGCGGTTTGATAATTACCGAATGATGACGGAGATTGACAGTGTGATTGAAGAGATTTGGTTGTATCTTCAATCGGTGGGCGAATAGAGTATTTTCTCCGTGAATTTAGTCTGCCAAATCTCCCCCTCCCCTCTTTGCTAAAGAGGGGTGATCCATCGAAGAAAATTTAACATTCATCTGGCTATTTAAGATATTTATGATGAAGAAATACGATGAAGTCAGATAAACTACAAATTTACAGCGATCTAATCCCCCTCTTTAGCAAAGAGGGGTTAGGGGAGATTTGGCAGAAGTGAAAACGGAGTGAGAGAGTGTTAAATCCTCCTGCATTTAGCTGTGGAAAGGACGCAAGAGCAGTTTCTTATTCCTTAGTTTTAATTTTATATGAGCTCTACTATGGGGATAACTGTTGAGCTATATCGTGGCTATTGAAAAGTCTAGATAGAAACAGGATACATATAATTCTGTGAAAAATCAGATTGCGGAATAACTACATAAAATGAAATCAAATTCTACAATTATATAGGGAGTATTTTATGGAAGATAAAAGAACTGAAATATCAATATTAGATGAATCCATTAGATTTATTAAAATAGCAATTTATCCGTTAAGTTTATTCATTATTGTTATAGTTTTATCAATCAAATTATATCAGTTAGATTTATCTGTATTGATAGGCAATCTACAATTTAGTGATTTATTGTCCATATTGTTAGCTTTTTTCTCCATTGGTATTTCAATTGCTTTCTATTTTAAAGCTAATGATACATCTAATAAATTTTATGATAATACATATAAATTTACTCAAAATACATCAGAGATCTTAGGAAGAATAGAGTCAGGGTTCGGGGAGAGATTAAGATCTATTAATGAATCATATGACAAGTTAGATAATAATATTAGATCATATTATGGTTCTAAGGAGAAAGCAAAGAAAGAAGAAATTGAGAAAAGTATTAAGAATGAAGAAGATGAAAAAGAAAGAATAATTTCTAAACTGATAGACAATTCAAAACTTGGAACCGATGAATTAGAGGAACTAAGAAAGAAACTAGATGAATCTAATCAAAAGTTAGAAGAAGCTAGAAATGAAATTATAATTTTACGCAGGAATTCTAGAAGAAATAATTCTGATATAGAGGAGAGGGTGGAGAGGTATTACAGAGCCTTTATAAGAAGAGTAGCTAGAAGGAATAATTATGATATTAGTGTAGATGAAATAAATCAGATCCTAAAAGAGGATATTGAACATAAAAATATACCTTATGCATTTATTAGAGATATGGAAAGGGTTAGACTTTTAGATAACGAAAATAATTTGACATTGAGAGGATATAGGTTGACTAGAAACATTCTAGATAGCTTATCAAACTCAGATAATTGATTGAGAGTAAATAAAAAATGACAACACAAAACTTCCTCGCCGAAATCGGCACAGAAGAGCTGCCACCGAAGGCACTCAAAAAATTAGCGACCGCATTTGCGGAGAATGTTGAACAAGAGCTCAACCTTGCGGGGCTTGCTTTCGAGAAAGTCGAATGGTTTGCAGCGCCACGCCGTTTGGCGGTGAAAGTGCTGGGTTTGGCAGACGCTCAACCGAGCAAAGAAATCGAGAAACGTGGCCCGGCGGTATCGGCGGCGTTTGATGCCGAAGGCAAGCCGACTAAGGCGGCAGAGGGCTGGGCGAAAGGCTGTGGGATTACCGTGGAGCAAGCCGAGCGTATTGCGACCGACAAGGGCGAATGGCTGGTGCATCGTGCGGTGATTGAAGGTCAGCCGACTAAAAATCTATTGGTCGATATTATCGCTAAATCGCTGGCGAACCTGCCAATTCCAAAAACAATGCGTTGGGGCGATAAAACTGAGCAATTCGTCCGTCCTGTGCATACCGTAACCCTTCTATTCGGTGCGGAGTTGATTGAAGGCGAGATTTTAGGCGTGGCGAGCGGCCGTACCATTCGTGGTCACCGTTTCTTGGGCGAACGTGAGTTCCAAATCGACAATGCAGATCAATACCCACAACTGCTAAAAGATCGTGGTTCTGTAGTAGCGGATTTCAACGAGCGTAAAGCGTTGATCCTTGCAAAATCCCAAGAAAAAGCGACCGCTTTGGGCGGCGTGGCGGATATTGAAGAAGACTTGCTTGATGAAGTGACTTCACTTGTTGAATATCCAAACGTACTTACCGCCAAATTTGAAGAGCGTTTCCTTGCCGTGCCGGCGGAAGCCTTAGTTTACACAATGAAAGGCGACCAAAAATACTTCCCGATTTACGACAAAGACGGCAAATTGTTACCGCACTTTATCTTCGTGTCGAACATCAATCCGGACGATCCGAGCAAGATCATCGAAGGTAACGAAAAAGTGGTTCGCCCACGTTTGACTGATGCGGAATTCTTCTTCAAAACCGACTTAAAACAGAAATTGGAAGACCAATTACCACGCCTTGAAACCGTATTGTTCCAGCAACAGCTCGGTACACTGCGTGATAAAACGGCTCGCATTGAAGCCTTGGCTGGCGAAATTGCTGCTCAAATTGGGGCAGACCAAACCAAAGCGAAACGTGCCGGCTTGCTCTCAAAATGCGACTTAATGACCAATATGGTGTTTGAATTTACCGACACCCAAGGCGTAATGGGGATGCACTATGCTCGTCACGACGGCGAAGATGAAGAAGTGGCAGTCGCACTCAACGAGCAATATATGCCACGCTTTGCAGGCGATGAGTTGCCGAAATCGTTGGTGGCTTGCTCCGTGGCGTTGGCGGATAAATTCGACACGCTCACCGGGATTTTCGGTATCGGTCAAGCACCGAAAGGCAGTGCCGACCCGTTCGCTTTACGCCGTGCGGCATTAGGTTCTCTGCGTATTATTGTCGAGAAAAACCTGCCGTTAGATTTAGCGGAAATCGTAGCAAAATCGACCGCACTTTTCGGCGATAAGCTCACCAATAAAAACGTGGTGGATGAAGTGGTGGACTTTATGCTCGGCCGTTTCCGTGCATGGTATGAAAGCGAAGGCATTGCGGTAGATGTAATCCAATCTGTGCTTGCCCGCCGCCCAACCAAACCGGCAGACTTCGATGCTCGTGTGCGTGCGGTGTCTCACTTCCGCACCTTAGACAGTGCTGAAGCCTTGGCTGCCGCAAACAAACGTGTAAGCAACATTTTAGCGAAAGCGGATATTGCGATTGGCGAAATTGATGTTTCAGTTTGTGTAGAACCGGCAGAAAAAGCGTTGGCAGAAGCGGTTATTGCACTCAAAGGCGAAGTACAACCGTTAATCGCACAGGGCGACTACACGGCGGTTCTTGATAAACTTGCGAACTTACGCCAACCGGTAGATGCGTTCTTTGACGGTGTGATGGTGAATGCTGAAGATCAAAAACTGCGTCAAAACCGCTTAGCGATTTTAAGCACGTTGCAAGGCTTGTTCCTGCAAGTGGCGGATATTTCCCTGTTGCAATAATTTGCAAAATTTTTACTGAATTAGACCGCTGACAAGCGGTCTTTTTTACAAGGAAATTTACTATGAAACGTTATTTTATCTCGCTAGCCTTACTTGGCTTAAGTGCCTTTGCTTCAGCAAATAAAGGTAATCTGGTGTTGTGGGAATGTATTACGAACAAGCAACAGAAATTGAGCTTGGTGGTGCAGAAAAACGCTGATAAGGATTTTACGCTCTTTTTCGGACGCGATACGGGAAATGGAATGGCACTTGAGTATAAGCAGGATTTAGACAATAGCTACCTTTATCAGTATGCTAACGGTACACAGCTTGTGGTGCCAAATAATGGCAAGTGGTATCTGTTTGAAGAAACTGAAGCAACTACTGGCTTTACCCACGTTGAGCTGGTAGTTCGTAATGAAAAAACCGGCGAAGTGTTGGAATATCAAGAGTGTGAAAGTGATGTAGTTTCTCACATCGCCGAACTTTCAACCAATAACGTAAAGCCGCTTCCCGATGATTTGGCAGAATGGTTATTTGAGGTGTCGAATAAGTATTTACCCTAATAACAATAAAAAGCCCGCTTGCAAGCGGGCTTTTTTATCCGAAATGTTACTAGTTTTATTTGAGCTTCGGCTTGTTCACCATAATCTCAATCACTTGGCGGTCTGTGTATTGCATACTGCGAGAAGCAATACTGCAGAGATTGTTGATAGAGCGGTCGATGTCGTGTTCGACAATCCCTTCGTTGCCGGTGACTTGGCTGTTGTCCATTGCCATGAGAATGGATTTGTAGCTGGAGGTCACACTGGTGGAAACTTTCATCGCACAGCTATTGGACGCTCCATCGCAGATAATGCCGCTGATGTCGCCAATCATACTACTGATTGCCATACTGATATTTTCAAATTTGCCGGTCAGCAGCCATGCCAGCCCGGCACAGCTGCCCATTGCAGCGGTGGTGACGGCACATAAAGCGGAGAGTTTCGGCAATTTGCTGTGAATGTAAATTGCCATTAGGTGAGATAAAAACAGGGCTCGAATCCGTTTTTCTTCGCTCACGTTTAAGTGGCGAGCCATCACTACTACCGGCATTGTGGCGGTGATGCCTTGGTTACCCGAGCCGGAATTACTCATCGCCGGCAGACTTGCTCCGCCCATTCTGGCATCAGAAGCTGCGGTGGTTTCAATGATAATGCGGTTGAGTAAGTCATCGCTGATTAAACCTTGCCCGATTTGCTTTTGTAGGGTTCGCCCAATATGCAAGCCGTAATCTGCCCGCAAGCCTTCTTGTGAAAGGGCGGAGTTGAGTTTTGCCGCTTGGTCTATAAAGCGGATTTTTTCCAAATCCACAGCCATTGAGAAATCGAAAATCTCTTTTGCTGTGAGGCTGGTGAATACTTCGGTAATGTTGTCGTTATTGACGGCACAAGGCTTGCTTAATAGCGTTTGCCCGTTTTTCTCAATGTAGATCACATTGGTGTGGTGCTCTGCAATTCGTACGCAAACTCGCTCAGCTTGGTAAAACAGGGTGGCTTCGGAGTATAAAATATACTCGGTTTCTAAAATCGACACCGACACTTTATCCGCTTTCAGCATTGCTTTGGCTTGTTCCACTTGCTCCGGTGTGATGTTTTTCAGCACCTCTAAATCGCCGTTCGGATCACCACCAATTGCCCCAATCGCTGCTGCCATCGGCAAGCCTACCGTTCCCGTACCGGGAACGGTTACACCCATTCCATTTTTCATTAAATTCGGCGAAACCCTCGCTTCAATTTGCTCCGGCAAATGTTCTAAATATTGGCGGGCAATCGCAGAGGCAAGGGCAAGCGAGATTGGCTCGGTACAGCCCAATGCTGGCACAACTTCATGGCTAACCGCACTCAGAATGGATTGCTCTAGTTTTTCACAGTGAATGTTCATAGGTAACCTTATTTATTCTAAGAATGTGAGGAATGGGGAGATGCAGAGCAAAATCCCTGTAATGATAATAATATTGAGGGCTAACCCTTTATATTTGAATAATGCCGGTACTTTATAGACTAAGTAGGCAGGAATAAGGCAGCCGACTAAGCCGAAAATCGGGCTACAGATAGAGGTAAAGCTCAAGACAGGAGCATTTAGTACGATGGCACTCCACGCCAGTAGTACGGAGAAAATCATAATCCCTTTTTGTACATAATTCGGATTGATTTTTTCAGCCGGGAATTTTCTTAGCAGTAAGTTCATTACAATGCCTTGGGTTGCTTCTCTGAAGCCTAAGTAAACTCCGAAGAATGCAGTCATTACAGCAAAAATATTTAACGCTACGCCCACATAAGTTGCCCAGCTACCTGGGAAGAATTGTGCGGCAATTGCTAAAGCGGAAACGTTTTGTTCGTAGGCTTTGAGGGCCTCTTCTCTACCCATTGCGAGAGTGAAGGAAACAGCATAAAAGAAGACGGTAACGAAAAGAATAGCAAAGGCGATATTCATTGCTCGTAATGCTTTATATCGAGCAACTTCACGAGATAATTCTTTTGCCCGATAAGAGATCACCATTGGGCTAAGGGTTTGTAAAAAGAGAATGGAGGTCAGCGTAAATGGTAAGGTAATAATGGCATCTTTAATTAATTTGCCTACAGGTGGCATTGCTCCGATATTATGCAGCTGCCACATTCCAACCATTGCCACGCCAAGTGCTGCAACTACAAAGAGTTTAGCCAATACCATAAATGTTGAAATTTTGAATAGCAATTTTTCACCACGAGAAGAGATGGCAACTAAAATACATATCAGCACCAAGCCATAAAAAGGGTTATCAGAAAGTAGAGTGTCTGTGACACCGAAGGTGAATAAGTAAGAAGCACTGTCATTTGTGATCGCTGTAGAATACACAAACATCCAAATAACCAGCATCACGAAATAAAGTACACCTAAAAATACCCCCAGTTTTTACCTAGGTAGCCACTAATCACGGTTGGGTAATCTCGGCATTCAGGTGATTCCGCAAGGGTATTAATGAAAAGACGTTGGAAGAGATACATTGCGGGGTAGCCGATAATGGAAGAAAGTAGGAAAACCCACATTCCCATTAATCCAACTTGAACAGGCAAGAAGACGATACCTGCACCGATAGCCATTCCAATACTCATAATGACCCAACCGAAGTCGGTAGAATCAAATTTTGTGGCTTGCTTAAATTCAGCAGGCGAGAGTTTTTGAGTATCCATAGATTCTCCTTAATAGTTATAGTAGAAGTTATTTTTTAAATTCTCTTAAATGCTTATAAATTGCGTGACTGGTGAGGGAGAGTTTTTCGGCAACAATAGGTACAGCTTCTTTTAGTTCAAAAATACCATTCTCAAACAAATAGAAAATAATTGATTTTTTATAGAGTTTTGATTGTTTAGCAGTATGTTGCTCAATTTCACAGGTAGCTTTATGAAATGCCTCTTCGATCAATTCTTTAGGATGTGTAATGAAATTCTCGCTTTTATGGTGGAGAGGAACGGGATCGGTTGCCATAAAAGAGCTGACCGTTTTATCTAATGGAGTAGATAAATTAAGATTGATACAAAATAGCCCAATAGGTTTGCCTTGATGTCCAATGATAATATGTGTAGTTGATTTAATTAAGTTACCATTATTTAACCGTGAAAAATACACCTGCTGAGTAGATGATTTGTCTTTTTGGTAAAGTTTCAGTAACTGTAATCCTTTGTCTGTGATCGGTGAGCCAACTTCTCTGCTAGTATGATGCCCATTAATAATTTTGATAATTGATTTTTCATAAGCATTTAACGAGTGAATAACAACCTCACAAAATTCGCCTAAAAGGCTTGCGATTGATTCACTTAATGAAAAATAAGACAACATAATTTCTTTATCTAAATCATCAAGATAATCTAATTGATCGGACATATTTCCTCCTCAGTTTTGGCGGATTATAAAAATCCTCTATATTTAAAGTCAATTAAATTTGACTTTCATTTAGGGCTTAAGTAATGATTTTTTGACTATGATCATATTTTTGTGAGGAGTGTAATAGGAAGTGGAATGTATCCTGTTCCAGAAACGATAAATAATATGATGTGGAAAGTAGAAAATTCGTATGATCTTGATTAAAATACCCCACAATTTATAAAAAGAGGGAAAACACAATGTCAGTAAAAACCGAAGTTTTATTTAGTAATCATTGGAATGTGCGTGTAAGCGACCCAGGCTTTGAGGGTTCTCCAAGTCACTATTTTGAAAAGGTTTTTTTAACTCTTGAAGCCCATATTGATGGTAAAAATGCGAGTTATGAGTTTACCCGTAAAGTGGAAGAAGAGGTGAAAATTCACCGCACTTTCACCGATGTAAATGAACTTTTCGAGTTTCTCGGTGAGTACCTAAGCCCTGTGGCACTGGGTAATGTCGGTGTGCGTATTGGGCAGTTAGGTTTAGCATAATTCAATCTCGTAAAGGGCAAATGGTATTTGCCCTTGTAAAATTTTCTGAAAATCCAACCGCTTGCACCATTCTATGAACACATCGAACCCTCTCTTCCAACAAACTCAACCCTATTGGGATTTTCTGCGAATTGAAAAGCAGGTCAGCCCACATACGCTGAGCAATTATCAACGCCAACTAGTGGCGGCGAGTGAGCTGTTCTCGCAAGCCGGCATCGAGCGTTGGGAAGAGGTGGAAAGCAGCACGGTTCGTTGGATGCTCAGCCAAAGCCATAAACAGGGGCTGAGTGCAAAAAGTATTGGCTTGAGACTAGTGGCGTTGCGGCAGTGGTTTATCTATTTAATCAAAGTGGGGCGAATGACCGTAAACCCGACTTTAGGGGTGAAATCGCCAAAAGTAGGAAAGCACTTACCGAAAAATATTGATGCTGAACAGGTGGGGCAACTGCTCGCGATTGATAGCGATGAGCCGAGCGATCTGCGTGATATCGCAATGATGGAGTTGATGTATAGTTCTGGCTTGCGTTTGTCTGAATTGCAAGGACTAGATTTAGGCGATATGGATTTGTCTGCCCAAGAAGTAAAAGTACAGGGTAAGGGCAGTAAAGAGCGAATTGTGCCGATTGGCTCCCAAGCGTTGAAGGCGTTAAAACGTTGGTTGGAGGTGCGCTTGCAGTTCAGTCCGAAAGATAATGCGGTGTTTTTGAATAAACGTGGCGGGCGACTTTCGCACCGTTCTATTCAGCTGGCAATGCAGAAATGGGGAGAGCGGCAAGGGCTGGAGAGCCATCTGCATCCACATAAATTACGTCACTCATTTGCTACTCATATGTTAGAGGCGAGCGGAGATTTACGGGCGGTGCAGGAATTATTGGGGCATAGCAGCCTTTCGACTACACAGATTTATACCCATTTGGATTTCCAACATTTAGCAAAAATTTATGATTCTGCCCACCCAAGGGCAAGGCGAAAGAGTGAAAGTTAGGCTTTTTGGGGCTCAAGAGTTTTTATTTTGAAAAAGAAATACCAATATTGAATAACAACTAATGCTGCAACAGCGATTTTTCCACCAATATGAGGTAAAGTTAAAAGGGCAAATAGTGTAAACGGAAAGGAAATTGCTAAAATTGTGATTTTTTGCTTCATCGTCATTGCCCGTTTCTCGTCATATTCCTGCAAATATTTTTTATAGAGCTTGGTTTGAATAAACCACAAGTGCATTTTCTCTGAGCCTTTGGTAAAGCAGAATAAGGCTAAAAGTAAAAAAGGTGTGGTAGGCAACCCCGGTAAAATTGCACCAATAGCCCCTAGCCCGATGCAGATAAACCCGCAGATAATATAAAGTAATTTCATCGCAATTAATTGTAATTTGGTTTTTGAGAATAAATCGCAATTATACTAAAGGAAGCGAAAAAGGATTTCAAACTATTTCTATGATAACAAGCGGTTTCTTTTTTCAGATTTTTTGCAAATAGAAATAAAAAAACCTGTTGAATAATCAACAGGTTAAATAGTGGCGGAGGAAGTGAGATTCGAACTCACGGAGGGCGTTAACCCTCGCCGGTTTTCAAGACCGGTGCATTCAACCGCTCTGCCATTCCTCCGGGTTGAAGCTAATTCTAGATTTTTTTGTTCTCTTTAAAGAGAAAATCTGCTGACCAAAATCAGCAGACTTAAATTTGATGGCGGAGGAAGTGAGATTCGAACTCACGGAGGGCGTTAACCCTCGCCGGTTTTCAAGACCGGTGCATTCAACCGCTCTGCCATTCCTCCGTTGAAAACGTGTGCAATAATAGAGATTATTGCACTTATCGTCAAGCGATAAATCTCAAAATCCGCTTATTCGTTCTTTTTTTCAGCACAAACTATTTTTTTATCAGCCAAACACCACTTTCAATATGATGGGTGTAAGGGAATTGATCGAACAGAGCCGCTTTTTCAATACGGTGGGTTTGGCTTAATTGCTGTAAATTGTCTGCCAGCGTTTCTGGATTGCAAGAAATATATAAAATCCTCTCATACTCTTGCACCATATTCAGTGTGTCTTGATCTAGCCCTGCTCGTGGTGGATCGACAAAAATCGTATTGCAATCGTAGTCTTTCAAATCAATACCTTTCAAGCGATAAAATTCACGGACGCCATTCATCGCTTGGGTAAATTCCTCTGCCGACATTCGGATAATCTGCAAATTTTCCACGCCGTTTTTCTCAATATTGTATTGAGCTGATTGCACCGAAGATTTAGAAATTTCCGTTGCCAGCACCTTACGGAAATTTTCCGCCAACGCAATGGAGAAATTGCCGTTGCCGCAATAAAGTTCGAGCAAATCGCCCTCACTGTTTCGGGTGCAATCTCTCGCCCATTCCAGCATTTTAATGTTCATTTCGGCATTCGGCTGAGTGAAGCTGTTTTCTACTTGACGGTAAACGTAATTTTTTCCGTGAATCGGTAGCACTTCTTCAACATAATCGCAATCTAAGGCGATTTTCTGCTTATTCGCCCGCCCGATGATTTGTACTTTAAAGCCTTGAGTTTCTAAGCGAGTTTTTAACGCTTTAGCTTGTTCAATCCACTCTTCACCTAGCGTTTTATGGTAGAGCATTGAAACCGTAATTTCACCGCTCAAGGTGCTTAAATAATCCAGTTGAAAGAGCTTGCGAGTGAGGATTTCGTTGCCTTTGATTTCGGGCAGCAAGGCTTGCATCATTTGGTTAATCAGTTCGCTTGCAATTGGGAAGCTATCTACACGATAACGTTCTTTGGTTTCCGGGTTGAACATAATGTGATAAAGCTCGCCCTCATCGTGCCAAACTCGAAATTCCGCCCGCATACGAAAATGGCTCGGCTTGGAGGCAAACACTTGTAGCGGTGGAGGGTTAAATGGAGCAAGTAAAGCGGTCAGATTTTCGGTTTTTTTTGCAAGTAGATCGGAATAGTGTTCGATTGGAAGCGTCATTTTTTACCACAAATAGAAAAGAAAAAACAAACCACGAATGGCTTCGTGGTTTTTAGATTAGGATTTATTATTCAGCGGCACTAAAATCATCGCCTGCATCGCTGCCGGCATTGCCTGAAAGTGTATAAATACGTTTAGTTTTGTTAGTAAGCGTACGGTATTTTAACCATGCTTTTTCGATATCGCTTTGTGCAATTTCTTCACCTTTCATTACAGCAATGAAGCGTTTTTCTTCTGCGGTTTTAGGTTTACGTTCGCCCGTTTCTAAAGCCAAGCATGCTTGACCGAACTGCTCTAAAGTTTGTGATTCACGAATGGTGTAATCACCGTGACGAGAAAAGCCACGAGGGTAATTTTTATCATCGAAAAAACGGCGTGTAACGCTAAAACTATCTGCCATAATATGCCTCATTGTTTGAAATTAGGGAAAAGAAAATCGGCATACATTAAACAAAAATAGAAAATAAATCAATGATTTCATATAAAAAGCAGTAAAATTTCTGATAAGATTCGTAATTTGTAAGATATTATTACGATTTAATTGGAGGTAAATGTGTCTAACCAATATATTTTTAGCTCTGACTGGTTTACTCATAATACTCCTTCTCTCGTCTCTATTTTTGAATATGTTAAGCCGTTACGTATTTTAGAGATTGGTTCTTTTGAAGGACGTTCAACCATATTTTTTATGGAAGAGGCTTTAAAATATCAACCTCAGGTTGAGATTCATTGTATAGATAGCTGGGAAGGTGGTGCTGAGCATCAGGGGGTTTGGAATATGGGGGAAGTAGAGCGGCGTTTTGTGGATAATATTAGCTTAGCCCAACAGTTATCCCTAAGTGCAGTATTTTATAAACATCGTGGTCATTCCCATCAGAAAATGATTGAGTTATTGGCAAATGGCTATGCAGGTTATTTTGATTATATCTATGTAGATGGCTCTCATGAAGCTCCTGATGTGTTATTTGATGCGTTACTTGCTCATCGTTTGGTTAGGAAAGGGGGAGTAATTAGCTTTGATGATTATCTTTGGTCGCCTGATGAAGCAGGAAAGCAACGTCACTATATGTTGGTCAAGCCTGCGGTTGATCATTATGTGAATACATACCAGCAAAAAGTGCAGGTGATACAAAACGTACCTTCTTATCAACAGCATATTATTAAACTAGAAGATTAAACGTAAAAGAGGAATAAAAGTTGAGTTTATCCCTCTGTTTATTAGACTAATTTAACGTTCGATCTTCGCACGCATTAACTCAATTAACTCTGAAATTTCAGGCGTTGGGGCTGGCACTTGTAGCATCACCCAACGAAAGAGTTCAGGATCTGTGTAGCCGAGCATTTCAATGAAGGCTTGTTGCTGCGTTTCGTTAAGTCCATCAAAATGATTTTTGTAAAATGGCATAATCATTTTATCTAGCTCACGCATACCACGACGGCATTCCCATTCTAGTTTAAAGCGGTTAATTTCTGTCATTATTTTACCTCTTTAATACGGAGTTCTTTCGGTACTTCAAACACCACATCTTCTTCATTGCCCTCAAGGGTTTCCACTTCCGTAACGCCCAATGTTTTTAAGTGTGAAATAACCGATTGTACCAACACTTCAGGGGCAGACGCACCTGCGGTAATGCCGATGGTTTTCACGCCCTCTAGCCAAGCAGGGTCAATATCTTGCGGGCCATCAATCAGTTTTGACATCACGCCCATTCGAGAAGCGAGTTCCGCTAAACGGTTTGAGTTAGATGAATTTTTCGAGCCCACTACAAGCACTAGCTGAGATTGTTCCGCTAATTCACGCACCGCGTGTTGGCGGTTGGTGGTGGCATAGCAAATATCGTTTTTGCGAGGACCTTGAATCGCAGGGTATTTCTCTTTTAACACATCAATCACGCCGATAGTATCATCAATGGAAAGCGTAGTTTGGGTCATAAAAGTGAGTTCATCGTTGTTCGATACAGGCAGATTGGCAATATCTTCCACCGATTCCACCAAATAAATGCCGCCCTCTTCGTTGCTATATTGCCCCATCGTGCCGATCACCTCTGGGTGGCCTTCGTGACCGATCAAGATCGCTTTTGTCCCCTTTTTGCTGGCACGAGCCACTTGCATATGCACTTTGGTTACTAGCGGACAAGTCGCATCAAATACTTTTAAACCACGATTTTTCGCTTCTTGACGAACCGCTTGAGACACTCCGTGAGCGGAGAAAATCACAATCGCATCGTCCGGTACTTCGTCCAATTCTTCCACGAAAATCGCCCCTTTCGCTTTTAAACCGTCCACCACAAATTTGTTGTGAACCACTTCGTGGCGAACGTAAATCGGGGCTCCGTGAATTTCTAATGCGAGTTCCACAATCGAAATTGCTCTATCTACGCCGGCACAGAAACCACGAGGGTTTGCTAATAAAACTTTCATTTAATCACTCTTACTTTGTCTTTTCTTTTTTCGTTATAAAGGCTTCTAAAATCAGTAAGCCTGCCCCCACACAGATAGCAATATCCGCCACATTAAAGACAGGATAATGGTAAATATCCCAATAAAAATGGAGAAAATCCACTACATAGCCGTTATAAGCACGGTCAATCGCATTACCAATTGCACCGCCGATAATTAAGGCATACGCAGAATTTTCTAATTTTTTGACCGCTTGATTTTTCCATAATGCCACAACTAAGGCGAGGGAAATCACAATTGCCAGCCCTAAGAAGAAATATTTTTGCCAGCCGGAATGATCAGCGAGAAAACTAAAAGCTGCACCATAATTGCGTGCATAAGTTAAGTTAAAAATAGGCAAGATATTAATACTTTCGCCAAATTCAAAATGTTGTACCACGATATATTTTGACCAAAGATCAATAATAATGGTTACTACACTAATCCAAAGGAATTTTAATCCTGTTTTCATTTCATTTTCCAAATTTAGGGGCGTACGTTGTACGCCCATTTGATTATTCAGACATATTATGTCTATACAAGCGGTCAATTTTACAAGATTTTTTGCAAATTAGATCGCTTCTTCGTTTTCTTCACCGGTACGAATGCGAATAACACGCCCAACGTCATAAACAAAAATTTTGCCATCGCCAATTTTGCCGGTTTGGGCAGTTTCCATAATCGCTTCAATACACTGTTCTTCTAGTTCATCAGGGATCACAATTTCCACTTTCACTTTTGGCAGAAAATCAATCGCATATTCCGCACCACGATAAAGCTCGGTATGCCCTTTTTGTCTGCCAAAACCTTTGATTTCAGTAATGCTCATACCGCTAATGCCTACATCTGTTAAGGCTTCACGTACGTCATCCAGTTTGAATGGTTTGATAATTGCTTCAATTTTTTTCATTGTTTATTCCTATTTTTCTCTGCGAGCTGCTTTCGGGCGGAAACTTTCGCACACTTGAGGGTTAGTTTCTATATAAATCTCGCTTAACAGTTGCAAGCAGTACGGCACGGCACTAAAAATGCCTTTTACCAACACTTTGCCGTTTTCATCTTTCACGCCTTCGAGGGTTTCTTTGATCGCTTTAGGCTGTCCCGGCAAGTTGAGAATTAAACTCTCGTGGCGGATGACACCCACTTGGCGAGAGAGAATGGCAGTCGGCACGAAATGTAGGCTCACTTGTCGCATTTGCTCGCCAAAACCTGGCATTTCACGGTGGGCGATGGCAAGGGTAGCGTCTGGCGTTACATCTCGTTTTGCCGGGCCGGTGCCGCCGGTGGTGAGCACCAAATGGCAGGCGTGAACGTCCACTAACTCAATCAGCGTTTGTTCAATCTCTACCTGTTCATCGGGAATTAAGCGAGTTTCTACTTCAAATTCGCCAATAATAGCAGCACGCAGCCATGCTTCTAATTCGGGAATGCCCTGATCTTGATACACGCCCTGCGAGGCACGGTCGGAAACCGACACCAAGCCGATTTTCAACTTTTCTTTACTTAAACAAGCGGTCATTTTTGGCCACCTTTTTGCAATTCTTGTTTTTCGGCTTCGCTCAAATTTGATAATGCCATATTAAAACTACGCTCAACCGTAACTTTACGAGGATCTTCATCTGGCAAGAGCTTTAACATCATTCCCCACGTCATCGCCGCCATTTTAAAATCTTCTTTTTCAAACGAGTGGAAAGCAAGTAGGCTTAAGGCATCAAAATTGGTGTGATCTTGACGGATAATCTCTTTTAATACTGTTTCGCCCTGTGTTTTATCTTCCGGTGCTTCGGAGAAAAGTAGAAGCTGAGCGTGGCTTAATTTGTAAGCTAAATTATCAGGTTTTAGCTGAGCGGCTTTGCTAAACGCATCGTGAGCTAATTGACCGTCATCTAACGCCATACCGATTTGCCCGAGCATATACCATTTCTGATCATCGTTTGGATTTTTCTGCAAATCAACGCGCAATGCCATCGCAAATTGGTTCATCTCTTCGGTTGAAAGCGGATTTTTATCTTCCGATTTCAAGCGTTCATAAAAATAGTCTAATTTTTGGTGAGTAGTGTCTAGCATTGAGTTTGAAAGCCACGAACCGACATTGCTATAAATTGCAAAGCTAATGCCACCTACAAACAAAATCAACGAAACAAACCACGCCTTGCCGAGCTTTAATTTTTCGCCCTGCACTGGCTGTGCGGTTTCAGGAATGTCGTCTAATAAATTTTGTTGTAGCTCTAATTTTGTTCGTTCAGGATCGTCAATAACGCCTTCATTTGCTTCGTTTTCCACTTCTTTTAAGCGATCAAAATAGAAAGCTTTATTTAAGCGATCTCGTTTGGCAGCATCAATTTGTTTATTCCGTTTAAGTAAAGGATAAAACGCCACAACACAGACGATTAGAGTAATAAAAATAATGGCTATCCAGAAACTCATTTGTTGTCCTTATTTAAAATTTGGTTAAGACGATCTTGCTCATCTTGGTTTAATTGTTGAGTCGGTTTTGCAAAATTTTGTGAAGAATTGACCGCTTGCGGCTTCGCTTTTTTGCGGCGTAACACAATGCCAAGCCCTAGCGCAATCAAAATTAACGGCAGAATCCAAAGCATAATAGTCGCAGGGGTTATTGGCGGATTGTAGGTAACGAAATTGCCGTAGCGTTCAATCATATACTCCACCACTTCGTCTTTACTTTTGCCTTCTTTGAGCAATTCCAATGTTTTCGCTCTCATATCGGTGGAAATAGTCGCATTTGAATCTGCAATATTGTTGTTTTGACATTGCGGGCAGCGTAGTTCTTGAATTAACGCACGGTAATCTGCTTCTTGTTTTGGACTATCAAATTTGTGAAGCTCAACAGGAGCAGAAATAGCCACAGAGCTTGCAAAAATAAAGAATAGGCTAAATTTTTTCATTGTTTTCATCACTCTTTTAATTTGTCATAAATCGGTTTTAGTACGTTATTCCATACTTGGTCGTTTACATCGCCTGCGTGGCGGTATTTGATGACGCCATTGCCATCAATAATAAAGGTTTCTGGTGCACCGTAAACGCCTAAATCTAAGCCGAGTGAGCCTTTAGGATCAAAAATCACTGCTTTATATGGATTGCCATAGTTAGCCAAGAATTTTAAGGCTTTTTCACGCTCATCTTTATAATCAATGCCAACAATTTCCACGCCTTGTTTCGCTAAAACGGTAAGGTATTCGTGTTCGGCATAACAAGTTGGACACCACGTTGCCCATACATTTAATAGGCGAGGCTTGCCTATTTTTACCACATTTTGATTAATCTGCTCTTTTTCATCGAGTAAAGATTCTAGACTGAAATTAGGAATGGTTTTACCGATGAGGGCAGATTCTAATTTTTTCGGATCATCGCCTTGCGAGTTACGGGCGAGTTGAACCAAAAATGCCACAGATAACGCTGAAAAGAGAATTAAAGGAAGTAGAAATTTTTTGTTCATTATTTATGCCTAATATCAATCACTTTCAAAGTTCTTAGCTTACCAAAAAATAGCCGAATAAGCATTGATTTAAATAAAAAATCCGCTGAGTTGTATTCAACGGATTTTAAGGTATAACAAGCGGTCGAAAAAGTTAAATTATTTGCGTAATTTTACCGTTTCAATGGCGTGGTCTTGCCCTTTTATCAAAATGAGGTTAGCACGTTCACGGCTCGGTAAAATATTTTGGCGTAAATTCAAACCATTAATTTCTTCCCAGATGGTTGAGGCAGTCTCAATCGCTTCTTGTTCCGATAATTTTGAATAGTGGTGGAAATAAGAGTTCGGATCAGCAAAGGCACTGCGGCGGAATTTTAAGAAACGGTTGATATACCATTTCTTTAGGAGTGCTTCTTCAGCATCAACATAAATGGAGAAATCCACAAAATCAGATACAAATACATTATGTGGGCTGGAAGGGTAGTTCATTCCGCTTTGTAGCACGTTTAATCCTTCTAAAATCACAATATCAGGTTGATCAACTACATTAAATTGATCAGGAATAATGTCATAAGTTAAATGCGAATAGATGGGGGCTTTCACATTACGCTCGCCCGATTTAATATCAGATACAAAGCGAATGAGGCTATGAATATCATAAGATTCCGGAAAGCCTTTTTTCTTTAGTAAGTTCTTTTCAGTAAGCGTTGCAAGCGGATATAAAAAACCATCGGTAGTAATTAAATCGACTTTTCTCTCTTTAGGATAATGTGAGAGCAGAGCTTGCAAAATACGGGCAGAGGTACTTTTACCAACCGAAACACTGCCGGCAATACTAATAATATAAGGCACTTTCGGCGTTTCAATGCCAAGAAAACGGTGCAAAACGGTCTGACGTTTTAAATTCTCTTCTATATAGTATTGAATTAAACGGGCAAGCGGGAGGTAAATAGTACGTACTTCTTCTAAAGAAAGATCTTCATTAAAGCCTAATAATGGTTTTAAATCTTGCTCGGTGAGCTTTAATGGCACAGATTTGCGCAAATCTGCCCATTGTTGACGATCAAAAGTGAGAAAAGGAGTAATTTTTGTGTTTTTTTCAAGGCTCATAGCCAAAATCTCAATTTTTTGATAATGAATTAATCAGTTTAATGCTTAAATTAAGGGCGTAACTATACAATATATAAGCTACTTTTTCCGTATATATTGACATAAAATCGCCTGTTTTTTACAAAAAATAGCCATTTTGTATATTTAAAAGTCGAAAGATTGATTTTTTCAAATTTTTTTTAAAAAATACTTGCACAGCGTTAAAATTTCCCTATAATGCACATCACTTGCTTACGACACAGCAATGCCGACTTAGCTCAGTAGGTAGAGCAACTGACTTGTAATCAGTAGGTCACCAGTTCGATTCCGGTAGTCGGCACCATTATTGCTTAAATGTAAATAAGTATTCAAATATCGTGGAGGGGTTCCCGAGCGGCCAAAGGGGGCAGACTGTAAATCTGTTGGCTCAGCCTTCGAAGGTTCGAATCCTTCTCCCTCCACCATTTCTGATTTTTGAATCGTGCAGGACAGACGAATTTAGAACAGCGGGCATCGTATAATGGCTATTACCTTAGCCTTCCAAGCTAATGATGCGGGTTCGATTCCCGCTGCCCGCTCCAAGCGCTGATATAGCTCAGTTGGTAGAGCGCACCCTTGGTAAGGGTGAGGTCGGCGGTTCAAATCCGCCTATCAGCACCACGTCTTCTAACTTCACTCTTTCCTATAAGTTTCAATTAGTATTAATTTCTACATTATGGTTAATGGGTTCTTTTGTTCCATTGTAACCGTTTTTGTTTAAGAGGCTTTTAGAAAATGTCTAAAGAAAAATTTGAACGTACAAAACCGCACGTGAACGTGGGTACAATCGGCCACGTTGACCATGGTAAAACAACTTTAACAGCAGCAATTACTACCGTTTTAGCAAAACACTACGGTGGTGCAGCTCGTGCATTCGACCAAATCGATAACGCGCCAGAAGAAAAAGCGCGTGGTATCACCATCAACACTTCACACGTTGAGTACGATACTGCAACTCGTCACTACGCACACGTTGACTGCCCGGGACACGCGGACTATGTTAAAAACATGATTACCGGTGCGGCACAAATGGATGGTGCTATCTTAGTAGTAGCAGCGACAGACGGTCCAATGCCACAAACTCGTGAGCACATCTTATTAGGTCGCCAAGTAGGTGTTCCATACATCATCGTATTCTTAAACAAATGCGATATGGTTGATGATGAAGAGTTATTAGAATTAGTTGAAATGGAAGTTCGTGAACTTCTTTCTCAATACGATTTCCCAGGCGATGATACTCCAATCGTACGTGGTTCAGCATTACAAGCATTAAACGGCGTTGCTGAATGGGAAGAGAAAATCCTTGAGTTAGCAAACCACTTAGACACATACATCCCAGAGCCGGAGCGTGCGATTGATAAGCCATTCTTATTACCAATCGAAGACGTATTCTCAATTTCTGGTCGTGGTACAGTAGTAACTGGTCGTGTTGAGCGTGGTATTATCCGTACTGGTGATGAAGTTGAAATCGTTGGTATCAAAGATACAACAAAAACAACTGTAACTGGTGTTGAGATGTTCCGTAAATTATTAGACGAAGGTCGTGCGGGTGAAAACGTTGGTGCATTATTACGTGGTACTAAACGTGAAGAAATCGAACGTGGTCAAGTATTAGCGAAACCAGGTTCAATCACTCCACACACAGACTTCGAGTCAGAAGTTTACGTATTATCAAAAGAAGAAGGTGGTCGTCACACTCCATTCTTCAAAGGCTACCGTCCACAGTTCTACTTCCGTACAACTGACGTAACTGGTACTATTGAATTACCAGAAGGCGTAGAAATGGTAATGCCAGGTGATAACATCAAAATGACTGTAAGCTTAATTCACCCAATCGCGATGGACGAAGGTTTACGCTTCGCTATCCGTGAAGGTGGCCGTACAGTAGGTGCTGGTGTTGTTGCGAAAATTATCAAATAATATTTGATAGCAATAAACGAGAAGAGAGGCATATCGAAAGATATGCCTCTTTTTGTTATATAGACATTCTAATCGCTCTAACTGTGGGGGTATTGCATACGTCCCATTATCGTATGAATATACGTAATACCATTAACAAATCGCAAAAAACGAAATAAAAAAGACCGCTTGTGATGAGAAATTCATTACAAGCGGTCGATTTCTATTAATATTTTACAATTTCAATTAAGCAATTTTTACAGCTTTATAATTACATTGTGGATTAACGATTAAATCCCGTGAGCGAATAATTTGGAGTTCGTACAAGCCTGATTTTGAGGTTTGTTCCATTACTTCATTTACGGCATTGGCAGTATGCTCAAAGGCTTCCAGATCTGATTTCCCATTTAATAAGTTCGCTACAAATAAGCCGGCAGTTAAGTCGCCTACGCCCACTGGTTCTTTGTCGAAGTGATAAAGTGGGCGGCTGATGTGCCAAATGCCGTCTTGGTTTGCCAGTAACATTTCAAATTTATTGCTATCTTTACCTACACGGCTTAAATGTTTTACTAGCACTTTTTTCGGACCTTTAGTTAAAATCACTTTTACGGCTTCTAAGGCTTGTTCGAAATTTTCTACGGTTAAGCCTGTGAGCTCTCGTAATTCCACTAAATTTGGTGTGATGATATCAGCTTGTGCCATTGCTAGATTGATTAAGCCTTCTTTTACTCCATCTGCCACGATGCAACCTTTATCAGGGTGTCCCATTACAGGGTCGCAAATGTAGATCGCATTAGGATTTTCCGCTTTTACTTTATGGAATGCATTGATGATTTCTTCAACTTGTTCTGCAGAGCCAATGTAGCCTGATAATACCGCATCGCAGCGATGAAGTTCATCGATATTGTGAATTCCCTCTACAATGCTGCCAATCTGTTCTTTTGGCATTACCATTCCGCCCCATTTCCCATATTGAGTATGGTTAGAAAATTGCACTGTGTTTAATGCCCAAACATCAACCCCTAAAAGCTGCATTGGAAAGGTTGCCGCTTTGTTGCCAGCGTAGCCATAGACAACGTGAGATTGAATAGAAAGTATGTTTTTCATTTGCTTGCTCCTTTAAAAGCTCAATGTGTGCTATTTTTAGTCATTTGAATGGCGTGAGGGTTGAAGTCGGAAAAGAAATCGCTATAATTCCCCCTCGTTAGAACCTGTCTATATGCCGACTTAGCTCAGTAGGTAGAGCAACTGACTTGTAATCAGTAGGTCACCAGTTCGATTCCGGTAGTCGGCACCATTTTTCAAATCACTTTTATCTTTTTGTTTCCTTAATGCAAAACGGTAAGATTTTGCAAATTTTTACAAAAATCTTACCGCTTTGCTCTTAAAAATCGATTAAACGTAGCCGTAGTTCATTAAGCGTTGATAACGACGTTCTAATAAATCATCTTTATTAAGCTGGTCTAACTCTGCTAAATCTTCCAAAATGCGTTGTTTAAGATTTTGTCCAATTTCCTCAACATTGCGATGAGCTCCACCCAATGGTTCTGGAACGATATTATCAATCAATTCTAACTCTTTTAAGCGAGGTGCAGTTAAACCCATTACTTCTGCAGCGGTTGAGGCTTTATCCGCACTTTTCCACAGAATAGAGGCACAGCCTTCAGGGGAAATAACTGAGTAGGTTGAATATTGCAACATATTGACTTTATCGCCCACACCGATAGCTAAAGCACCGCCTGAGCCACCTTCGCCAATGACAGTACAAATTACAGGCACAGAAAGTTGCGACATTTCACGCAAGTTGCGAGCGATCGCTTCTGATTGACCGCGCTCTTCTGCCCCAATACCCGGATAAGCTCCAGGCGTATCAATAAAGGTAATAATCGGCATATTAAAACGCTCTGCCATTTCCATTAAGCGTAAGGCTTTACGATAACCTTCCGGTGCAGGCATACCGAAGTTACGTTTTACCTTCTCTTTTACCGTACGACCTTTCTGATGACCGATAATCATCACCGGGCGGCCGTCTAAGCGAGCAATACCGCCGACAATCGCCTTGTCATCCGCAAATGCACGATCGCCAGCCAGCTCATCAAATTCGGTGAAAATTTGCTCGATATAATCTAGCGTGTATGGACGATTTGGGTGGCGTGCCATACGGGAAATCTGCCACGCATCAAGGTTGGCAAAGGTTTTCTTGGTTAATTCTTCGCTTTTCTTTTGTAAACGCTTGATTTCATCATCAAGATCAATTTTATCATCTTGTTCGCTTACTGCTCGTAAAGATTCAATTTTAGCCTCAAGTTCGGCAATCGGCATTTCAAAATCTAAAAATTCTTGGCTCATTATTTTTTCCTTTTTATGGGCAAAATTATGGGGCATTATCGCTTATCAAGGGGTTATTGTCTATTTTCAATTACGTTAAATTGACCCATCGTACCTCTATCACGTAACATAAAATCGCTCACGCCAAAAGTAAAAGGCAATTGCTCAGAAGCAGTATTATCAAAACGAACGAGCAGTGTAACTTCTTGCTCAGCTTCTAGCCACACAGTATCTCGCCAAGCAAGTTGCTTAATTGGGAATGGTTTACGGTTTTGGGTTTCCACAATAAATTTTGCACCTTGCAGAGTAAATCCGACCGCTTGTGTGCTGTGTAAATACCAGCGTTCAACGCTGCCTTTTTGTGCAGTAAAATCAATCCGTTTCGGATCAAACCGCTTTTGGTTAATTAAATAATCAGATGGGCGAATCGTAAATCGGCGCTCTTGACTGATTTTCAAATTAAATTCATCTAATGAAAAGGCAGGTAAACTTGGTTTTGTATTCAGTACCGCCGCCATTCCTTCAGGTCTGAGTTCTAAAATCACATTGTCGATTAATTCATCATCGCTTGAGAAAACTTGCCCGATTTTGTAAAAAATATCTCTTTTTTGACCGCTTATCAGTGAAACTGTTTTACCGTCGCTTAAATCAACCAGAACTTCCACTCGCTCGCTTGGGGCGAGGCGGATAATGTCCATCTCCACAGGTTCGGCTAACATTCCTACACCTGTTGCAATAAGTCTAAGTGGTTGGTCATTATCTAGTCTTAAGTCATAAGCACGGGAGAGGGAAGCGTTGAGGACACGTAATCTTACCCAGCCGCGAGGCACATTGAAATAAGGCGATTCTTGTCCGTTTACAAACAGGCGTTTTCCTAAAAATTGTGGTATGTTTTTATCTAGAACTTGCACACCTTCTTTGTTGAGAAGTTGGTCTTGCAAAATCAACGGAATATCATTTACGCCATATTTATTTGGTAATGTTGTATTTTTACTCTGTTCATCTTCAATCAGCCATAGGCCAACCAAGCCTCGATAAATTTGGAACGCTGAATTGAGCATAGTGTCGGCATGATACCAACAAGTGCAAGCTGGCTGATTGATAGACACAATTGGCGACCAACTGCTTTTGGGTTCAAGAGAACGATGCACCGAGCCGATAATATCACTTGAGGCTTGTAACCCTTGAATGTTCATCGAGATTTTTTGCGGTAAATTATTAAGATAAGCTAATTTCACAAAATTACCTGATTTTACTCGCACCGTTGGGGCGAGGTATTGTCCATTCACGCCCCAGACATCGACTAGCTTACCTTTATCAAATTGAGTTTGAGCAGGACGTAAATCAAGCCGAACAGGTCTACCTCGCCCAATATCCATAAGAGGGGGGATATTAAGGGCAGGACGTTCAGCCGCTAATGTAGAGCGAGGGAATGTTGCTAATGCACCTACTAGGGCAGAGCCTTGTAAAAATTGACGTCGAGTTATCGCTTTTTTCATATTAGGCGTTTTTCGTTTTTTCTAATTGTTCAACTTCTTGATTCAGCTCTTCAAATTTAGCGAGCATAATTTGGTGGCATTTTTCCATTAGTTCTTTCACGTTTTCACGGCTGTAACCTGATGTATCAATAGGTTCAAGCATTTCACAAATCACAACGCCGTTATCCCAACGGTTCAAATCAATTTTATTGTGTAAGTTAGAACAAACAACAGGCACAATCGGCACACCTGCGGAAATTGCCAAATGGAAAGCTCCGGTTTTAAACGGCAGTAAACCACGTCCACGACTACGAGTGCCTTCAGGGAACATCCACACAGATACCTGACGCTCTTTGACGATTTGCCCTGCTTTATTCATTGTTTCAATGGCACTTGAACGTTTTTCACGATGAATAAAAATGTTACCAGTTGCCCAATAAACTAAGCCGAAAAACGGAATCCAAATCAAGCTTTTTTTGCCGATACTCACGGTGTTTTCTGCTACCATTGAAGAAATCGTTGCCATATCATAGTTATTTTGATGGTTGCCTATGTAGATAACCGGGTAGTTGATTTCAGGTTTTTTACGAGTAATCAGTTTTACCCCCATCAATTTATGTAATAAACCGAACCAACGTGCCACAACGCCCACACTGCTCGGGTGGCGTAAACGCACTAACGCATAAAGTGTACCGACAATAGAAATTAAAATAGCCGCTATTGCAACTAAAAAAACACGAAAAATTTTTAACATAATAATGATAACCTTAAAAATGAGATGTCTATGAGTATAGCAAAATCAGGTTAGTTTCTAAAGATTATCATAATTAAATTGATAGTTTCCTATTTTGCAAAAAATCGGTATATTTAGACCGCTTGTTTATTCATAAGGAGAAAAGAATGAGTAAAGTAACTTTAGCAGGAAACCCGATTGAGGTTGCAGGTGCATTTCCACAACAAGGCGATGTGGTTGCAGATTTTACGCTGGTAAACAGTGATTTAGAGGACGTTTCACTGTCTGATTTTGATGGTAAACGCAAAGTGTTAAACATTTTCCCAAGTATTGATACAGGTATTTGTGCGAAGTCTGTGCGTGTGTTTAACGAAAAAGCAACAAGTTTAGATAACACCGTTGTATTATGTATTTCAGCTGATTTACCTTTTGCTCAAGCACGTTTCTGCGGAGCAGAAGGCATTGAAAATGCGAAAGTATTATCGACATTCCGTAACCGCGAATTACATAACAAACTTGGTGTAGATATTACTTCTGGTCCATTGGCTAGCTTGGCATCTCGTTCTGTAATTGTGTTAGATGAGAACAACAAGGTATTACACAGCCAATTAGTGCCAGAAATCAAGGAAGAGCCAGATTACGACGCAGCGTTAGCGGTATTATAATGTGTAAAATTTGCAAAAAATGACCGCTTGTTAAAGCATAAAAAAGCCCGTTGAGTTAAATCAACGGGCTTTTTGCTTTATAGGTTATGGATTATTTCTTACGGGAATGTAAGCCTTTTTTCTCTAAGTTACGGTAAATTAACCATTGTTGGGCAATAGTGATTAAGTTTGATGTTAACCAGTAAAGTACTAAGCCTGATGGGAACCATAAGAAGAATACAGTAAAGATCACCGGCATAAAGTTCATTACTTTCTGTTGCATAGGATCAGCCACCGGCGTTGGCGACATTTTTTGTAACAAGAACATCGAAGCACCCATTAATAGAGGTAGGATGTAGTAAGGGTCTTGCGCTGACAAGTCTTGAATCCAACCGAAGAATGGTGCGTGGCGTAATTCTACCGCTTCCATAAATGTCCAATATAATGCAATAAAAATTGGCATTTGGATTAAAATTGGTAAACAGCCACCCATTGGGTTTACTTTTTCTTCTTTGTAGAGCTTCATCATCTCTTGGCTCATTCGTTGGCGGTCGTCACCAAAACGCTCACGCATTTCTTGGATTTTCGGCTGTAACATGCGCATTTTTGCCATTGAGGTATATTGTGCTTTGGTTAGTGGATAAAGCAAAGTTTTCACAACAATGGTTACACCAATAATTGCTAAGCCCCAGTTGGTAACAATTTTTTGAATCGCGGTTAATAACCAGAACAACGGCTTAGCAATAAACCATGCCCAACCGTAATCTACAGTTAAGTCTAAGTGATTTGCCGCTTCTTCCATCTCTTTTTGATCTTTAGAGCCTGTCCAAAGTTTACTGCTTAAATTTGCTTCAGAGTTTGGGGCAATTGTTGTTAATGGACCACGGTAACCAATGGTTGCAACACCATTATTGGTGCGAGAGTAAAGGTTATTATCTGCATCTTGATTTGGCACCCAAGCAGAAACGAAGTAGTGTTGTAACACCGCAATCCAACCTGCTTTGGTATCAACGCTTAAATTCGCTTTTTCCATATCTTGGAAGCTGTATTTTTTGTAGTTAGTTTCTGAAGAAGAGAAAGCACCACCTGTATAAGTTGGCATTGTTAAACTACCAGAACTTTCAACCATAGAATGTTTTAACTGACCATAAGGTTGAACCTCAATAGCTTCTGCAGTGTTATTTTTAATATTGAAGTTTACGCCAACATCATAGCTACCACGTTTTAATGTGAAGGTTTTGGTATAAACTACACCATCTTTCTCAAATGTTAATGGAACAGAAAGTTCATTTTGGCCATCTGCTAATTTGAAACTATCCGCTGTTACTGCATATTGTGGACGCCCTGCATTAGTATCAATCCCATTTTTACCTACTAAGCCACTTTGAGCTACATAGGTTTTAGTACCATCTTGCTGTAATAATTTGAATGGTGTGCTTGAGTTTAATTCTGCATTGTGTTTCAATAAATCTGAACCAACTACATCACCACCTAAGGTATCAATAGTTAGGCGTAACACATCGCTTTCTACCGTAATGGTTTTGCCTTGCGTGATGCTGTCTGCAATTGGATTATTGGCATTAGAAGCTGCTGGTACATCACCCGCCTGTTGCTGGGTTTGAGCTGCCGCTTGAGCCTGTTTTTGAGCTTGAATTTCAGGGTTAAAATCTTGCTGCCACTGTGTAAAAATAAGCACAGACACAAGAAGCAAACCCATTAGCAGTAAGCCACGATTATTCATTTTGAAGTTCTCTTGTTAGTAATGGATAAAAAGAAAGGTATTTTATAATAGGTTGGCGTGTTTTCCAAACGCCTTTTATAAACAAGCGGTCGGATTTAATCAAAGTTTTGCAAAATTCTCTGAAAATCCGACCGCTTGTTGCGAATAAGAAATTAACGTTTATCTAAGGTTTTGGTGGAAAGACGAGCCACCGCACACAGGTTGCCTTGTTCGTCTTTAATATCAATATTCCACACCTGCACTTCACGCCCTAATTTCAGCGGCGTTGCCCGTGCAATCGCTTTTGTTCCGGCAGGGATTGATTTTAAATGGCTGATATTCAGCTCCATTCCCACCGCAATTTGATGTGCCTCACACACCATTAACGCCCCTGCATTCGCCGTTGTTTCGGCTAAAGCGGCTGAAACGCCCCCGTGCAAGACGCCAAACGGTTGTTGGGTACGCTCATCTACTATCAGCTCAGCTTCAATCCAATCTTCGCCGATGGCGGTAAATTCGATCCCTAAATGTGCTACCGCCGATTTATGGCTAAGTGTGTTTAATTGTTCGCAAGTTGCAGTTTGTTTCCAAATGGTCATTACTATTTCCCTATTAATAAAAAAGCTGTCTATTTAAATCACTTCAAGTAATGCCTGAACAGGGTGCTTAATCCGTTGTTGTTCAAAGCGTTTGACTTGTGAGCGGCAGGAGTAACCGGTAGCTAAACAGCGTTCGAGCGGTTTGCCGTTGAGTTTGTTCTGCCAAGATTGTTCGTAAATCGCTTTGGACATCGCCAAATGTTTGGTTTCATGCCCGAATGTGCCTGCCATTCCACAGCAACCAACATTTTCCGCCACTAATGTTTCGCCAAAATGGGCGAAAATAGTTTTCCACTCGTTCATTGAGTTGGGAAGTGAAGTGGATTCGGTACAGTGAGCAAATAAATACCATTGCAAGCGGTCGGAATCAGCGGTTTTTTTGCAATTTTCCAACTCACCTTTTTGCATCACCTCTTTCAGCCATTCGTGAGCTAATAACACCTTGAAATCGCCCCGTTGTTCTTTGAGAATATCGTTATATTCTTGGCGGTAAATAAGGGTTAAGGCTGGATCAACCGACACCATTGGTACGCCGAGTTTTGCCACACGGTTTAAGAAATCAGCTTGGTTTTTAGCAGTTTTGGCAAATTTAGCCAAAAAGCCTTTGACGTGCTGAGCTTTTCCGCTTGGTTTGAACGGCAGCACAATCGGCTTAAAGCCGAGTTTTTGCGTGAGGGCGACAAAATCCGCCACCACTTTAGCATCGTAATAAGAGGTAAACGGATCTTGCACGATAAATAGCATTTTGCGATTTTCTGCAGAAAATTGACCGCTTGCAGCCTGCTGTTCAAGGCTTTCCAAACTCTCGCCTTGATAGCCGATTTCCACCAACTGATGTTGTAGATTTGGCACAGACAGTGCTGGCAGATAAGTCATTCCTAACGTTTTATTTGCCGCGGTTTCCGCTAGTTTTGATGTGCTGAAAAAGTTAAAAAACTGCGGTTTTTTCGCCATTATTGGGGCAATAAATTCCAAATTCGACACCACATAATCTTTCAGCGGACGCAAATAGCGGCTGTGGTAAAGCTCGTTAAATTGCGATCTAAAAGTCGGCACATCAATTTTGATCGGACACTGGCTGGCACAGGCTTTGCAAGCAAGGCAGGTATCCATTGCTGCTTTCACTTCGTGGGAGAAATCGTACTCTTTCTTTTTGTTGAGCGAGTTTCGCACTTTGGCGACAAAATCGGTAAGCGAGGCGGTTTTGTTGTTAGCGTTGAAGATCAAATCATTCGGATCAACTTTTTTCTCCGCTAACAAACGCAGCCATTCTCGCACTAAGGTCGCTCGCCCTTTCGGCGAATAGAGGCGGTTGCCCGACACTTTCATCGACGGACACATTGTGCTGTGAACATCAAAGTTAAAGCACAAGCCGTTGCCATTGCAATTCATCGCACCTTTAAATTCCTCACGCACTTGAATTGGAATTTGGCGGTCAAAATCGGCTCGCATTTGTGAATCAATCGGGTAGAGTTCAGCCTCGTTTTCTAGCGGCGTACAGATTTTGCCCGGATTTAAGCGGTTGTGCGGATCGAACAAGGTTTTGATGTAACGAAGCTCTTTCCACAAGGTTTCACCGAAGAAACGCTCGCCATAATAGGAACGCATTCCTTTACCGTGTTCGCCCCAAATCAAGCCGCCGTACTTGGCGGTGAGTTCGACCACTTGGTTGGAAATTTGCTTGAAGGTTTCTACTTGGGCTTTGTCGCAGAGATCTAACGCCGGGCGAACGTGTAACACGCCTGCATCCACGTGTCCGAACATTCCGTATGATAAATTGTGGCTATCTAATAATGCACGGAACTCTGCGATATAATCAGCTAAGTTTTCCGGCGGCACTGCGGTATCTTCCACAAAGGCAATCGGCTTTGCCCAACCTTTGGCGTTGCCAAGCAAGCCCACCGCTTTTTTCCGCATTGCGTAGATTTTTTCAATCGATCCCACATCGCTTGTGAGCTGATAGCCGATAATTCCCGCCTCGTGACTTGCTATTTTTTTATCCAAACTGTCGCATAAGGCTTTCACTTGAGCTTCAATTTGAGCCTGGCCGTTCGAGGCATATTCCACAATATTAATGCCTAAGATTGGGTTGTTTGGATCTTCGGTGAGCAAATCCGCTACCGAATGCCACACAATATCTTGCTTGGCAAGGTTCAGCACTTTGGAGTCCACAGTTTCCACCGACAGAGCATTCGCCTCCAACATAAACGGGGCGGAGCGAAGGGCGGCATCGAACGAGTTGTATTTTATATTGATGAGCGTGCGGTGTTTTGGAATCGGCAGTAGATTGAGTTTCGCCTCACAAATAAACGCAAGCGAGCCTTCCGAGCCGGTTAAGATTCGGGTGAGGTTAAATTCGCTTTCGTCATCATTAAAGACATTTTTCAGATCGTAGCCGGTAATAAAGCGGTTTAGTTGTGGCAATTCGCTCAACACGGTCGGGCGGAGGGTTTTGCAACGGCTGAACACCTCTCGGTGCAAGGTTTTGCCGAGTTCAGACAGGTTAAGTTTCTCAATATTTGCAAAAAAATCGTCTGATTTGACCGCTTGCGTTTCTAAAATCTCACCATTTATTAGCACCGATTTGATCGCCAAAATATGGGCGGAGGTTTTGCCGTATTGTAGCGAGCCTTGCCCGGAAGCATCGGTATTGATCATTCCGCCCAGCGTGGCACGGTTACTGGTAGAAAGCTCAGGCGAAAAGAATAAGCCGTGTGGTTTTAAAAATTGGTTGAGCTGATCTTTCACCACGCCCGCTTGCACACGCACCCAACGCTCTTCCACATTGAGCTCCAAAATCTGGTTCATGTGGCGGGAGAGATCCACAATAATATTGTTATTCAGCGATTGCCCGTTTGTACCCGTGCCACCACCGCGAGGGGTGAAAGTAAGTTGTTGGTATTCAGGTTTTTGGGCGAGTTTGGTAAGGATCACCACATCAGAGACAGATTTTGGGAATAGGATCGCTTGCGGAATTTGCTGATAAACGCTGTTATCGGTTGCAAGTGAAAGCCTATCAGCATAGTGGGAGGCTATATCGCCACTAAAATGCTGATTTATTAGTTCGTCTAGATAAGAGAGTATAATTTTATCTAATTGGGGGATGCTAGATAGTCTTGGAATCATAGTCGTGTTTGCTATTATAATGTGTTAGATAAGATGAAATGTTAGTTATATTAGCAAGATTTAGAACAATTTGAAATGGAAGTGGTGAGTTTAAAATTTGTTCAAAAATAGCTTAATTGATTAAAAAATAATCTAAACTGTACGTTTCTATATATTTATTTAGGAAAAAATAATTGATTTTTAGAAAATGAAGACAGATAATGAAACTATTCTTGCTCATTTTAGGAACAAGAATGGTACTCAGGTGTGAAAATTGTACAAAAATATTCTACTTTTAGGTAATTTTTTGTATAATAGCCCTGACATTAGCTATCTTGCTTCTTAATTGTTGAAGCATAAAGTTAAAGTTTTAGTACTTAAAGTATTAAGAGTTTATTTTAATCGATGACAATATTTAAGAGGATCATCAAAATGAAAAAAACATTAGTTGCATTAGCAGTATTATCTGCAGCGGCAGTAGCTCAAGCAGCTCCACAAGCTAACACTTTCTATGCAGGTGCTAAAGCAGGTTGGGCATCATTCCATCACGGTACTAAACAATTTGATAGTGCTCGTGCGGGTGAACGTTATTCTAACGATACAACTAATTACGGTATCAACCGTAACTCTGTAACTTACGGTGTGTTCGGTGGTTACCAAATCTTAAACCAAAACAATTTTGGTTTAGCTACAGAATTAGGCTATGACTATTTTGGTCGCGTACGTGGTAATAACGGTGATGAGCGTGCAGTTAAACACACTGCTCACGGTGCACACTTAAGCTTAAAACCAAGCTACGAAATTGCTCCTAACTTAGATGCATTCGGTCGTGTTGGCGTTGCTTTAGTTCGTAATGATTATAAAGCATATGGTGTAGCAGAAGATGAGAATGGTAACCCTGCAACAGCTAAAGCACATAACTTAAAACCTTCTTTAGTTTTAGGTGGTGGTTTAGAATACGCAATTACTCCAGAATTAGCAGCACGTGTTGAATATCAATGGTTAAGCAAAGCTGGTAACTATGCTAAAGCAACTCGTAAAGCTGGTAATGAGCAATTTGTTAAATATAGCCCAGATATTCACTCAGTATCTGCAGGTTTATCATACCGCTTCGGTCAAGGTGTAGCACCAGTTGAAGCACCAGAAGTTGTAACTAAGAACTTTGCATTCAGCTCAGATGTTTTATTTGATTTCGGTAAATCAAGCTTAAAACCAGCTGCAGCAACAGCTTTAGATGCAGCACATACAGAAATCAGTAACTTAGGTTTAGCTAACCCAGCAGTACAAGTTAATGGTTACACAGACCGTATTGGTAAAGAAGCAGCAAACTTAAAACTTTCTCAACGTCGTGCAGAAACAGTAGCTAACTACATCGTTTCTAAAGGCACTAACCCAGCTAACGTAACAGCTGTAGGTTACGGTGAAGCAAATCCAGTAACTGGCAACACTTGTGATGCAGTTAAAGGTCGTAAAGCATTAATCGCTTGCTTAGCACCAGACCGTCGTGTTGAGATCCAAGTTCAAGGTTCAAAAGAAGTAACTATGTAATATAGTTAATCTATAAGAATAAAAATACCCACCTAGTGTGGGTATTTTTATTTAATTTACATTTTGAAAATTGAGAGTTTATTGTCTTACTATATACTATTTGATAGAATAAAAAATGTCAGTTCTCCACTCAACTTTTTAACTTTAAGTGTAGATAATGGCTTATTTATTTTAAGATGTATGTTATAGAATATAATTAAATCAATTGTTATATTAAAGGACTATTAAATGAAAAAAACATTAGTTGCATTAGCAGTATTATCAACTGCAGCAGTAGTACAAGCTGCTCCACAAGCTAACACTTTCTACGCTGGTGCTAAAGCTGGTTGGGCATCATTTCACGATGGTTTAACTCAATTTGATCACAAAGATGGCGGTAAATTTGGTATCAACCGTAATTCAGTAACCTACGGTGTTTTTGGTGGTTACCAAATTTTAAACCAAAATAATGTTGGTTTAGCGGTTGAACTAGGTTATGACTACTTTGGTCGTGTACGTGGTAATGTAGGCGAAGACAAAGCAGTTAAACATGTTGCTCATGGTACTCACCTAAGTTTAAAACCAAGTTATGAAGTTGCTCCTAACTTAGATGTTTATGGTAAAGTAGGTGCTGCGTTAGTTCGTAATGATTATAAAGGCTATAATAACGGTTCTACAGTTAACTACGAAGGTCAGCGCGCTCATAATTTAAAAACCTCGTTATTATTAGGTGCTGGTTTAGAGTATGCAATTACTCCTGAGTTAGCGGCTCGTGTTGAATATCAATACTTAAATCGTGTTGGTAATTTAGATAAAGCTCGTGATAAAGCAAACTTAAACTGGATTAACTCACAATATAGCCCAGATATCCACTCAGTATCTGCTGGTTTAACATACCGTTTCGGTCAAGGTGCAGCACCAGTTGAGCCAACAGTTGAAACTAAAAACTTCTCTTTCAGCTCAGACGTCTTATTTGATTTTGCTAAATCAAGCTTAAAACCAGCTGCAGCAGCTTCTTTAGATGCAGCTCATACTGAAATTCAAAATTTAGGTTTAGCTAACCCAGCTATCCAAGTTAATGGTTATACAGACCGTATCGGTAAAGATGCAGCAAATTTAAAACTTTCTCAACGTCGTGCAGAAACAGTAGCTAACTATATCGTTTCTAAAGGTACTAATCCAGCGAATGTAACAGCGGTAGGTTATGGTGAAGCAAACCCGGTAACTGGTAACACGTGTGATGCAGTTAAAGGTCGTAAAGCATTAATCGCTTGTTTAGCACCAGATCGTCGTGTTGAAATCCAAGTTCAAGGTTCAAAAGAAGTAACTATGTAATAATATAGTGCTTTAATTGCAAAATTGAATGAAAAAATGCCCGCTTATTAGCGGGCATTTTGCTTTTATAATTATTTTAATAAATCTCGTAAACTTGACTTCATTTTCGCGACTTGTTCTAAATAAAGTTGCTTATTTTCTAGTTCGTCAGTAAGCTGCATAATTGCTTTAGATAACGTAAGTCCTTGGCTTTTGGCATATTTTGATAGTCTTAACCAACTTGAGTACTCTAAATCAATTGATTTTTTCTTAGTCGTCTGTTTTTCCGCGTTAAAGAAGCGTTTTCGTTTAGCTCGTACAGATTGGCGCATTTTTTTTCGTTGCTCGGGTGTCATTTCTGACTTAATCCATTTTTCGACTTCTTCTGGGGAATCCTGTAATGTGGAGAGAAGCTGAACTTTAAGATCGATTAAGCTTTGCTCTCTATGTTTAGTAATGTTTTCACCTTCTCTATGCTTTTTGAGGAGATATTTCCATTTCCAAGTAGTTTCTTGTGTAGTGAGTTTTTGATATCGCATAATCGTAAATAGTGGTAGGAATAAATAAGCTATATTTAGCAAGTATAGCGGAATTCGGTATAATAAACCAAATTTTCAATAACGAGGTAAATTTGTGACCATTTCTTTACTTAGTCATCAGCAATTAATTATACAGAATGATTTTTCCAACTTAGGTAATATAAACTCTTTTCTTGATTTCCAACCACGAGCAAAGCAAGCATTAATGCAGTTTTCACAAGCCGAGTCTGGTTCCTTGCTTGTGCTAAAATCTGAGCTTTTTCCTGAATTTATTAATGAAGTGAGTACCTACCTAAAGCAAAGTGATCCAAGTGTCTCTGTTATCAGTAAAATGGATTTTAATAAGAATAGTTTATTTGGGTACCATCTTTTTTTGGAAAGAGAACACAAAACTGAATATGTGCGAGGCGCTCTCCAAGAGGCAAATAATGGCATTTTAATTATTAATATAAACGCATTATTGTTAGATATTACGCAATGGGATAAATTAAAGCAGGCGTTACTTCTCGGCGAATATGAGCCGCACTCTGTGAATTATTCGCCTCATTTATTAGCGAAGGAAAAATCAAGTTTCAAATTAATTTTGGTTGGCGAGAGAGAGGATATTTCAACCTTATCAGCCTATGATGATAGTTTATATCAGGTTGCACAATATACAGAAGTGAAATCTTATTTATCATTAAATAATAATATTGAACAATGGGCGAGCTATGTACAAACTTATGCTAAGCAACTGCTCAATAAAAAATTAAGCCAAGAAGCGTTAAATCAGTTTCTCCAAGCTTACATTAGAGAGAGTGAAAGCCGAGAGCTTATCTCTATTTCCCCGACATTGTTAAAAAAGCATTTATTAGGGATTCAGAATTTTTATGCTGATTCTAGTAGCGATATTGTGGATGTGAAAAGCTATTTCGATTATTTAGAGCAACAATCTTCAATTTTAAATGAATATACGGTAGACGATATTCTGGGTAATCAGCTCTATATAGAAACAGAAGGTGAAGAAATCGGACAGATAAATGGTTTATCTGTGATTGAGTTTGAAGGCATTCCACATAGTTTTGGGGAGCCTCTGCGTATAAGTTGTAATGTGCAATATGGTGAAGGTGAGATACAGGACATTGAACGCAAGGTTGAACTAGGGGGTAATATTCACTCGAAAGGGATTATTCTTGCACAATCCTGCTTAGTAAACTTGTTAGAACTACCAACACAATTACCATTTTCAGCCTCAATTGCTTTTGAGCAGTCTTATGGCGAAGTTGATGGAGATAGTTCCTCTCTTGCTATTTTTAATGTGCTAGTGAGTGCGTTAGCTAAGATTGCTTTACCACAATCTGTTGCGGTAACTGGAGCTATTGATCAATTTGGGAATGTGTTAAGTGTTGGTGGTGTAAATCAGAAAATTGAAGGATTTTTTAAGATTTGTAAAGCCCGCCAATTGACTGGAAAACAAGGTGTAATTATCCCTGCCTCGTGCCTTAGCCATTTAAGTTTAAAAGAGGACGTGTTGGATGCGGTAGAGCTAGGTCGCTTCCACATTTGGACTGTAGAGAATGTGTTTGATGCAATCGAAATTTTATTTGGTCGTGATTTCTATAAGGATGAGAGCTCAACTAAATCAAATCAAACGGCTTTATTTACCTTGATCCATCAACAGTTAGAAGATAAAGATAATACAGAGACAAGCGGTTCATTTTTGAGAAGAATTTGCAAAAAGTTATGTTTTAACTGATCCGACAAGTCAGCTTACACCTGTTCACTGAAATAAAAGTCTGTTACTATCCAACTAAGTTATCAAGTATTGATATAACAGGCTTTTTTCTATTTACGGGATTTTAAAAATAATGAACAGTTGTACACCAATTATTAAACCAAGCTATTCTTATGAAGAACTTTTACTGTCAGGTAAAGGCGAATTATTTGGCGAGAAGGGGCCGCAACTACCTGCTCCGCCAATGTTAATGATGGATCGCATCATTGAAATGAATCAAGAAAAAGGCAATTTTGAAAAAGGCTATATTGAAGCAGAATTCGATATCAAGCCAGACTTGTGGTTCTTTAATTGCCATTTTATTAATGATCCTGTTATGCCTGGTTGCTTAGGTTTAGATGCGATGTGGCAATTAGTTGGCTTCTATCTTGGTTGGATTGGTGGTGAAGGTAAAGGCCGAGCATTAGGTGTGGGTGAGGTAAAGTTTACAGGTCAAATTTTACCAACAGCGAAGAAAGTAACTTACCGCATTCATATGAAACGTGTAGTAAACCGTAAATTGGTAATGGGTGTAGCTGATGGTGAAGTAGAAGTTGATGGCAGAGTCATCTACACAGCAACGGATTTAAAAGTAGGCTTATTCCAAGATACTACATCATTCTAATTAATAAAAAACGAGTTGCTCAATAGGCAGCTCGTTTTTTATCTTACTATATTATTGGCGATTCAACCAAGCCATATATTCTGCCGTGCCTTCTGCCACGGTCTTGAATGAGTCAGTGTAGCCTGCTGTACGCAGATTGGTTAAATCCGCTTGGGTAAAGGTTTGGTAGCGGGATTTTAGGTGATCCGGGAATGGGATCGTTTCAATTTCGCCTCTGCCGTGGTATTTGATTACCGCATTCGCCACTTCCTCAAAAGATTCTGCTTTGCCCGTTCCGAGGTTGAAAATGCCTGACACGTCATTTTGCCATGCCCATAAATTCACTTTTGCCACGTCTTCCACATACACGAAATCACGCAAGAATTGTTCAGAACCAGCAAATAATTTTGGGTTTTCGCCTTTGAGCATTTGGTTGTTGAGGTGGAACGCCACGCTCGCCATTGAGCCTTTGTGCTGTTCACGAGGTCCGTAAACGTTGAAGTATTTGAATCCACAAACCGGCGAATCGGCTTCCGGTAAGATGCGGCGGACATATTCGTCAAATAGGAATTTTGAGTATCCGTAGGCATTTAACGGACTTTCAAATTCACGTTTTTCGATGAAATTATCAGAGCGTCCGCCGTAAGTTGCAGCACTTGAGGCATAGAAAAACGGAATTTGGCGGTCTAAACAGAAATGCAATAACTCTTTTGAATATTCGTAGTTATTTTGCATTAAGTATTTGCCATCCCACTCGGTGGTTGCTGAGCAAGCACCTTGGTGGAAGATGGCATCAATCTCACCGAAGTCATCGCCAGCGATGATTGAAGCGATGAAATCTTCTTTATCGCAGTAGTCGGCAATGTCTAAATCTACTAAATTGATAAATTTTTCGCCATTTTTCAGGTTATCTACCACTAAAATATCTTTACGACCGATTTCATTTAACGCTTTGATAATATTGCTGCCGATCATTCCGGCACCACCGGTTACGATAATCATTTTTCTATCCTTTTTAACTGTTCAACTTTATTTATTATGGTTTTATTGCATTGAATTTGCAAATGTTTACGCTTTTTTAACCGCTTGTAGATACTTATTTTGCTCTCGCAATCTGCTTTTTCAGCTTCTGCATTTTTTCTTTAATGCGTTGGCGTTTTAGAGCAGAAATATGATCCACGAATAGCACACCGTTTAGGTGGTCGATCTCATGTTGAATGCAGATTGCAAGCAAACCATCAGCATCAAAAACGATCTCTTCACCTTTGCGGTTCAAGGCTTTGACTTTTAGCTTCTCTTTGCGTGGTACTAACGCTCGGTGACCGGGAATAGAGAGGCAGCCTTCTTCAATACCGGTTTCGCCACAGCTTTCTAAAATTTCAGGGTTAATTAGTACGACTTGATTGTTTTTGTCGCCTTCAATATCAATTGTAATCACACGTTTTAATACGCCCACTTGCGGTGCTGCTAAGCCAATGCCTTCGTGTTCATACATTGTTTCAAACATATCATCAATAAAACGATTTAATTCTTCATCAACCTGTTCTACAGGTTCGCACATTGTTGCAAGCCCTTCATCAGGGTAGAGTACAACCTCTAATACAGCCATTTTTGTGATCTCTCTCGAAAAGTTTAAAAAATTCGTTTGGCTATTTTAAACCTTTTCTTATTATTAGGGAAATGTTGAGGAATAAAAATGGCACATCAATACGATTTATTACGATTATTACAAGTTCCGCAATTTGGTGCACAACGAATTGGGCGATTATTAAGTGAGGTTGATTTTGCTCAATTTTGTGAGTATGACAAATCGCAACTCAAGCAAATGGGTTGGAACGAAAAGCAGATTCATCGTTGGTTCAACCCCGATAAAAACTGGATTGAGCAAGCCCTTACTTGGGCGGAACAGCCGAACAATCAAATCATTACGCTATTTGATGATAGCTATCCGTTTCTGCTTCGGCAAATTTCCACAGCACCACCGCTGCTTTATGTGAAAGGCTGTGTGAAAAGTTTGTCTTTGCCGCAAATTGCGATTGTTGGAAGCCGTGATTATTCCCCCTATGGCGAATATTGGGCAGGGCAGTTTGCTGCTGATTTGGCTCGCAATGATATGGTGGTCACCAGCGGTTTGGCGATTGGGATTGATGGCTTTGCTCATCAGCGAGTAGTAGCAGAAAAAGGGGTAACGATTGCGGTATTAGGCAGTGGGCTAAGCCAAGTTTATCCCGCTCGCCATAAAAAATTAGCCGAGCAGATTGTGGAGCTAGGCGGAGCTTTGGTATCGGAATTTGCTCCCAATCAGCCGCCAGTGGGGGAGAATTTCCCACGCCGAAATCGGATTATCAGCGGTTTGTCGCTCGGCACATTGGTGATCGAAGCCACGCTGAATAGCGGCTCGTTGATTACTGCTCGCTATGCGTTGGAGCAAGGACGAGAAGTGTTTGCTCTACCGAATGGGGTACAAAATCCTTACGCTCAAGGTTGCCATAAATTGATCAAAGACGGAGCCTTGTTAGTGGAGAGTGTGGCGGATATTTTGGAGGCAGTGGCGTATCAACATCAGCCTCAACAAATCAGACTGTTTGATGAAAAACTGCCTGTAAGCCACTCCTTACAAGCGGTGAAAAAACAGGAAAAAGTTGCAAAAAACCCACCAAATCTGACCACTTGCCAGCAGGAGATTTACCAACATATTAGCCTAGAGCCGATTTCGATTGATGATCTTGCCAAAGCCGCGGAAATCAGCGTGGAAAATCTGTTGGTAGAACTGCTTGGGTTGGAATTATCAGGGGCAATCAAGCAGGTGAGTGGCGGTTATGTGATTGCTTGAATCTGTTCCAAACAAAATAAATTCGGAGAAATGTATAAAAGATCGTGGAAAGTCTTGCAGAAAATGATAGAATTTAACGCTTTAAAAATAAATTCTCGATTTTTTATTCATTTTTTAGGTTATATATGGCTACTGAGATTAAAACAAAAAGCCCTGAGCAAGCAGAACAAAATAGGGCAAAAAGTAAAGGTGCAAATACGGCATTATGGGTTGTCGCAGTTGTATTATTAGTGGTGGCTGCAGTAGGTAACGCCTATTTTGCATCGCACTTTTCACTAATCGTTAGAGTTCTTCTATTAGTGGTGTTATTGGTTGGTGCAGTGGCACTGGCAGCAATCACAAATCAAGGCCAAAAAGCGATTCAATTTGCGAAAGAATCTCGCACCGAGCTTCGCAAAATCATTTGGCCAACTCGCCCTGAAGCGACACAAACCACGTTAATTGTATTGGCGGTCTGTGTTGTGGTTGCATTAGTGTTATGGGGCATTGACTCTATTATCGTGGCATTAATTACATTCTTAACAAATTTAAGGTTCTAAAATGAGTGAAGTAGAAGTAAAAGAAACAACCTCTAAACGTTGGTATGTATTACAAGCATTTTCGGGTTTTGAAAACCGTGTAGCGGTGACATTACGTGAATACATCAAACTTCACAAAATGGAAGACCAATTTGGTGAAGTGTTAGTGCCAACCGAAGAAGTGGTTGAAAATGTGGGCGGAAAACGCCGCAAAACCGAGCGTAAATTCTTCCCAGGTTATGTATTGGTTGAAATGGAAATGAACGATGACACGTGGCACTTAGTAAAAAGCGTTCCTCGTGTGATGGGCTTTATTGGTGGTACAGCAGATCGTCCTGCTCCGATTACCAAACGTGAAGCTGATCGTATTTTAAACCGTGTTCAAGAAACGGCAGATAAGCCTCGTCATAGAAAAGAGTTCCAACCAGGTGAAAGCATTCTTGTGACAGAAGGCCCATTTGCAGATTTTACTGGTACAGTTGAAGAAGTGGATTACGAAAAAGGCCGCTTGAAAGTGTCTGTCTCTATCTTTGGTCGTGCAACGCCTGTTGAGCTTGAATTTGGTCAGGTTGAGAAACAGTCTTAATTTAGACAACTTTATTGATAACCCCGCAAATGCGGGGTTTTGTTTTTTATAATTTGTTGTCATTAAAGTGTCATAAATATTGATTAGAATTTGCGGCGGTAACACACCACAACCTATGAGAGGACTTTATGAAAAAACTAACTCAATTGACTTTTTCCGCTATTGCTGTGTTCTGCTTTATGGCATCTGCCAATGCACAACAAGCGGTCGAAAATACGCAAAATTCTGCAAAAGCGAAAAATGTAATTTTATTGATTAGTGATGGTGCAGGAATGCAAACTTGGAATGCTGCCAGTTATTATCGACACGGCACATTAGGTAAGGAAGTTTATGATAAATTTGAGGTGAAACTATTCGCCTCAACTCATTCACTAAATACCTCAAAACAAGCGACCAAAACTGCTGATGGTACAATAAAATTTGATTCTGCAAAATTATGGGGAAATCAAAAATCAAGTAATATATTTAAAGGTGGTCTTGGCAATTATGACGGTTATTTTGACGGTTATGAGTATGCCAGATCTGATGCAACCGACAGTGCTGCAGCAGCAACTGCATTAGCGAGTGGTTATAAAACGTATAACAATGCAATTAACTGGTCGAATGATGATGAGCGATTAAAACATATTGGCGAATATGTAGTAGAAAGCGGTCGCTCGCTAGGAGTTGTGAGTTCAGTACAATGGAGCCACGCAACACCTGCGGGTTTCTTAGCTCATAACCCAAGTCGTAATAATTACGCAGAAATTGGTAAGGAAATTGTTGATTCAGGCTTAGCGACAGTCGTAATGGGAGCAGGGCACCCTTATTTTGATGAAAATGGAAAATCTATTGAGCCTAAAGATGACAAAGCATTCCGCTTTGTTGGCGGTAAAGACACTTGGGAAAAATTAACTTCAGGGCAGACAGACTATCACTTTATTGAAAAGAAAGATGATTTCATTGCTCTTGCCGAAAAACGCCTTGATTTAGGCTCAAAATCCAAAGTATTAGGCACAACTCAAACGGCTTCCACTACGCAATTTAGCCGTAAAGGTCAAACAAGCGGAAACTTGCTTGATAACCAACCAGACTTACCCACAATGACGAAGGGTGCATTGAACTTAGTGAGTCAAAATCCAAATGGCTTTTTCTTAATGGTAGAAGGTGGAGCAGTAGACTGGGCAGCTCACGCCAATAATCTACCCCGTATTATTGAAGAACAGATTGACTTTAACCTTGCCGTTGAAGCAGCGGTTGATTGGGTTGAGAAAAACAGTTCTTGGGAAGAAACCCTTGTAATAGTAACTACCGATCACGGCAACGGCTTACTGGCAGGGCCCGATTCTGATGTTAATCCATACTCGCCAATTATCAATCAAGGAGCTGGAGCGTTACCATTAGTTCGCTGGCATACGGACAACCACACTCGTGAGCTTGTGCCAGTTTATGCCAACGGTGTGGGGGCTGATTTTTTCCACAGCGTTGCTCGCAAAGAGCCGAATTTAGGACGAGTGTATAAGGCTGAGGAAAATAGCCGTAAATATATCGACAATACGCAGATCTTTGATGCCGCTACAAATGCACTAGGCATTGAAACGAGTAAATCAAAGCAGTAACAAGCGGTTCATTTTTAGCAATTTTTTGCAAAACAGAAAATCTGCTTGAAAAACGATCGCTAACTCATTATAATGTCGCCCTCATACGAGCCGTTTGGCTCGTATTTTTATGTAAAACAAACCACAGGGGAGCTGATTTTCAGCGTTATCACCCACAACAAAGGAAACTTTAAAATGGCAAAAAAAGTCCAAGCCTACGTTAAACTGCAAGTTGCAGCGGGTATGGCTAACCCATCACCACCAGTTGGTCCTGCATTAGGTCAACAAGGTGTTAACATTATGGAATTCTGTAAAGCATTCAACGCTCGTACTGAGAGCTTAGAAAAAGGTTTACCAATCCCAGTTGTTATCACTGTATATGCAGATAAATCTTTCACATTCGTTACCAAAACCCCTCCAGCGGCAGTATTACTGAAAAAAGCGGTAGGTATCAAATCAGGTTCTGGTAAACCGAACAAAGATAAAGTGGGTACAGTAACTCAAGAGCAAATCCGTCAAATCGCTGAAACTAAAGCAGCCGATATGACTGGTGCAACTATTGAAACCAAAATGAAATCAATCGCTGGTACAGCTCGCTCAATGGGCTTAATCGTAGAGGAATAATACAATGGCTAAATTGACTAAAAAAATGAAAGCAATTAAAGCTGGCGTAGATTCTACTAAAGCTTATGACATCAACGAAGCAGTTGAAGTGTTAAAAAAATTCGCAACAGCGAAATTTGTTGAAAGCGTAGATGTTGCAGTAAACTTAGGTATCGACCCTCGTAAATCAGACCAAAACGTGCGTGGTGCAACTGTACTTCCACACGGTACTGGTCGTACAGCTCGTGTTGCTGTGTTTACACAAGGTGCAAACGCAGAAGCAGCGAAAGCAGCGGGTGCTGACTTAGTGGGTATGGAAGACTTAGCAGAGCAAATCAAAAAAGGCGAAATGAACTTTGATGTTGTTATCGCTTCTCCAGATGCAATGCGTGTTGTTGGTCAATTAGGTCAAGTATTAGGTCCACGCGGCTTAATGCCAAACCCAAAAGTAGGTACTGTAACACCAAACGTTGCTGAAGCAGTTAAAAATGCAAAATCAGGTCAGATCCGTTACCGTAACGATAAAAATGGTATTATCCATACTACTATCGGTAAAGCAGATTTTTCAGCTGAACAATTAAAAGATAACTTAAACGCATTATTAGCGGCATTAACTAAAGCTAAGCCGACTACAGCGAAAGGTATCTTCATCAAGAAAGTAAGCATCTCTACAACTATGGGTGCTGGTGTTGCTGTTGATCAAGCTTCACTTTAATTTCTAGTTAGAAGTTAAAACTTTACAGGGTTGCAGATTATCTGTATAATTTGCGACCTTAACTTGCGAGAGCAAGCTGATGGTGCTTAGCCTATCTAAGCCCCGTCTAAGACTGTAGGGGTGAAAACTTAATAATCCTACATAGATGGTGAACAGACAGAATTATCTGCTTCTGTACACCTTAGGCTCAGAAGATTGCAGCTTATTACAAGCGGTAATATTTTTGGGATTTTTTGTAAATTCTGCTTGAAAAGGCAGAGTGTATCAGGAGCTAAAACCAATGGCATTAAATCTTCAAGACAAACAAGCGATTGTTGCTGAAGTAAACGAAGCTGCCAAAGGTGCACTTTCAGCTGTTGTTGCGGATTCTCGTGGCGTTACAGTTGAAAAAATGACTGAGTTACGTAAAGCAGCTCGTGAAGCTGGCGTTACAATGCAAGTAGTGCGTAATACTTTATTACGCCGTGCAGTGGAAGGCACAGATTTCGAATGCTTAAAAGATACGTTTACAGGTCCAACTCTTATCGCATTCTCGAATGAACACCCAGGTGCAGCAGCACGTTTATTCACTGAATTTGCGAAAACAAATAAAGAGTTTGAAGTTAAAGGTGCAGCCTTTGAAGGTAAAACACAAGATGTTGCATTCTTAGCAACCTTACCAACTTACGAAGAAGCAATTGCACGTTTAATGGGCACAATGAAAGAAGCTGCGGCAGGCAAACTTGTTCGCACTCTTGCAGCATTACGCGATCAAATGGAAGCAGCAGCTTAATTTTAAGCACTCTTCTTTATTCGTTTAACAACTTATTTTACTTTAGGAATCGATTGTTATGTCATTAACTAACGAACAAATCATTGAAGCGATTGCTTCTAAATCAGTATCAGAAATCGTTGAATTAATCACTGCGATGGAAGAAAAATTCGGTGTTTCAGCAGCGGCAGCAGTAGCAGCAGCTCCAGCAGCAGGTGCAGCGGCAGCAGAAGAGAAAACTGAATTTGACGTAGTATTAGCAGAAGCTGGTGCTAACAAAGTTGCAGTAATCAAAGCAGTACGTGGTGCAACAGGTTTAGGCTTAAAAGAAGCTAAAGACTTAGTTGAATCTGCTCCAGCTGCATTAAAAGAAGGCATTTCTAAAGCAGAAGCTGAAGCACTTAAGAAAGAATTAGAAGAAGCTGGTGCAAAAGTAGAAATCAAATAATTTTTGATTTAACTTACCAGAACTTTAAGTTCAACAAAAAGCCCGATGGAAACATTGGGCTTTTTGTTTTTTATAGTAGTAAAATTTATTAAAAATAACACCGCTTGTAATGATGTACTAAAGGTTATCTATTCATTAATGAAAAATGTAAAAATTCAATAAAATGATCTGCCCAGTGCATTTCGTGGTGGATTTCATTTGCCATAATACGAAGGCGAATGTTGTTCAACGGTACGCCGGTACGAATTAGCGACTGATAGTAATTGAGCGAGCAGTCGATGTAAGTTTGATTCATATTTGAGATAAAGTGCGAGTCGATTTCATCGCCCTCGTTCGTGCCGACCTGAATAAACACTTTGGTGTTTGGGCTGATTGGATAGTGATGAACAAAATGTAAGAAATCAGGCTCGCTGAACCACGAGGCAAGAGAGAATACGCCTAAATGCCCGAAAATATGTGGGTAGCGGCTACCCATATAAGCGGTGATAATGCCGCCCATTGAGCTGCCGGCAAGCAATGTGTATTCACGTTCGAGCTTGGTGCGGTAGTGAATGTCGATAAAAGGTTTCACTGTTTCTACTACCCAAGTGGCATATTCCGCTCCCAAACCACCGGCATTTCTAGTCTCAGGGGTTGATCCAGTGGTGGTTTTCCACGGACCGTATTCGTTTAAACGATCTTTACCGGCGTTATCAATGCCGACAATGATCATTTTCGGAAATTCTTGGTGCGATTTAATGGTTGGAATAATTTTCCACGAATGACCGGAGTAAGACTCTTTACTGTAAAACACATTCTGCCCATCGTGCATATAGAGCACAGGATAGCGCTCCCAACTTTCTTGGCGGTAATCTTTCGGCAATAGTACCCGAATGCGGCGGTGGTGGTGTAAATATGGCACATATAAAAAATGTTCTTGCATTTCTAGATAGTGCTGATTGAAATGTTTATGTGCCATTTTATTTATTCCTTTTCGATATAAAATGTAATTGTAACCTTATTTTACACCTTAATTTTATGGCAAGATACAAGCGGTCATAAAAAGAGAATTTTTTGCAAATTTAAGCAATCGTTTGCCTTATTCTTTTCGGGTATATTAAGACAAACTGTGATCTAAATCACAGTAATTTTCTCTAAGTTTAGTTAAAATTTCCCTCCAATAATTTTAAATGCAGGAGAACGCTATGCAGGCTTCATTACAAGATATCCTTGATGTGGTAAAAGCAAAAAATTTAACCTACCACCAAAAATTAATGAGCTTGGGCAACATTGCCGAGCGGTTATTCAGCCCGGTTGAACTGTTGGGCTATACCGAAGAAGAGTGGTCTTACATTAATAATCAGATGATTTGCGATTTATGCGAGGGTTATGCGATTTACCGACCACGCTATATTTTGCCGGATTACAATGTTTATATCGAAAAAGGCTGCAAATTCTTAGACTTACCGCCGCCAACCAATTTAGATGAAGCGTTAGACGGCTTGCTGATTATTTACTCCCATGTTCCGTCTATCACCACTTACCCTGTGTATATCGGGCGTTTAGATGCCTTGCTTGACCCATTCATTACGGATGAAGAGCAAGATTACATTAAGATCAAACGTTTCTTGAACCACATTGATAAAACTATTGCAGATTCGTTCTGCCATGCCAATATTGGTCCTTACGACACCAAGGCTGGTCGTTTGATTTTAAAAGCGGTAATTGAGTTAGAAAACACCACGCCAAATATGACCATTCGTTATGATAAAAACAAAACTTCGCGTGAATTTGCCGAATTAGCCGCGAAAGCGTGTTTGCTGGTTTCCAAACCTTCTTTTGCCAACGATGCCTACTACCGCCAAGATTTAGGCGATGAATACGGCATTGCGAGCTGCTACAACGCCTTGCCGGAGTGCGGAGGTGCTTACACCTTAACCCGCTTGCGTTTAGGTACAATCGGACGAGCTTGCTCCAGCGTTGATGAAATGGTGAACGAGTTATTGCCAAAAGTGGCAAATCTCGCCCTTTCCACAATGGACAAACGCCATAAATTCTTGGTAGAAGAAAGTAACTTCTTTGAGAGCAGTTTCTTGGTTCACGAAGGTTTTATTAAACGTACGAACTTTACTGGAATGTTTGCGATTGTAGGGCTTGCAGATGCAGTCAATCATTTATTAGAGCAAGAAGGATTAAAAGAAACCTTTGGGCAAAGCAAACGTGGTGATGAAATTGCGACTTTAATTATGGATAAACTCCAAGAAGTGAATAATGATCATCAAGGTGTATATGCAGAGCGTACTAACGATCACTATTTACTACACGCTCAAGTTGGGGCAAGTAACCACGAAGAAGATAAACTCAATACGCCAGCCCACCGTATTCGTGTCGGGCAAGAACCAACACTATTGGCTCATTTAAAACAATCTGCCCCTTTCCATAAATATTTCCCATCTGGTACGGGCGATCTGTTTGCGTTTGACCAAACCTACACCGACCATTTAGATGCCGTTGTGGATATTATTGATGGCTCATTTGAACAAGGCTATCGCTACATTACCACTTACTTGAAAAATACCGATTTAATTCGAGTAACGGGCTATCTAGTGAAGAAAAGCGAAGTGGAACGCTATCGTAAAGGCGAAGCTGTATTGCGTGATACTACTTGGTATGGTGCGGGTACGGATGATTGTGCCAAAGTATTCGACCGTCAGTTGCGTGATGAAGAAAATGTAACTGCGGCACAATAAAATGGTTGCGCTTTCTGATATTTTTGTACCGTTGCACCGCATTATTCCCTTTTCTAATGTGGAAGGGCTGGGCAACCGCACAAGTATTTTTCTACAAGGCTGTAAGCTAAATTGCCTGTATTGCCATAATCCGGAAACGATTCCTCGTTATACGGAAGAAGCAAAACAGGTCAGCTTACAATACTTATATGATCAGGCGATGGATGCTGTGCCTTTTATTCGAGGTGTTACAATCTCGGGGGGCGAACCAACGATTCATCACAAAAAATTAGTTCCGCTGTTTGAAGCATTTCGCCAAAAAGGCTTAACCTGTTATTTAGATAGCAGTGGCTTTTTTGATTTTGAGGCAACTAAGCCGTTAATTGAGGTTACTGATAAATTTCTGTTTGATCTCAAAGGCGATGGAGCAGGTTTACAAACGCTCTGTTTTGATCGAAAAAATCGGGCGGGCAAAGCGCCAGAACAAGTAATTCCAAGCATTAATCATATTAAGCTTGAAAACTTGGCTCGCAATTTGCAAAATTTAGCTAAATTATTACCGCTTGATAAGGTAGAAGAAGTGCGTTTAGTTTACCTTAACGAGTTTTATGATGCCTATCATTTACTCGAAAAAGTAGCTCAATTACTCAGCCCTTATCCAGACGTATTACTCAAAATTATTCGAATGCATACTAAAGGAGCGAGGGACGAAGAAGGTTTAGCCCGCTTTGTACCAAGCATTGAGCAAGCAGATAAACTGGCGGCATTTGCTAAACAGTGTGGAATAAACAAAATTATTACTATCTACTAACGGAGTTCTCTATGGATATATTTATTAGTATTATCGGCGTTTTTGTCCTATTAGGTATTGGGGCTTTGCTGTCTAATAATCGACGTGCAATTAATTTGCGAACCGTATTTGGTGCATTAGCCATTCAAATTGCTTTTGCCGCACTCATTCTTTATGTGCCAGCAGGGCGGGATGCGTTACTTGCCACCGCAAATGGTGTGAGTAAAGTGATTAGTTATGGAAACGAAGGTATTTCCTTTCTATTTGGTAACTTAGCTGATCCAAGTAATAGTAGCATTGGCTTTGTGTTCGCCATTAAAGTATTACCAATTATTATCTTCTTCTCTGCACTGATTTCATTACTCTACTACATTGGCGTAATGCAATGGGTGATTAAAATTATTGGTGGTGGATTACAAAAATTACTTGGTACTTCACAGGCGGAATCTATGTCGGCGGCGGCGAATATTTTCGTTGGACAAACTGAAGCTCCATTAGTGGTAAAACCTTATATCAGCCGAATGAGTGATTCAGAACTCTTTGCCGTAATGGTAGGTGGAACAGCTTCCATCGCAGGTTCTGTAATGGCTGGTTATGCGGGAATGGGCGTTCCTTTAACTTACTTAATTGCGGCGTCATTTATGGCTGCACCTGCAGGGTTGCTATTTGCGAAATTAATGTATCCACAAAATGAACGCATTTCAGATACGATTGATGAAAACGTTGAAATTGAAAAACCGAATAATGTGGTGGAAGCCTTAGCTAACGGTGCAAGTTCTGGGGTGTCTTTAGCAATTAATGTTGGGGCGATGTTGATTGCCTTTATTGCGGTGATTGCATTACTTAACGGAATTATCGGCGGAATTGGTGGCTGGTTTGGGCATGAAGATTTAACGCTTCAAATTCTATTAGGCTATTTATTCCAGCCTCTTGCCTTTATTATTGGTGTGCCTTGGGAAGATGCTGATATTGCAGGACAGATGATCGGTATGAAGCTAGCGGTAAATGAGTTTGTAGGTTACCTAGAATTTGCCAAGTATTTGCAACCTGATTCAGTCGTGCAACTAAGCGATAAAACCAAAGCAATTATTACCTTCGCATTATGTGGTTTCGCTAATATTAGCTCCATTGCAGTATTAATTGGTGGTATTGGTAGTATGGCTCCAACTCGCCGTTCAGACATCGCTCGCTTAGGCTTAAAAGCGGTTATTGGTGGTACATTAGCGAACTTAATGAGCGCAACTATTGCAGGCTTCTTTATCGGCTTAAGTGGTGCTGCTTTGGGTTAATACAAGCGGTTAGATTCGATAAATTTTTTGCAAAAAGCCTAAGTAATTAATGATTACTTAGGCTTTAACTTTATCGGAAATTTAATGTTGTGTTTCTAGCCATTCATTTACTTTGGCTAGGAATATTTTCCCCATTGGGCTCGGATCGCCAGAGAATAAAGTTTGCAGTTTATTATTCTCAATAATATCACGTCGGAGAGCTAAACGTTCTTTGTGATTTTCCGCTAAACGAATTGCTTGAGCAACATATTCATCCGCGGTTTGAGTAATAAGCCACTCGGGCAATCCAAGACGTTTAAATAACCCCTCATCAATATGTTCGTGAACCTCAGGACCAGTCTTACAAATACCCACTAATCCAAGAGTCACCATATCAATAATGCCGTTTGTATTACCAAATGGGAATGGGTTAAGCATCATATCGCAGTTGTGCAGAATTTGTAGATATTCATCATATGGTGAATGAGGATGTGCAGTTGCATCATTTCCCAAATAGCTTTTAATAAATCGCTCTACATAAGGGTGTGTAATACCACTTGATTGCCCTAATGCAAAGTGGAAATGCACTTTTACTTTTGCTCTATCACGAATAACTTTTAAGGCTTCTAAAAAGTATGGGTTTAGTTTCATTGTAGTAGATGCAATACCAATCTGGACCACTTCTGGGTTTTCACGCAAACGATACTCTACACTAGTTGGAGCTAATGCTGATGGCACATACGGTAAGGCATCTTTAGGTAATCGAAGTAATGTTTCGCTAAAACATTCCTCTGAACCAACATAATCATCTTCTACAATAACATATTCAATGAAATCAGAATGTGTTGTTGCAGGATGTCCTAATGCTACAGCTTGAATTGGCGCTAAGCGAGTATTACTCGCAAAAATAGTGGTTAAATCCATGCCGATACTTGGCATATAGAATACAGCAGGATTGTTTTGTTCGCATATATCTTTTACGAAGCTAAGACGTTCAAATAAAGAGCCATCATGTGGTAAAACATGAAACTCGTCAAATACCTGCTGACCAGCTTCATCAACAGCATCACTACCTAATCCAATCAGGTGGAATTGTTTACGCGCAGCAATCATTGAAGTTGAATGTGTTCGGTAAATAGAATGTGATGAGTGAAAATGTTCTAGTAACACTATCATCACTGGTTTATTATTTTTTCTGCCTAGCTGCTCAATTTTT